>JAFSPR010000003.1 GCA_017451395.1 Bacteroidales bacterium
CCCTTTGTGGTGGCATTGTGTACCCAGTCAACTGCCTCGGGGATAGTGACCTCGTAGTCGACGTTGGCTTCAACCTCAACTTCAACATTGCCTCCTTCGGCGCTGACCTCATATTCAAGGGTCTTGATGTTGAGACCGTTGAGCTGAAGCTGGTTTACGGTAACCTCCGCCTTTGCCTTACCTGCAGTGATCGTAATCTTGGCGCTGCGGTTGTCATAGGTCTCGTTCTTGGTTGCCGATGCCTTCACGGAGCAGTCCTCACCGGCTTTGCCGCTGGCGGTGGAGATGGTGAGCCAGTCGGCGTCCGATGCGGCAGTCCAGTCTGCAGTTGACTTGAACTTGACGGTAACGATGTCACCGTCCACAGGGACGGAGACCGTAGACTCCGAGACAAGCGTAATGCTGTCCTCGGCAGTCTTTCCATTGTCCTTTCCAGGCTGTTCCTGGGGTGTGCAGGCCCAGAGGGCGGCCAGCACAAGGGCGGAAATCAAAAAGAATTTTTTCATAATGTTTAATAATTAGTGGTTAATTAAAGTGTTTCCAAATATGCATTGATTGCCTCCTCGAAGGCATCCCAATATTCATACATCCTTATATGGCAAAGGTCAAATACAAAGAGACCTTCGGCACTGCCCAGCATAGTGTTCACGATATCCGGGATAAGAGCCTCCTGTCCACCTTCCGTGAATCCGGTACTGTTGCCGATATCCGGGCCCGCTGCAAAGGGAACCGCCCCGGCAAGGCGCCTGGCGCCCAGTTTTGCAAAGCCCTCCATAGTCCATTCCCCGCTGCCGTGGACTCCGGTTGTTCCGGCATAGGCCCCA
This sequence comes from Bacteroidales bacterium, assembly GCA_017451395.1. Taxonomy (GTDB): domain Bacteria; phylum Bacteroidota; class Bacteroidia; order Bacteroidales; family UBA932; genus Cryptobacteroides. Next base: position 825 of record JAFSPR010000003.1, read on the forward strand.
AGGAAAATGAAGTCCAGAAGATCGGCAAAACCGGTTTTCTGATAAGCCTCGGTAGCCCATTTATACGTGCTCTCACCAGTTTTAAGATCATATTTTGAACTTGTCCAGTTAACGCCGCTGCTGTAATATTCAGAGAACCAGGCTCCCACATATACTCCAAAACGGATATCCGGTGCAACCTCGTGCACCCTGGATGCCGCCTTTTCAATGAAATCGTGGATAATCTTGCAGCGCAGGGTAAGCCAGTTGCGCTCCAGAGTGCTTGGAGAGCCAATGCTGGTTTTGCCCTGGGCTATAACCGGCCAGTTCTTTGGCGCCGTTCCCAGGTATTCCGTAAAGACTGCCTTTGCGGCGTCAGTATAACCTGCGTCAAGGCCGTAGTCATCGTAACGGCAGCGGTCAAGGACTATCCCGTCAAGGCCTTCGTAGGATGCCAGTTCACCCAGGAGAGTCAGGAGAAACTCCTGCACCTGAGGGTTGGCGGGATCAAGGAAACGGGGACCGGTTTCCGGATCATCCATGGAATTGGTAAGCCCGGAAGGGAGGTTGTCCACGGCGCACCAACTCTTTTTATCGGGCTGGTCATAGAGCATCCCGGCATCCCCTATGGATGAATGATATCCGCCCACCATAGTATTGATGGCGGCATTCACCCTGAGTCCTGCGGCGTGACCGGCAGTTATGAAAGCGCCAAGGTAGTCAAAGGTTTCCGTACGTTCTATCCAGCGATATCCGTTTGACCAGGCCGCCACTTTCCGGCAGGCGGGAGCCACGGCCGATTCAAACAGGACGTCTCCGCTGGTGGGGCGGACATCCACGATGACGTCCGTAAAGCCCATCTTTGCGATACGCTTGCAATCGGCCTCAATATATGTCACATCGTTGGCGTAGTACTTGAAATTGGCAGCGGCATCAATCCAGATGTAACGCGGCTTGCCCTTGATCTCCGGCAGGCCGGGATTATCCGGTCCGTCCGGCATTTCAGGGGTGTCGGGCTCCGGTTCAGTCCATTCCTCACGCCATTTGTAGGCCGACGGATCCTCCTTGGGGGAACAGGCGCCCAAAACGGCGGCGATGACGCTGACGAGTATTACTGTAATCCTCCTTCTCATTTTGCCTTCAAGATTACAACTGAGGCCACAGGACGCTCCGCCCCGTCAGATACCTTGATTGTCTCCTGTCCCTGCACCAGAAGGCAACTGGAGCCGCCTCCGTCAAGGTTCAGGGCAACTTTGCAGCCAAGCGCCTGAAGCACCTTGGCTTCTTCCTCGAATGTCATTCCGGCAACGCCTTCAGTCATTCCGCGGCCTTCGCACACGAAAAGGACCAGGAGGTTATCGGCCGTATAACCTATTGCGGTACGGGGGTGACGGGCAAGGGGCATCTTGTCATCGGCCCCGTCTCCATAGAGGAGTTCCGCCTCCCAGGTATTTACGATCTGCCCGCCGTTAATGAGGACGGGGCCGCCGCCGATAGCCGTCTGAGGGGCAAAATCATAAGCCTCCGTGGGGAATGAAGCGTCCGGAATCTGGAGGGGCGCGGCATCCCAGGAATTCTTGGCGGGCTCGCTGTAAAGATAGTGCTTGGCGCCGCCGCTCCAGTAGGTCCAGCCCACCTTAGGCTCATTCTCAAGCGGAGATGCAGCCATACTTTCATTCTGGTAGAAGACTCCACGGGTGGGATAGTACATCGTGACCCAGTCCGTAGACGCGTAGTTTATATTCACGCCGTAAGTGCGGCCGCCGCTCACTGCAACAGACGCATTGTAGTTCTTTCCGCCTTCGGCAAAGAAGTAACCGCCGTTGACTATGACCGGAGCCGCGGTTTCGGTATAGAAGGCCGATGGAGTCTTCAGGGACTCGGTGGTGCCGCCGATCTTGGGGTCATCGATGGCTTTCACGTCCCAGGAAACCTTAGAGAGATCGGCCACGGCGATATATGCGATGGCCTTGACCCCGCCAAGGGTTTCCGGACTGCGGTAAACTGCAATGCCATCAGGCAGAGCAGCATAGGAGGCCGATACATTGGTCCAGCCCTGCTCCACGATTCCGGGATGGGGCTCTGCGGGAGCCTCCTGCTCCTTCCCCTGCTCCTCCTCCCACGCATCCCAGCGCCAGGCGGGCATATCGGCAGTAGCGGCCGCCTGACAGGAGACCGCTGCCACCATGATAAAAGGAATTAGTTTTGAAGCTTTCATCGTTTAATGCAATCAAGGCTGAAACCACCTATCATCTGGGAATAGTGGTCATAGTAGTAGATGTAAAGCATATATCCGTCGGCCGAAGGAGCGAGAATAACGTCTCCCGAGGCTCCGAAGCCGTCGTGACCGCCGGTATTGAACTGCTTGTCGTACATATATGGCTTGGAGAATACCAGCGAAGGGCTGTTCCAGATATTGTCACCCTGCAGGCCGCTGGAAATGTCGTAGACATACAGTTGAGGCCCCGGCCACCACTTGGGGAAGTGGTTGGAGACAAACAGGGCAAGGTAGTTGGCCTTGTTGAAGCCCTTCGTATCCAGGTTGTTGGGGTCCGTGTTGCTGTCCACGTACGTTCCGCCTCCCTCAACGTCATCGGTACCGTCACCATAGCCGTTAAGTTGCTTGCCTATGGTAAGGTCCGGTTTGAACCAGGTGAGAAGGTTGTCGGAATACACGCAGCTGTACCAGCCCGCATCATTCTTTGCAGATGCCGCAGGGACACAGGTACTGCCGGCAGGTCCGGCGCCCCAGAGGAAACCTGTTGCCATAACATCCTTGAGTTCGTTGGACGAGACAGCGCCGTCAACAATATGGATCGAGCGGAAACGGGCGCTCTGGGTGACTTCGGCAATACCGGGATAAGTAACTGAGATTGAGGCCTCTTCCTTGATATTGCCGATGACTTTCATCTCCAGTCCCAGAGGGACGTCCTCATCATTTGTAAAGGAAAGAAGTACCACCGGCTCCTCCTTTACGGACGACGTTGTCCAGATTGTGAATGTCTCACCGGGCTGCGCAAGATTACACAGAAGGAGATGGTCCTGCTCGTCGGAAGCGATTGCGCCAGTAGGAACGGCGCTTCCAAGTTTGATGGTCCCGCCGGAAGTGCCGATTATCTTGTTATAATAGCGCGGCGCGGAGCCGTCACCCATATTCACTATAAGGTCTGAATCTATGACGCCCAGGGAAACGTTGGCATCCACATCCTTATACCCGGGAAGCCCCAATCCGGTTGCAGGGTCCAGGTTGAAAAGGAACTCCGCGCTTGATGTATTCAGGCCATAGTCTATCTTTTCTGGAATATTCTTTACCACCTTATACTCGGCCTTGGTCTGCCCGTCGTGTGCGGTTACAGTGAACACGACGCCGTCGTCGCCGTTATAATTGCGGGGGTCGGCGGGATCCGGGGATATGGTGGCGTGCGGAGACACCATAGCGGTTGCCTTTGCTACGGAAAGGTCCTTGGCGGTAATGAGGGAGACCGTCTTTGCGGCCTTGTCCACCATTCCGTTAAGGATGGAAGGCTCCGTAAGGGCGAAAGACAGAATCTCGCACTTGTTGGATTTGACGCGTTCACCGGTAATCACAATGTCACGGGAAGCGCCGGTGGCATCCGTATAGGTGAAATGGTTTTCCTCGGTAAGGTCAAGGATTGAAAGCGCCGGAGACAGTTTGCAGTTGGCCTGCAGGGTGGCCCTCACACGCACCTTGAGCATATAGGGAGTGGTTATGTCGTCCGAAGCCTCGGGGAAGAACCACGGAATTGGAATCACATAACGCTCCGTATTTGGATCCGTCACTTCAAGACGGCCCATCTCCTGGTCTACGTATTTCCCGGACGTGAAATAGGCGGTTAGGGATGTGATTCCCTGACGGTCTGCGGTGGGCGCGACACGCTCGACCTGGTGACAGGACAGAGGCAGGATGACCGCCAGAAGCAGTATGGCAATTCTGTTTTTCATAACTAGTTCCATTCGGGATATTGGTTTACAAGACGGTTGGAGTTAAGTTCCGAATCCGGTATGGGGAAACGGTACATCTTGGAGGGGAAGTTGCGGTCTTTGTCGTCCACGCTCACATAAGTGTACTGGAACTGGCCGTCAACTGCGGTGGGCTCAATCTTGAGACCGTGGACCTGATAGTTGTTAAGGCCCGTGGGATAGTCTTTATCGGCATCCCCCCATCGGCGAAGATCCCAGTACCAGAGATCCTCGAAGGCAAGTTCCACGCGGCGCTCCTGGCGGATTGCGGCCCAGAGGGCATCACCGGTCTTATCCGTATAGGGAAGTCCTGCGCGGGCGCGTATCTCCTTGACTGCGGCATTTGCGCCTGCGGGGTCATTATTGCGGTAGCAGGCTTCGGCCTTGTTCAGGAGTACCTCACCGTATCTCAGGAGCACAAAATGCTGGGTGCTCTGGCTGCGCTCTGAAAGGTCGTGGGTCTCATCCACGAATTTGCGGAGGTAGTAGCCGGTTGTGGTCCTTCCCTCGGGTTTAGGATCCTTGTTCCACTGGCACCAGCCGTCAGTACCGCCTACGTAGGGTTCAATCTTGCGGCCTTTCCAGGAAGCGCCGTTGTAGAGGACCGTAGCCTGGAAACGGGGCTCAAGAAGGGCGTACGGAGGCTCCGCCACCGTGCTTGAGTGCCAGGGGGTCCAGTCCGGGAAACCGGTTCCGTCGGCCTTTTCATAACTTTCCACCATTTCCTGGGTGGGAGTACCGTAGCCGCCGCCCTGCTGCCCGGCCAGTTTGTAGTCTCCGCCGGGAGCGTAATAAAAGTCGAATTCGTGAGTTACGCCGTCGGCATAGGAGAAACTGTACTGGAGGATAGTCTCCGTATTACCTTCAGAGACGCTCTTGGTGAATGCATCGGCATATGAGCCCATAAGGCTGTAAGAGCCTGAAAGGGCGTCTGCCGCGTCAATGACGCGCTGATACTCCCCTGCATACAGCATTGACCGTGTAATGAGGGCAAGCGCCGCCCCCCTGTCAAGCCTTCCTTTGGCCGATGCCTTTTCAGGCAGGTTGTCCTTGGCAAA
>JAFSPR010000062.1 GCA_017451395.1 Bacteroidales bacterium
ATCATAGCCCTGGTAGGGGTACTCCAAGAGCATTTCGTTCTCGTCCACGTTCACAATCCGGTACTCTGCGCCGATACCGGTAGCATCGGCAAGAAGGAGCGGGAATGCATTTCCGCCGAACTTGAGGTAGTTGGCGCCGTCTTTCTTCACTATGGTCCAGGTCTCATTTCCCGTCATCTGGACGGTCTGGCCCTCGCCGGTACCGTTGTTGAAGGTGTCGTTTCCTGCGCCAAGGTTCACCTCCACGGTGCCGTTGGACTTGAAGGTGATGTTGTCTCCGTTAGTCTGCTCGGGGTTGGGAACGCCGCGCTCAATGTTCACCCAGGGGTAGTTGCCGGGCTCTCCGTCGGCCATACGTGAGCCGTACTTGAGAAGCAGCCAGGTGCCAATGACACCCTTCTCCTCCGCGGTCATTGCGCGGGTGAGGTTGGGAAGTTCATACACTGAGCCTGCGGCAAGGGTGGTTCCCCCCGCCGATACTTCCATTTCGTCGGAACCTACGGTATATGTGACGGTGATCTTCCCCACGGTGCCGGGGATTACGGGCACGTAGTAGGTGCCGCCGCTCTTGAAGTTGCCTTCAAATGCGGAAACCTTTACCTCGGAGGCCGTTGAGCCTGCTGCAAGGACGGGTTTTCCGCCGCAGTCAATGCTCACGGTGCCGGAAAGGGCGCCTTCGGAGGTCTTGATCTTTACGGAAGACACGTTAACGGCGTCATCGTCAAGGGTGAACTTGAGGATTGCAGTAAGGGGGCTAAGGGTGATGTTACTGCCCTCGCTCTTGCCGGCTGCGGTTATCTGAAGGTCAGCTCCGCCGGCGCTGGATGTCTGCTCCTTTGCAACGGTGGTCTGGATAACGGTGCCGTTGAGGGATGCCGATGCATCGTAAGGGAAAAGGGCATAGTAGGTATCGGCCTCGGCGGCAGAGCCAAGGATTTCGGCCGATGCGCCGCTGCCCTGGGCGCGGAACATCTTGTTGCCTTTACCGTCAAAGACGCTGATTTTGTCGGCCTTGGTCCAGGAAAGGGCAAGTCCGTCCTCTCCAAAGGTTACCTTTGTGAGGGGAGCAAGTGTTGCGGTGAAGGTTTTGTCTCCGCCGACGGGAGTGTTGTCATTTCCATTGCCGCCGTTTTCCGGCTTCTGGCAGGCTGCTACGACTGCAAGGGCGGCAGCAAGCCAAAGTAATGTGCGTTTCATTCTGAAGTTATTGGTTAATGGTTATTTTTTTACCGGTTCTTCCACGGTCACCCAGTCAAACAGTGCCGTGTGGTCCCTTGTGGGCATATGGTCCCCAAGGAAGGTAAGGTTTTCAACGCTGCAGGCTACAAGGAACCTGGAATATCCTGACGGGCCAAAGCTAAGTTGGAGTTCCTTAACCGGAACCTCGTCAATTATCCAGGTGGCCTTGTACAGGCCGCTTTCGTTCACGTCCATCCTGATTGTGCATACGTGCCAGCCGGGTTTGATGGGAACGTAGGTTGAGTTGTGGGGGTTCTTCTGGTTGGTGAGGCAGGCCACAAGCTCGTCATCGGCCGCGCCGCAGCCCTCACGGGCGTATGCCTTTCCGTAGCCTATCTCAAAGTCAAGTTCGTGCTCGTCGTTCTGGTAGATGAACGCGCCCACGCTCACCTGCGCGCCCTGCTCGATCTCCGGAACGTGCAGCCTCCAGGTGTAGGCGCCCTGCCCGAACCTGTCGTTGCTCTGGAGTTTGTTGCGGTCCATGGTGTTGCCCTTTGTGGTAATTGAGAGCATACCGCCGCTTATGGAGAAGTAAGGGTTACCCTGCTCGGGATTATGGGTGTAGTAATACCAGCCGTCAATGCTGTCAAAGTCCCAGCGGGTAACCTTTACATCACCGGAGGGGTTGTCAATAGGAGGGTCCACAATGGGTTCCTCAGGCTCTTTATCGGCATCAGGACCGGTGAAAGACACCCAGTCAAAGAGGGCGGAGTTGTCATATTCCGGGGTGTGGTCTCCCATAAAGAGGAGGTTCTCCACGCTGCAGTAGATCTTGAACTTGGTCTCAGGGCCGAACATAAGGGCCTGGGTCTGTTTCACTTCTCCGTCAATTATCCACAAGGCGGTGTAATTGCCGTTATTCTCCTGAAGGCCGATTGAGAACTCGTGCCAGCCGGGATTGATGGGGGTATAGTTTGAGACGAAGGGGAAGCCCTGGTTGGTCATACAGGCAACCATCTGGCCGGCCTCTGCGCCGCATTTTTCCCTGTTTGCGGCCGTGCCGTAACCTATCTCGAAGTCAATCTCGTGGGCGTCGTCAAGGTAGATGAAGCCGGCGATGCTGGCCTGCTCCCCTGCGGCAATGGCCGGAACCTGGATCTTCCAGGTGTAGAGGCCTTCGCCAAAGTTGCTCCGGAGGGTCCTGAGCTTGGAGCGGTCATGTGTGCCGGCCCTTGTCCAGAGTTTCAGCATTCCGTCCTTGACGCTCCACTGGGGGGTGGGGGCATCGTCCTGATGGGTGTACTCCCAGCCATCGGCATTGTCAAAATTCCAGGTAATGGTGCTCCAGCCGTCCTTTACAAGAGTGGGGGTTTCTTCTTCCTTCTGGCCGCCTCCGCCCTGCTCCGGCGTGTCCTTTGACTGGCAGGCGCAGGACATTATGACCGCGGCCGACAGTATAAATAAGATTCTTTTCATCCTTTATTCGGTTTTCAGGGTCCTGGCGTCCTTGAGGTCCGGGTTGAGGGTTACCTCGCGGTAAGGAACCGGCATATATCGGCGGATATCATCATCCGTCAGGGTTGCAACATCCGGGTATGCCGCCCATGAAGAGTCGTAGTAACCCTCCTCCTGGCCCTCGTTGGCGGCCTTGTAGGCGTAACGCTGCTTTATAGTGTTGATGTACTTTGTCATCCTGTCCTTCCAAAGGCCCATACGGATGAGGTCCGGACGGCGCTGGCACTCCATATTAAGTTCAAACAGGCGCTCGTCGCAGATAGCGCTGCGGAGGTCTTCCTTACTGCCGTAATTTGCCAGTGAAAGGCCGTGGGCACTGTCCTGGAAGGCGCGGTCACGCACCCTGTTGATGAGGTCTATGGCCTCCTGGCTGGGGCCCTGGAGTTCGTTGAGGATCTCCGCCTTGCACAGGATAATGTCTGAAAGACGCATCAGGGGCAGGTTGTTGGGGGTGTCGTAGATATACTTCCAGGTGTTTAGGAACTTGTACTTCTGGGTGTATGTCTCTGCCAGTTCGTTCATAAGGACGTAAGTCTTTCCGGCAATTGTGTGGTTCTTGTTCACGGCGCCGGTTTCGGCTACATTTGACGGAGCGCGGTAGTATTTTTCGTCAGGGGCGTATACATCCTCGTACTCCGTTACCTGCAGCACAGTTAGACGTTCATCGGCCGGATCAAACAGCCAGGTCATTTCCAGAGGCTGGTAAATATTTCCCCATCCCATATCGTACTCCCAGCCGGTGAACTGCAGGCCAAGGTCCCACGAGCCGGAAGGAAGGGTTCCGCTTGCGCGGATGGCGAAGATCAGCTCATTGTTGTAGATTGCGGCCTCGTTGGTGGGATCAAACACGTTCCACACGGTAGGCTGAAGGGAATATACGCTTCCTTCCAGGGCAAGAACCTTGTTGATCTCCGTAAGTGCGTCATTCCACAGGCTGGTGGCGTTTTCCCCGTTCTGGCGTGCACGGCCGGCCTGGCGCATATAGAGGCGGGCAAGATAACCGTGGGCGGCGCCGTAAGTGGGACGGCCGGCGTCAAGGTTGGACTTGTAAGACTTGGGAAGGTAGTCGCAGGCATTGAAAAGGTCGTTCTCAATGACTGTCTCTATCTTTGATAGCGGGGCATACGTCTCTTTCGCGGTAGGGTCTACCTTGCTGGAGGTAATAAGCGGCACCTGGAAATAGATGTCAGTGAGATTATAGTAGGCAAAAGCCCTCAGGAAATAGGCCTCTCCAAGCATCTGTTCTTTTGAGAAACCGTTTCCAAAGTAGTTGTCGGGCATCTGCGGCACCTGGTCTATCACAATGTTTGCGCGTGCTACCATCTCGAAGAAACCGTTCCAGGCCACCAGCGTACGGTTGTCATTGTAGATGGCAACGTCGTTGAGGACCTCGAACGGACTGGCGTTTTTGAAGCCGGCGTCCGTAGTTAAGTCGTTGATGTAGAACATGGGCTCCCTGTACGTAAGGTGCAGGGAGGAATAGATGCTGTTCACGGCCGCCTGCGCGTTTTCCGCCGTGGTGAAGGCGTTTTCGTCGGTAAGGTTGGAGTAGACAACCTCCTTAAGTTCCTTCTGGCAGGAAACTGCGGCAAGGACAACAAGAGATATAAATATGACTTTTTTCATAACTGCTCTCATTTTAGAAGGTTACTTTTACACCTGCATTAACCTGCCTGTAGGCCGGGTAAGTGTTGAAATCCAGGCCCTGGGTAACCGCGCTGGTACCGTTTGTGGAAACTTCCGGGTCAAATCCGGAATACTTGGTGAGGGTGAGAAGGCGGTTTGCGCCAACAAATACGCGTGCGCCCTTTATGAAGTTTACGCCCCAGTCCTTGAGCGGAAGGCTGTAGCCAACCTCGATGTTGCTCAGACGAAGGTAAGAAGCATCTTCCACGTAATATGAGTTCACAAAGGAACCGTACTGGGGGCCACCGTCTTTCTTCCACGTTCCGGTCATTACCCTTGTGGAGGGGTTGCTGCGGGTCCAGCGATCTGCGCAGGACTTCAGACGGTCATTGTCCTCCAGGAGAAGACGGGAGATGTTCAGCATAGATCCGCCTATTGCGGCATCGAAGAACAGGGTGAAATCAAAGTTCTTCCAGCGGATGGTGTTGCCCCAGCCGAAAACGAGGTTGGGTTCACCGTGGCCAAGGGAATGGCGGTCTTCGTCGGTAATGACTCCGTCTTTGTTGAGGTCTACGAATTTGGGGTGTCCGGGCTTGGATTTAGGCTGCGGAGCATAGGTCTCTCCTTCCTGAAGAATGCCGTCCCACTCATAGCCGTAGATGGTGGAGAGGGGTTCCCCTTCTTTTACCACCGCGTACTCCACGTATTGATAACTGCCGTGAGGGCGTATGGTGTAGAATGTGGGAGTCTCAATTGACACTACCGTATTGCGGTTGTGGGAAAGGTTGAGGGTTGTCTGCCAGGAGAAGTCCCTGGTATCAAACACGTGGTATTTTGCAAAGAACTCAACGCCGCGGTTGCGGATGGAGCCGTTGTTCCCCTTCTGGGTCTGGATGCCGACGGTGCTCATAGAGATGTTTACGTCGGAAAGGAGGTCCGTGGTGAGTTTGTCGTACCAGTCAAAGTTGATTTCCAGCTTGCCCTCAAGCAGGGCTGCATCAAGACCGAAGTCCAGCTGGGAAGTGGTTTCCCACCGGAGAAGGATATTTCCGGCATTGTTGGGGAACATACCCTTCACAATGCTGTTACCTCCAAGGTAGATATCCTGGAAGGCATAAGTCCTGAGGGATTTATATGTGCCGATACCGTCGTTACCGGTGCGGCCATAACTTGCGCGCAGTTTGATGGAGGAGAACAGGGGCTTGGTGAACTCCATAAAGGGTTCGTCGCCGATCTGCCAGGCAATTGAGCCGGCGGGGAAGATGCCCCATTTGCTGCCTTCACCAAAGTTTGATGCGCCGTCAAAACGGACGCTGGCGTTTAGGATGTACTTGTCAAGGAGTACGTACTCCGCCCTCCCGAAGAAGGAGATGTTGGTTTTTTCGCTCTTGGCGGTGCTTATCCAGTCAATCTGGTTTGCCGCACCCATATTATTATATGAGAACACGTCCGTTGTGAAGTCGTGGGCTCCCATACCCGTGTAGTTGTACACGTTCTTTATCCAGCCCGCGCCGCCTATCACCTTTACGTCGTGTGCGCCGAACTTTTTGTGGAAGGTGAGGATGCCCTCCAGTTGCTGGTAGTGGGAATCCTCAAGTTCAGAGGAAGCCTGGCCGTTATAGGAGGCGCCCACGGATGTGTTGCGGTTGAAGTAACTCTGGTATTTGTCGTTCTCACGGCTGGTGGAGTACTGCACGCGAGCCTTCAGGAACGGGAAGGGATCGGCCTCTGCATACAGCGTTACGTAATTGTTGTTCACGCTCACGTTGTAGTCCTGGTACAGGGTTTCGTAGTAAACCTTTTCCACGCGGGAGTCGCGGCCGAAAACGTCCTTCCCTTCAACAGTGTTGAGCGGATTTGCCAGGAACATCCAGTAGATGACGTTGCTGGTGGAACTTGCCGTACCCGTGCTGAAATACGTACGGTTTGTGGCGGCAAGATATGCGTTTACACCAAGCCTCAGCCACTTTGTGGGGGTGAAATCGGCATTGACGCGTGCGCTTGTGCGGCCGAAGTCTGAATTGAGCACAAGACCCTTGTCCGACACGTTAACAAAGCTTGCCGCGGCCCTTACCTTGTCGTTGCCGCCCGTCACGTTCACGGCGTGCGTTTGGGTGAGGGCGGTGCGGGTCATCTGCTTGATCCAGTCCGTGCCCGCGCCCTTGAAGGCCTGCTGCTCCTCGGTGTAGGGAGGGTCTCCGGCGCTTCCGTTTTCACGCCACACGTTCATATCGAAGTTTATCTTGTCCTCCGCGTTCATCATCTTCCATGGGTTGCGGAGGATTTTGGCCGATATATTATAGGAATAATCCACGGAGAACCGTCCTGCCGCACCCTGCCTGGTGGTGATGAGGATGACGCCGTTGGCGCCGCGGGCACCGTAAATGGCGGTTGCCGCAGCGTCCTTGAGGATCTCAATGCTCTCGATATCCTCAGGGCTCACCTGGTTTCCAACGTTGCTCTGGATTCCGTCAACCACGTACAGGGGGTCGTTGCTGGCTGATATTGACGAGGAACCGCGAACACGGATGTTGATGCCGCCGCCGGGCTCGAAGGAAGTCTGCCTTACCGCAACACCCGCAGCGCGGCCTCTCAGGAGGTCTGCGGTGTTGGTGATGACGCCGGCCTTCACTTCATCGGCCTTGATGGAGGAGACGCTTCCCGCCAGGTCACGCTTGCGGGTTACGCCGTAACCCACCACCACAACGTCTTCCAGAATCTCCGCGTCCGTGAGCATATGCACGGCAACCGAGTTTCCGGAAACTGTGACAGTCTGGGTTTGCATTCCAAGGCAGGAAATCTCCAGCACCTGGCCCTTGGAAGCCTTGATTTCAAAAAGACCGTTGTTGTCCGAGGTGACACCGGTCGATGTTCCCTGAATCAGGACAAAGGCTCCCGCTACAGGGGCTCCGTTTTCATCCTGGATCACTCCCTTTACCGTTTGCTGGGCAAATGCCAGGAGGGGCATCACCACGGCTATAAGGAGCGCAATTGCTTTATTAATCAGATGGCGCATATGTTATTGGTTATCATCTTTTACAAAGATGGGGAAAAACTTCCAATCATACCGCAGTTTTTCTCCAGAAATACTCCATTTTTGTCTAAATGGCAGATAGAATTGTATTTTTCAGGCCGGCGGGTACTCATCACGTACGTTTATAGATAAAAATGTACGTGCCCAGTACCGTTTGGTACCAGACACGTACGTTTTTGCCTGTTTTTGCACGCGGCGAGTACCGCGCGCTATGCTTACTACAGATTCTCTGCAGCCTCAACGGCCTTGAAGTAGCGGTATGAAGATACCTTTACCTCGGAAATTGAGTTTTCGTCGCAGACGATTGTGCCGGCGGGGTGGTTCTGAAGACCGCTGAGGGTGCAGTAGTGGCTCATAGGGCCCTCGATGGCATCCTTCAGGGCGCGTGCCTTCTTGGAACCGAATGCAAGGATCACAACCTCCTTGGAACTGAGCACGGTGGCTACGCCAACTGTGAGAGCCTGTGCGGGAACCTGAGAAGGATCATTGTCAAAGAAACGTGCATTGACCTCACGGGTGTCCTGTGTGAGGGTAACCACACGGGTGCGGCTGGAAAGGGAGGAGAAGGGCTCATTGAATGCAATGTGGCCGTCTTCACCAACGCCGCCAAGGAAGAGGTCGAATCCGCCTGCGTCCAAGATGGCTTTCTCATAGGCTGCGCACTCTGCCTCTACGTCCGGGGCGTTTCCGTTGAGGATGTGGATGTTCTCCGGCTTCTCGTCAATCTGGTCAAAGAGGTACTTGTGCATAAAACTGTGGTAACTCTCCGGGTGCTCCACGGGAAGTCCCACGTATTCATCCATATTGAAGGAAATCACGTTCTTGAAACTCAGTTCACCTGCCTTGACCATACGGATAAGTTCTGCGTAGGTCTCGATGGGGGTTGAACCTGTGCAAAGGCCGATCACAAAGGGATCATTGGTACGGGCGGCCTTTTCCTTGATGCGGGCTGCAATGTAGTGAGCGGCCCAAAGAGAACCCTCGGCGGAGTTCTTGCGGATAATAACTTTCATACTTTTAAGTGTTTTAAGTAAAAAATTAATCCGGAATTCCATACAACGGCGGCAGGAATTCCGGAATGCAAAGTTATTAAAAAATCAGATACATTTAGCAAAGTTTGAGGAAAACTTCAATAGCCTGATATTCCGCCATGCCAAGTTTGTCGTAGAGCATGGCGGTGTTCTGGGTGCGTTCCTCGGCCCTCTGCCAGAATTCGCGGGGATCCTCGCCGGGGAACGGGACAATGTCCTTCTGGGAAAGGTGACGGAAGATGGCGTGACGCTTCTTCACGACTTCGTCGGGACTTAGAGGAACTGCCATATCCACACGGCCGAGTTCCCACTCCATCCAGGCGCCGCGGTACAGCCAGATGTGGGTTTCTTCCAGCCACTTGTTGCCTTCTTCCTTAAGTTGCTCAACAGCCTCCAGGGCGGCCTCCGTGCAAACGCGGTGGGTTCCGTGAGGATCGGCAAGGTCACCTGCCATAAAGATCATATGGGGCTTGAGGTCAGTGATGAGTTTCTTGATTATGTCTACATCGGCCTGTGAACGGGGGTTCTTCTTGATGCCGCCGCTCTCGTAGAACGGGAGGTTGAGGAAGTGGACGTTGGTGTTGTCGTTGAGGCCGAACGAACGAACGGCGCCGCGGGCTTCTGAGCGGCGGATAGCGCCCTTCATCTCAAGCAGCGCGCGAGGCTCCGGCTCTCCGGGGACCTTGCTGTCCACAAGTTTCTTCACCTCGTCGAATTTATCGGCAAAACCAAGCTGGAAGGCGCAGTCCATATGCTGGAGCACTACGTCGTCGTGCACGGCAACGTTGCCGGAGGTCTCGTAAGCCACGTGGACGTCGTGTCCCTGGGAGGCCAGGCGGATGAACGTGCCGCCCATTGAAATTACGTCGTCGTCCGGGTGAGGGCTGAAGATAAGGACCGTCTTGGGATAAGGTTTGGCCGATACCGGACGGGTTGTATCGTCTGCGTTGGGCTTTCCGCCGGGCCATCCGGTGATGGTGTGCTGCAGATCGTTGAAAACGTTGATGTTGATCTTGTCGTACGGGCCGAACTTCTGGAGGAGCTCGTCAAGGTTGTTGTTGAGGTAATCCTTCTCAGTGAGTTTGAGGATGGGCTTTCCGGTTTCCTGGCACAGCCACACCACAGCCTTCCTGATGAACTTGGGAGTCCAGTCGCAGGGACCTACCAGCCAGGGTGCCACGCTACGGGTAAGGAGGCTTCCCGCGGTCTCGTCCACATACAGTGAAATGTGGTCGTGGGCCTGCAGAAGGGAAGCCGGGCAGTCCGTTGTCATAGGACCTTCGGCAATTGCCTTCACTACATTGGCCTTGTCCTCGCCCCAGGCCATAAGGACAATCTTCTTGGAGGAAAGCATTGTGCCTATTCCAAGGGTGATGGCCTTGTCCGGGGTGGCCGATATGTCGTGGTTGAAGTTCTTGGCCTGCCTCTTCCTGGAGTTGTAGGAAAGGCGGACCGTGCGGGTGCGGGTTTTGATGTTGGAGCCGGCCTCGTTGAAGCCCACCTGGCCCTTTTCACCTACGCCTATAACAAGGAGATCAAGGTTACGGGCAATTGCATCAAACTGGATGCAGTAGTCGCTCACTTTGTCCTCGGGAACGGTTCCGTCCGGGATGTGGATGTTTTCCTTGAGGATGTCCACCTTGTCAAGGAAGGCCTCGTGGATGGAGTGGTTGCGGCTCTGGAGTTCATCTCCGGAAGTGGGATAGTACTCGTCAATTGTTACTACCTCAACGTTCTTGAATGAAATCTTTCCTGCCTGATAGCGGCGGGCCAGTTCATTGTAAAGGGAAGTGGGAGTGGCGCCGGTGGTGAGACCAAGACGGAAAAGACCGTCCTTGTGATTTTTGATGGCATCCTCAATGAGGTCTGCCACTGCGTAAGACGCCGGACGTGAATCCTGATAAACCTTGGTCCAGATTTTCTCATAGGTGTGCAGGATTCCCTGCGGGAGGTTCTTCTCAATGAGACCGCCCTCGTAAGGTAAAGTGAAATGCTTGCTCATATATGTTTTTAGGTTATAACCTTATATTATTTCACCTCATACTCTTTCGAATCACAAATTTACCGAATTCCCGTAATAATTGCAAGAAACGGAGTGTATGTTCTATTTCAAAAAGTTTCGCTAATTTTGTAAGGATAAACCAAAGAATATGCGTAAAGTCTTACTGAGCCTTCTTGCGACCGTGGCGGTTATATCGGCCTGCAAACCCAAGAACTATACGGTGATAATCTCCCTTGACGGAAGCCGATGGGATTATCCTGATTATTATGAGATGCCGTTTTTTGACTCCCTGGCCACGGTTGGCGTGAAGGCCAGGATGGAACCTTCGTTCCCTTCCTCAACATTCCCCAACCATTATACCATGGCAACGGGCCTGGTGCCGGACCATCACGGGCTGGTGAACAACAGTTTCTGGAATCCGGACACCCAGCACGGCTATGCCATAAAGGACGCAGAGGCAAGGTTTGACCCCCGCTATTACCTTGGGGAGCCCGTCTGGATTACGGCTCAGCGCCAGGGCGTAAAGTGCGGCGTGGTGTACTGGGTTGGCTCCGACATCCCCATCAAGGGAGAATACCCCACCTACTACAGGCACTGGGACGAAAAACCCCACTGGACCTTCTCACAGCGCTGCGACGAAATTGTGCGCCTTATGAGCCTTCCGGAGAGTGAGCGCCCGCGCCTTGTGATGGGCTATTTTGACGAACCTGACCACCAGGGACACGTCTACGGCCCCTTCTCCCCGGAAACCAAGGATATGGCGGAGCAGATGGATTCCCTTATGCACTCCCTGTATCTGCGGCTCAAGGCCCTCCCGCACGGAGACCGAATCAACTTCATCCTTGCCGGAGACCACGGTATGACGGAAATCTCCCCGGAACGCTTTGTGGCGTGGTGGGACGTTATGCCTCAGGAATGGGTGGAGCGTTGCGTGGGTTCCCTTCCCACAAGCATCTGGGCAAAGGAAGGATATGTGGACAGCCTCTATAACCGCCTCAAGGACATCCCGCACCTTAACGTGTGGAAGCACGGTGAGGTTCCGGAGTACCTTAATTACGGCACTTCAAACCGCCTTGGAGACATAATCGTGAGCCCGGACCTTGGCTGGCAGTTCAATTTTGCGCCTTCCCGCAACCAGGGCACTCACGGCTTTGACCCCAGGGAAACGGATATGATGGTTGCATTCCGCGCAGTTGGCCCAGATTTCAAGGTGGCCTACGAGGCCCCGCTCACCGAGGGAGAGCAGAGCGCCTTCCACAACACAGACCTCTACCCCATGCTTTGCAAACTCCTTGGAGTGAAGCCTGCGCCGGTAGACGGGAAACTTGAAAGAATAGAGAAGATACTGAAATGAAAAAGCGCATCGTGGTTCTTACCGGCGCCGGAGTGAGCGCCGAGAGCGGATTTGCCACCTTCCGTGATTCCGGTGGCCTTTGGGAGCAGTATAACGTGGAGGATGTTGCCTCCCACGACGGCTGGCTCCGTAATCCCGGCCTTGTGCTGGATTTCTACAATGCCCGGCGCGCCCAACTTAAGGACGCAAAGCCCAATGCCGCCCACCTTGCAATAGCGGGCCTGGAGAAGGATTATGATGTGGATGTAATAACCCAGAACGTGGATAATCTTCACGAGAAAGCGGGCTCAACGCGTGTCCTCCATCTTCACGGAGAACTCACAAAGGTGCGCCCTGAAAAGGGAATCTATGACATCTCCTTCCAGGAAGACGAGGTAATAGATGTAGGGTATGAAGAGGTGAAACTGGGTGACCTTGCCCCCAACGGCCGTCAGTTGAGGCCGCATATAGTGTTCTTCGGAGAGTCCGTCCCCGCCATCGAAAAGGCCATAGATATGGTCTCCAGGGCCGATATCCTCCTCATCGTGGGCACTTCCCTGCAGGTTTATCCTGCCGCCGGGCTGTACAGGTACGCCCCGGCATCGGCCCCAATCTATCTGATTGATCCGGCCGATGTATCAGTATACGACCGCCGCATCACCCATATAAAGGCTGTTGCGACGGCCGGTATGCAGAAGTTCCTGGAACTGCTATAGGGCCTCGGAGAAAAACTTGAGGTGATAGGGCAGGAGCCAAACCCAGTACTGCCAGTTGTGCTTTCCGGGAGAGTACAGCGTGACGTGAGGAACGCCAAGTTCCGTGCAGCGCTGCTCGAATTCCTTTGAGGCAATCATAAACTTATCCTCGGTGCCGCAGGAGATTACAATTATCTTCTGCGGCGCTGCCGTTCCTACCCGATAGAGGCGGTTTATGGCCGACTGCTCTGCGCAAACAGGGTCATAGATTGACTCAACGCCAAGGATTCCAGGAATGATTTCCTTTGAGCCGCCGGAGTGGTGAAGCCCCAGTACGCCGCTCATAGAGCCGGCGCCGCGGAAGCGCTCAGGGTGGTCCAGGAACAGGTTCATTGCCCCGTGACCGCCCATCGAGAGGCCGTCTATGAAGGTTTTATCGGCCTTAAGTCCGTAGCGTTTTTCCATTGCCGGCCAGCACTCTTCCCAGAAGAATTTCCGCCACTGCATATTGGCGGGGTTGGCGTCGTTGAGGTACCAGCTTTTGTAGAAGCCGTCCGGGCAGATGATGCGGAATCCGCTGCTCTCTGCCGCTGCCTGAAGGTCCGCGTGGCGGCTCCAGTCGGAGTATTTCCCGCCAAAGCCGTGAAGGAGAAACAGTGTGGGAAGGTCCTTACCCTCCGATGGCGAGAACACCAGCACGGAGTCCTTGCAGTGAAGGTTGGGGGAGTCGAACACAAAAAGTTCCTGCGCCCCGGAAAGAGGCGCAGTGAGAACTATAAGTGCAAGTGCGATGATGCGTCTCATAGGCGCAGGGCGCTATTTTTTCTCGCAGGAAATGCCTTTCCAGACAAGTGCGCTGAGGGCGCCGCCAACAAGAGGCGCGCAGATGAATACCCAGAGGTCCTTGAGGGCCTGTCCGCCTGCAAAGATTGCGGGGCCGATTGAACGTGCGGGGTTCACGGAAGTACCGGTGAGGTTGATGCACACAAGGTGGATGAGGATGAGGCTGAGGCCGATTGCAAGACCAGCGAAGTTGCCTGCGCCGGTTTTGGGATCGGTGGTTCCAAGGACTACCAGCACAAACAGGAAGGTTGCGATTACCTCAACGAGGCATGCACCCCATACGCCGCCGGCATTGGCTACGCCGTTGGAACCGAGAGCGCCGGTAAGGTCAGGAGCCGCTACAACCTTGGCAACAAGGAGGAGGCAGGCGCCGGCGATGATACCGCCGATGATCTGGCCGCACCAGTAGCCGCAGGCTTCTTTCCAGCTCATACGGCCGCTGAGGGCAACGCCCAGGGTGATTGCGGGGTTGATGTGGCAACCGCTGATTCCGCCAATGGTGTAGGCCATTGCAACAACTGCAAGACCGAAGGCGATTGCGGTTCCGACTACTCCGGCGGGAGTGGTGCAGCCAAGGAACATTGCTGTTCCGCAGCCAAGGAAGGTAAGGACGAATGTGCCCAGACATTCTGCGATGTACTTTTTCATAATGATATAAGGTTTTAGTGTGTTTTATCCTCCCAAATGTACAAAAAAATGCTTAACGTTGAACATAAAAACTTATCTTTGTGTGTAAAACGCTTGAAAATGAAAAAGGTTTTTTATTGGATTATCGGGCATCTCCTGCTGCTGTGATACCGTCATGCCCGGCCTGATCGGGCAACTTCCGAAACTTAAACGACACCCACCCCCTTCAGAAGGCCTTCTGGCAGGGGGTAGTGTCGTTTACCCCCGTTCCTTGAAGCCGGGTAAACAGCAAAAACGCCTTTACAGCGCCCAAACTGCGGTTTAACTTTCGGATTAAGTCTCAAAACACAAAGCTGTTATTATCTAGAAACAAAAAGAGGCAGACTGTTTAGGCCCGCCTCGAGATGTGTATTACCACGTATAAATCCAATTAGCAATCCCCTCATCATTAAAGGATGCTTCGGTATAGTTCCATGTGCCTCCGCTGTTGCTATAAACAGCCCAATACACATTTCCACTAACAGATATATCGTTCTGGTCGCCGCAATAATTTGTATTACCATTATGGAGTTTAAAAGAATAGGTTGATATGCCAGTTAAGTCAAAGTAGTAAATCCTATTACTGCTCGCATCTCCCCCATTTTGGATAAACCCTTTTTTAGACTCATCAGGAGAAGCCCAGGTTCCGAACAACTCTGACGGAGACCATACATATAAATCAACATTGGTCTTATCTTGAGAATATACATAAAAGGTGTACCCCGTGTTGCTGGTTAATCTTAACCCTGTTGTGTAACCAAAAGTGTAATATTGTTCATGGCTATTTAGTTTCACAGCAGTTTCTACGCGCGGGTATTCGAAGTTATCGTGGTGAATTATGACTCTCTGTGTCGTATTATAAGCACTTTCCGGGTACACATAATATTTGTAGTTAACCGCATTAATAGTAACGGATTTTAGGTTGTCATCATTAAAACCGCCGGAATAAGGATAGTAATCAATGTTTCCAGGAAGTCCGGAGGACTCATGTCCGCCAGCATCGGCTTCTGTCTTAGTACGGTTTTCTATCAGTACTATAGGACCAATTGCGACAGAGGGTGTGTTATAAAAACTACCAGCCGTCAAAGTTTTTTCTTTTGACACACTAATTATAGCATTATCACTAGTGTCTTCGATAGAAAAAGTATATTCTTTCGACCCTTCAGGAGTTATAGGAACATAAAAATCAACTGGTTCCGTTGCAACACCAATCTGAATTTTAGCAATGTCTTTACTTCCGTCATTAACAACTAATTCGTCAGCAAAGCTCGGCACGTTAGAAAACTGAACGTGCACAAGGGCGCTCTCGTGGGTCATAATGATCTTTTCGCTCAACGAGGCAGGAACGCTAGCGGTCATTTTAAATCCGGCTTTAGCCGCGTCTATAGACGCATAGTTGGTGCTGTATGTAGGACCAATGACCACGCTTGCGGGGTAATAGATGGTACCGGAATAATTCACTTCCTGGCCGTCTCCTAAGGTGCCCTCAAACTTTCCATTTTCAGAGTTATATGTCAAGGGAACATATGCGGGAGAGCCGGAGGCTGTGACAGGGAAGGCAATCTGATCACCAGCCGACCAAGAGAAAGTACCTGTAACAGCGCCAGAGCCGTTTACCGATATGGAAGCCTTTGTTGCGTCATCTACAAAAGGAGCAACCGTAGCTTCAATAGAAAGGAGGCCGTCTTCCAGAGCAAGATTCCTATCTTGAATATTAGATTCTTTCGTGCAAGCTATAGTAGCAACAGCCGCAATTATGACAATAAATGCTTTTTTCATAACAATTCTAATTGACTTGTTGTACATAACTTAATTCCAATCACCCCAAGCATCGCCTGCTGACATGTCCATACTATTGGAAGGATCGGGTGGTGTTGTAGCCATTAAAACATTGAGAGACACATCCAGAATTCTCTGTTCCGTGCTCAGGGCAATTACCTCAATACGAGGCTCTTGATAAGTTTTCTTCATATGATAATCTTTTAGTTATTAGTCTAATGTCCGCGCTCCCTTATGTGCAAGATAAGTGAGCCAAGCCGTAAAGATAGTATTTTTCACAATATAAAAGACAAATCCCCCCAATAATTCGACGAATAGCCATCCTAAAAGGATGACTAGAGAAGAGAACCGTATCTAGATAGCTA
>JAFSPR010000063.1 GCA_017451395.1 Bacteroidales bacterium
GTAGCTTTTATATCATATGAAAAACTTCTCGGGGGGCTGCCAAGCGGCAGGGGCCGAAAAGCCCCTGAGAGCGTTCTTCATTTGGATTACAAACATAGTTACTTGACCATCATGAGCAAGATATCAAACAGGCCGGATCCTGACGCAGTGTTCCCGAATCCGAATCTTCCCAGACTGTGCTTCATCAAGAATGTGGTGAAGAATCCTCGCATCATCATCGGGGACTATACTTACTATGACGACGTGGACGGGGCGGACCAGTTTGAGAAGCATGTCACCCACTTCTACGACTTCATTGGCGACAAGTTGATTATTGGTAAGTTCTGCGCCATAGCTCAGGGTATAGAGTTCGTGATGAATGGCGCTAATCACAGAATGGATGGCGTGACTACGTACCCGTTCTATATTATGGGTGGCGATTGGGGTTCTGCCATCGCTCCGGTGAAGGATGAACTCCCCCTAAAAGGGGATACTATTGTAGGCAATGATGTTTGGATAGGCCAGAACGTGACGGTGATGCCTGGAGTACGTATTGGTGATGGCGCAATTATCGGCGCAAACTCTGTGGTGGCCTCCGATATTCCTCCTTATGCTGTGGCTGCCGGTAATCCTTGTAGGGTAATCAGAAAACGTTTCGACGACGACTTTATAGCTTACCTGCAGGACTTGAAGTGGTGGGATTGGGACATTGAGAAGATCGAGGCCAACTTTGAGGCCCTGTCCAGCGGTAATTTGACCCTTATCAAGAAGATTGAAAGGTAAATTCACTTTTTTTCGGTGTCTATGAAACTACCTGATATCACACTTCTTCCCCTGCAGCCCGATGACCGGGAACAATTCATCCTAGATAACCGGTGGGCGTTCAAGTATGGCGCCCAGCAAGAGTTCGGTATGCGGGACGAGCGCGTAGAAGAGGGCGAAGAGGTCATCTCCCGCAGGACCATCGAGGATTCCATCGACGGGGAGAATGCAGAGACTTACCGCATTGTCCTGGACGGCCAGAAGGTGGGCGGTGTAGTCTTGCGCATTGACAAAGAAGCGGCTAAGGGTGAGCTGGAATTGCTTTTCGTTTTACCGGATATCCACAGTAAAGGCATCGGCCAGGCCGCTTGGAAAGCGGTTGAAGCGATGCATCCGGAGATCAAGGTGTGGGAGACCATCACCCCTTACTTCGAGAAACGAAACATCCATTTCTACGTTAACCGCTGCGGCTTCCACATCGTCGAGTTTTGGAATAAGTACCAGCACGGTCCGGTTGTTCCGGAAGCGGAGGAGGGCAACTGGAGCATGGACGATGAGATGTTCGTTTTCAGGAAGGTCATCTTGACAAGTAAAGAATGCGCAGCTTCATCATTTTGATAGCACTTCTGGCTAATACGCTGGTTTCCTTTGCCCAGAACGGGGTAAAGGGACGCGTGGTGGAGGCCGATGGAACGCCGGTAATGTATGCGGCTGTAATGCTTGAGTCGAGCCAAAAGATGGTGGCCGGAGGCATGACGGGTGAAGATGGCGCATTCCTTCTTAACGGACAGTTTTCGGGTAAGTATCTGCTAAAAATCAGTTCGATTGGCTATAAGGACCTGAAGCAGGAATTAGAATGCTCCGGCAAAGGGTTGACGGACGTGGGTGATATAATCCTGACTCCCGATCCGACAGTATTGCTCGAGTCCGTAGTCATTGCCGGAGAGACGCCCAAGAGCGTAAGCGTGGAGAAGACACGCATCAATACGGAATCCAGCGCCGCCGCGGCCACAGGCTCTGTGCTGGAGGTAATCCGCGGAGCATCGGCCGTAAGTGTGGATGGCAACGGCGGCATTTCCATCCGGGGCAACAGCAATGTTCTTATCCTGGTGGACGGAATCCCGACTACGCTGGGAGGTCTGGAGAGCATTCCGGCTGCCAATGTGCAGAGCATCGAGATTGTGACCAGCCCGGATGTAAAATACGATTCGGAAGGAACCGGAGGCATTATCAACATCATTTCCAAGAAACATTCGGCCAATCTGTTCAGCGCGATGGCTGCGTTCAATTATGGCTTCAATGGCTTCCTAAACGGAAGTGTGGCTCTGAACTATAACAAGGGCCGTTGGGGCATGCGCTTCAACTACAACGGCAAGTATGAGAAGGATCTGGTCGAAAGCGAGCTACATCGGAAGATTGTGGCTACGGGCACCCAGGTAGATCAGATTATCAACGCCACTAAACGGACCAGCGGTCATAATGCCGGCATCAATCTCCTGTTCAAAGCGACGCCGAAGGACATCCTCACGGCCGATTTCAAGGTGGCGCTGCCCCGGATGAACAACTTTCAGAACTTCAACGGCACGCGCCAGACCGATATTACTTTCAACCGGGAGAACTTTGAGGGAGGATTGGGATATAAGCATCTATTTGACCCGGGGAATAAAGAACTGAGCGTGAATGCTTCCTTCTCCAGTATCACCGGGCACAGGCCTTCCTTCTACTACGAAGACGGAGCAATGGTGCAGAAATCCCAGTCCGGAGGACATCCGCTGATTACTACCCTGCAGGCCGATTATATGACAATGCTGGGTAAGGGCAAGTTCGAGACGGGTGTCAAGATGACGTATCGACAGAACAACATCGACCACAAGATGTTTGAGTGGGATGACATCTCGCAGGATTGGGTTCTGTCCATCCCCCTGAGCAACGGTTTAACGCATCGGGAGTATATTCCAGCCGCGTATGCGATGTATTCGGGAAAATTCTCGGAGAAGTTTTCCTACAAGGCCGGTGTGCGCTTCGAGTACAGTTATGTCACGCTACATAGTAATGGTTCATGCCTTGATACGCACAGCGACTGCTGGTTCATTTCGCCCAATGTGTCACTGAACTGGCGGATTGCTCCGCGCTGGTCCTTGAGCGCAGCATTAACCAGACGTATTTCCCGCCCCACGTATCCGCAGTTGAACCCCTACATCAACCTGATTGACAAGCAGACCTACGAGACGGGAAATATGCAGTTGAAACCAGAAAAGGCCAACAAGTTGGACGCAAGTTATTCCTACACGGGCAACTATTTAACGGTAAACGGGAACGCATACGTAACCTATACCACCAACTACATCAACCAGGTTGCATATTTGGACAACGATATCCTGATTACAACCTATATCAATGCGGACTCAGACGTGAAGACCGGCATCGACCATAACATCCGGTATTCGCCTGTAAGGTGGCTGACGGTAGACCTGGCCAGCAACACCTTCTATACAGCATCCAGAGGCTCTTTCAAGGGCACAGAAATCCGGAATAAAGGCTGGACCAACAATAGCAGCATCGGCCTTACCATCCGGCCATTCAGCAGCACAGAGTTTCAATTACAGTACTTTGTAACCACACCGCAGTATTTCCCACAGTTCACCACCCGGACCATCCATTACGGGAACATCGGCCTGAAGCAGTACTTCATAAAAAACTCGCTTATGGTTTCCGCATTGCTGACAGACGTATTCAACACCCGCTGCTGGGACGTGCATTCCGACAATCCGGTTTTCGCGCTGGTCAATAACAGCAAGAACCGCAGCCGTATGTTCTGGCTGGGAATAAGTTGGAACTTCCATTCCTTCAAGCCGGCCAAGGGTGGAGGGAAGCAGCAGGAGGAAGACAGGAGTATAATCAGAATAGGAGATTAAACAATGGAACTGATCAAAAACATATTGGCCGTAAGTGCCGGTAGTTTCCTGGGAGGAGCTGCAAGATATCTGGTATCGCTGGCCATGAAGGGCGTCAGTAAGGGTTTTCCATGGGCAACGCTTGTGGTGAACCTCGTGGGATGCTTCCTCATAGGCCTTCTTTGGGGCGTATTCGGCAAAAATGACACGGAAGGCAGCAACTGGGCATTATTCCTTACTGTAGGCCTCTGTGGCGGTTTCACGACCTTCTCTACCTTCTCAAAGGAGGCACTGGTGATGCTGCAGAGTGGCAACATCTGGGGTTTCGCAGGGTATGTGGCCATCAGTATCGTTGCAGGCATTACCTTGGTTGCATTGGGGTATTTCCTGGTGCGCTAATTTCCCTGTTTATCGAACAGAATAGGCTTCGACATCCAAGAAAAACGCTAAAAACTTGGACAGTGCGTGGAAATGGAGGCCCTGTCAAGGGCCGAAGGCGGCATCAGCCGCCGTGGTGGAACGTCAGCGAGATGTCGGAGACATCGAAGCATTGAAGCCACCCGGGTTCTGCGAGCGTAGCGCAGCAGGTTCCGGCATTCCCCCTAAAAGGGGGATGTCGCGAATAGCGACAGGGGGTTGAGAGGACGGAGTCCCTTCACCCGCAAACGAAAAGCGCCTGGCGAAAAGCCAGGCAGCTTACGTGCGGGCGAAGGGACTCGAACCCATACGCATTGCTGCACCAGATCCTAAGTCTGGGTTGTCTACCAATTCCAACACGCCCGCGGGATTGGACTGCAAAGATACAAAATTATCCTAAAATCTTTGCAATACGGGAGGAAGAAGTTTCTCCGGTGAGTTCTGTGATGTGTGCGGAGAGGATCTTGAAGGACTCGGAAGGGGAGTGGGAGCACTCCAGAGAATCATTCTCACCTGCAAACGGGAACCCCGCAGGAGCCCCGGGGAAGCCGCCGGAACCGGCAAGGTCCTCGGGTTTGCAGAAGGAAGCCACCTGCCAGCCGGAGTAGTGGAGGTCTGCGCCGCGGTATACGCGGACAAGGTCTCCGATGACCAGCCGGCACTGCATCTGGAGCCTTGTGAGAAGGGCATCGGCGGCACTTTTTTTCACACCAAGCAGTGCACGCACTTCCTTCACGGAAATGGAACCGTGTTCATCCACATAATCCATCACAAGCGTCTGGGGGCCTGGCTGCAGGGCATATTTCTCCAGGGACTGCCGGTAATTCCTCAGTTCCCTGTACCACTCAAAAGTAGAAAATGCCGCCTTGCCGCCGCAGAGATACTTCCCATAGAGGATGTCTCCGCTTTGGACGCAGTCAATCTTCCAGTCCCAGGGGCCAAGGACGCCGGCGTCTCCGTCAAACCAGTACGACGGATGCGTCATCTCCTCCACTGAATATCCGGCAATGGGATTCTCGAAAAACGGCACCAGGCCGCACTCCAGGATGGCCCGCTGCATAGTCTCTGCACTCACAATGGTGGGCGCAGAAAGATTTCCGGCATGATGGCCGATACTCATTTCTTGGAGAATTCAAGGCAAGCCCAGCCCTCGCGGGAAGAAGACCCGGCGGGAAGGAGGTCGGCGGCCTCAGCGGCGGCGGTTACCGCCGGAACATCGGCCTCAAAGAAACCGCTCAGGAGAAGATGCCCGCCGCGCTTAAGGGAGCGTGCATAAGTGGGCATATCCTCAATCACTATGTTGCGGTGGATGTTGGCAAGGAGGATGTCGTAGGTTCCCATCTGCAGCAGCGATGCATCCCCGCAGGCGGTCTCAACGCGCGTCCCCACCTTGTTCCACCTGCAGTTGCCCCAGGCACTGCGGGCTGCAACAAGGTCTATGTCCACGGCAAACACCTTGCGGGCGCCCATCTTGGCGGCAAGGATGGCAAGGATTGCAGTGCCGCAGCCCATATCGCAAACATAGGATCCGCGTACGGGGAGCCCCAGAAGCCGGGACATCATCATATATGTGGTGTGGTGATACCCGGTTCCGAAAGCCATCTTTGGATCTATCCAGATATTGTAGCGGGTGTGCGGAACATCCGTGTTGAAAGGCGCCTTCACGGTGACTGTGCCTTCAACCACAATGGGCTCGAAGGAAGCCTCCCAGGAAGCGTTCCAGTTCTGGCCCTGCACAAGGGCGGTTGTGAAAGTGGCCCCCGGGAAGCCGCTCAGCACGGCCTTTACCTCCGAAGCCCTGTATGAATCCTTCTGGATATAGCACTTGAGAAAGGGATCCTCCGTCACGAAGGAATCGAACGGAAGTTCGGAGAGTTCCGCCATAATGATCTCCGCCGTTTCCTCGGAGAAAGGAGACAGCCTCACGCTTACTTCCAGGTATTCTTCACTGTTCATTTGCCGATGATAGTTCTTTTTCCAGTCTCAGGATTTCCTGCTTTATGGCCTCACGGCGGGACTCTACGTTTCCAAGGATTCCTTCCTGGAAGCCCGCCATCCCCTGCGCCGCGTTCTCAAGTTCTTCCTCGGAAACTTCCCCGGAGGCTCCTGAACCTGCCTGCTGCTGCTTCAGGTACTCTGCCGCGCGGTTTTCGGCCAGGGCCTTCTCCACGCCAAGTTCAAATATGTTGTGGATGGCCGCAAGAAGGGAATACTGCACGGTGTCCATCTGCTTTGTGAATACCGGGACGTTGGCGCTGCGGTACCGAGCCTTGCCAAGCCCGTATTTTATGTGGTCGAAATCCTTGCCCCAGGCATTGAGGCCGAACTTGAACAGCAGGGGAGACTTTATCACGGAAATATGGTAGTCCAGCCATTCGTCCAGTTTCTGGTATCCGCTTGCCGCCACCATATACCTGTCTACGCTGAGCACGAAAGGGAATACGTCTATGCGGTTCTCCCTCATCATTCCCGTCACGGACATATTGTCTATGTGAGCCTTCTTCTTGTCCCGGAACAGGAGGAGTTTCGCAATCTTGGTGAACTCCTTGCTGTCCCTGAGGTTCAGGTCGTTGCCGGAAATCTTGAGTATGCCGTCCACGGAAGGGATTATGAGATTCATATTGGTGTCTATCTGGGTGGTGGCCGCAACCTCGCAGTCAAGGTCTCCGTCAAAACTCTGGAGCATCGGCATAAGGGTGTCAACCGACGGGAACAGGGTTATAACCTTCTCTGCGGTGATATTCACAAGGTTAAGGTCAAATCCGGCCGATAAATCCTTCTTGTTACGCGTGGAGTAGAATCCCTCGAAATAGAGGTCTCCCATATTTGAGGCCGCAATGGCGTTTGTCACCTGCAGCGTGCGGTCACGCATGGCCACATCTGCGGCGGCCCAACTTATGAGCAGGCTGTCGTACTTAATGCCGCTGGCTTCCAGCGTGAAGTCAACGTCCAGGTTGGAGGGGATCACAATCAGTCTGCCGCCCGTGGAATCCGGGAGTTCGGCGCTTTCAACGGCCTCCTCCACAGCCTCGTCGGAGGCATCGGCAAGTTTCTGCGGCGGCTCATACGTGGTGTAGTACGCATAGGCGCGCATAAGTTCGTTAGCGTCAATGTAGTTGGAGGATACATCGGCCTTGAGTTTCAGTTTACTCTTTCCGCGGCCGATAAGCGCCCGCCTCAGGCCCGTCAGGTTTGCCCTGGCCGATACATCCGACACTCCCGCATTGATGGTGATGTTCTGAAGGTCTAGGGTGTCGTTGTCAAACGATCCCTTTATGGCCGATACCCGTGTCCTTAACGGGAACGCCGGCATCATAATGCGCCCGCCGGAGAGGTCCACGTTGCCCTCGATGTCCCAGTTTCTCACATAGCCCTGCAGGGCCTTTGAGAGGCTTATCTTGATGTCCCTGGATGCGAAATCGTCCTTTGCCTGGCGGTTCAGGCGTTCAAGGCGGGCCTTTCTGAAAAGGGAATCACGCGGCACCCCCGGATAAACCCTCTGGAGGGAATCCAGGATGTGGTTCCGACGCTCGGAACCCAGCCGGCGGGAAGAAACGTGCTTCCTTGCGCTGATGTCAAATTTGACGTCCCGTAAAGCGTAGAAATCCGTTCCCTTCCTGAATCCAAGGCGGCTGGAAGAGGACGTGAGGGTGAGTTTTGGCGAGGGCTGTGCCTTTGAAGCGGGCGTAATCCGGAAAGTCTCCGTGTTTTCGCGAACCCTTATCCCCATTCCCTCCTGGTCCCGGAGCCCCAGGCTTCCAAGTTTCAGAAGGCCCATAAGGGGAGTGAGTTCCTTGCCCTTTTTCAGGATATCGGCGGAATTCTGCATCAGGAGAAGCAGGTTCCCGCCCTTTATGTCAAGGTTTCCGTACCGGGCCGATAAAGTGTCCGTGCGGGCCTTCAGCGCCAGAACGCGGGCTCCCTGGCGGATGTTGCGGTCTATCTTGTTGGCCTTTGTGGCAAGTTCCGCTTCCAGCGCCGGAATGAAGGCGTCTATGCTGTCAGGGGCATCCTTGATTGAGAGGTCCCGGGTGTCAAGGTTACAGAGGATAT
The DNA here is from genome assembly GCA_017451395.1 of Bacteroidales bacterium. Lineage (GTDB taxonomy): Bacteria > Bacteroidota > Bacteroidia > Bacteroidales > UBA932 > Cryptobacteroides. Next base: position 8,106 of record JAFSPR010000063.1, read on the forward strand.
CGGCCGCCCCTATCTTTGCCAGATTGAGCTGGGATTTCCGCACCCTGCCGTGAAGTTTTGCGTCAATTGAGCCGGTTCCGGTGATGCCGCGCTCTTCCGTAAACGCCCTTGTGAGGGAGTCTACGCGCGCCCTTGCCGTGCCGTCAAACACTATGAGAGGGTCCTGCCCAAGGGCGTCCTTCACCCCACCCGTTAGATTTATCCTGGAACCAAGGATATCCAAAAGGAGTTTCCTTATATCCGCATCCACGGCCTTAAGGTCATTCGTTGTGACCGTGGCGTCAAGCGCAACCAGGCCCTCACGGCTCAGGCCGTCGTAGTCCAGAAATGCCTGCGGCACCAGGAGTTTAGCCTCCACCGCCGGCATCCTTCCGCCGCCGTAAACGCCGTCTATGTTGGCGTCAAGGGTGAGCCTGGCGTCTGTCCGGATCTTCTTCAGGGCCGGGATATTGTCCTGGAATTCCTCAATGAGTTCCCCAAGCGGACAGTCTTTGACGTGGGCTTCAATGTCAAGGTCATACGCTCCCTTCCCGGCCGTTACGCTGCCTTTTCCGTCTAGATGAAGGGCGCTCACATCAAGCCCAAGGCGGTTCAGGGTCACCTCAAGGGAGTCGTCATTCCTTTCCTTGAAGCCCCCGTCAAGGGACACTCCCAGCGGCACCCTCAGCCTTCCGAACTTCCCGGTTGCAAGCCACGCCTGGGCCTTTGCGTCCAGTTCCAGATGCCGTTCCCCGCCCTTTGCCCTCAGTGACTGGAGGGCCACCGCCACTGTATCGGCGGGAAGCCTCCCTGAAACAAACAGGGAATCCACCTCCAGGGCCGATTCAATTTTTTCAATGCTACGCGTGTCAAGATGCCCGTCAAGGCTCAGCCTGCGCATAGTGAACATCCCGTGAATGGTGTCCCTGGGGTTGGTGAACACTATGAACGGGCGGTCTCCCATATGGACCTTGTTTATCTCTATCCTTGGCGCCGGCTTCTTTGTGGTATCCTTCTTTGGGCCGCCTATGGGCAGGATATCCCAGTTTGCGGCCGATGAATCATAGTAGTGCGCAAAGATCCTGGGGTGCGTAAGTTCCGCCTTCCGGATGTGGAAGCCGTCACCGCGGATGATGCCCATATAGTTCAGGGATACGCTGAGGTGGCGGAAAGACGCCAGGGTGTCCACCTCTTCCCCGCGGCCGGCCTTAAGGAGACTGAACCTTCTTCCGCTGTCCGGGTAGATGGTGTCCCACTGGGCATATCTCTCATGCGGGTAAGTGAGGGAGAAGTCATCGGCCTCAAGATTGAGGAAGGGGAAACTCTTTATCACGTGGGCCCTGATGTTCCCGAATGAAACGTCTCCCTCCACGTAATCTGCGGCAAACTTATTTACCAGTTTTGTAAGGACCGCCGGCCTCAGGACAATCTGCAGCGCCACAAGGACGGCAAGCAGCAGTCCCGCCACCGCTAAAACTACGTTCCGTATGACCTTCCACGGTTTCATCCATACAAATCTAAAGAAAATTTGCAGAAAAAACCACAAATTCTTAATTTTGTGAGATTTTTGGAAATAACAATTAACTAAACATACCAGAATTTTTATGGCAACTACTGCTGACCTTAAGAACGGAATGTACCTGATGTTCAACGGCAAACCCTGCGTTGTAGTGTACTTCCAGCACGTAAAACCCGGTAAGGGCCCTGCATTCGTAAAGACCAAACTCCGTAACCTTGAGAACGGCCGCATCCTTGAGAACACCTTCACGGCAGGTGTGAAACTTGACACCATCTCCGTGGAGCGCCGCCCCTACCAGTTCCTCTACGATGACGGTGAGGCCTTCAACTTCATGCACGAGGAAACCTACGAGCAAATCACCCTCCCTCATGGTGTTGTAGAGAATGCAGACCTTATGAAGGAAGGACAGCGCGTGGAAATGATGTATATGACAGAGCCCGAGGAACGTTGCCTCACCTGCGAACTCCCCACCTACGTAACCCTGGAAGTTACCTACAGTGAGCCCGCAGTGAAGGGTAACACCGCTTCCACCAGCGCCCTCAAGGAAGTAACCCTTGAAACCGGCGCCAAGATCATGGTTCCCCTGTTCATCGAAACTGGAGAAATCATTACCGTAAATACCACGGACCGCTCTTACGGCCAGAGGGTGAAATAATTCCCCGGCAGTTAAGTTGCTGGCTCTCAGTCAGTTATAATAAGTCGGGTGCACCTGCCGGTGCACCCGACTTTGTGTAAGTTGCTGTGGATGAGAGGCTTATGTGCCAGGCGGCCTTTACAGCACGTAGTCTTTTACGTCCTGTACGCTGACGGGATTCCCGCCAAGGATGAGAAGGCGCTCAACCACATTCCTCAGTTCACGGATATTTCCCGGCCAGGGACGCTCCTTGAGCATCTTTATGGCGTCGGGCTGGTATTCGCGGACGGGCTTTCCGCTCTCTGCGCATATCTGCTCCGTGAAATGCTTCACAAGGAGGGGGATGTCATCCTTCCGCTGGTCAAGGGCGGGGACTTTCAGCACAATGACGCTTAGCCTGTGATAGAGGTCTTCGCGGAAGTTTCCGGCCGATATCTCCTCCTGGAGGTTCTTGTTTGTGGCGGCGATGACGCGTACGTCAACCGTGATTTCCTTGTCTCCGCCAACCGGGGTGAGTTTACGCTCCTGGAGGACGCGGAGGACCTTTGCCTGGGCGGCAAGGGACATATCCCCAATCTCGTCCAGGAAGATGGTGCCGCCATCGGCCTGCTCGAATTTTCCCTTATGGTCCCTTATGGCCGATGTGAAGGAGCCCTTCTTGTGGCCGAAGAGTTCGCTGTCAATCAGTTCCGACGGAATGGCGGCGCAGTTCACCTCCACGAAAGGCATCATTGAACGCTCGCTGAGCTGGTAGATGCTCTGGGCCACCAGTTCCTTTCCGGAGCCGTTGGGGCCGGTGATGAGGACGCTGGCGCCGGTGGGGGCCACTTTCTGGATCATATCCCTCAGGTGCTCCACGGGCTCCGACTCTCCAACCATCTCACGGCCGTAGATCTTCTTCTTGAGGATCTTGGTCTGGGTTACAAGATTGGCTTTGTCCGTGGCGTTTTTCAGGGTAATGAGGATGCGGTTTATGTCCAGGGGCTTCTGGATGAAGTCAAAGGCGCCCTTCTTGATGCAGTCCACGGCCGTGTCTATGTCGGCGTGGCCTGAAATCATAATGACGGGGGACTCTATGCCCTCCTCAATCATCTTCACTAGCATCTCGGTGCCATCCATAACGGGCATCTTGATGTCACAGAAAACGGCGTCGTATTTTTCCTTTGATGCCTTCTGGAGGCCCTCCTGGCCGTTTTCTGCCGTTTCCACCTGATAGGATTCCATCTCCAGGATTTCCTTCAGGGAGTAACGGATGGCGCGTTCGTCGTCTACAATCAGAACTTTCATTACGTATCTATTTTTATGCAAATATCGTAAAAATATTCTATTTTTGTATTCCGTACCAATACTAATGCTATGACTATCCCAGACATCACCATTGCCGTAGACGGTTACTCATCAACCGGTAAGAGCACATTCGCAAAGTTGGTCGCCAAGGAATTCGGCTTCCTGTATCTTGACAGCGGCGCCATGTACCGCGGCGTAACCCTGTTCGCTATGGAAAATGGTATGGCCCCGGAAGGAAAGATAGATGAGGACGCCCTTCAGAAGGCCCTCCCCGGCCTGGACCTTCACTTCCAAAGAGAGGATGACAAGACGCTCCTTTATAGTGGCCCCCGCTGCATTGAGCCCCTCATCCGCACCCTGGAAGTAAGCGCCCTCGTGAGCCCCGTAAGCGCCATCCCCTTCGTGCGCTCCTGGGTGGATGACCACCTCCACGCTTTCTCTGAAGGCGGCAGGGTGATAATGGACGGCAGGGATATCGGCACCACCGTATTCCCCAATGCGGAGGTAAAGATCTTTATGACCGCAGAGCCCGCCGTACGCGCCCAGCGCCGCTATGACGAACTTGTGGCAAAGGGTGAGAACCCAATCCTTGAGGATGTTATGAAAAACCTTCAGGAGAGGGACTACATAGATTCCCACCGGGAAACGTCACCTTTAAGGCAGGCCCAGGATGCCTTTGTGCTTGACAACACCCATATGACCCTCCACGAGGAACTGGTTTGGATGCTGGGTCTCCTTCAGGGCCGTTTCACCCTTCTGGAAACTCCCGGAATAACGTGGTAAAGGTAGAGATAGACCCGGGCTCCGGCTTCTGCGGCGGAGTTATCCGCGCCATCACAAGCGCGGAGGAATACCTCCGTGGCGGTGGAACCCTCTATTCCCTTGGCGCCATAGTCCATAATGAGGCCGAACTTTCCCGTCTCCGTGAAAAGGGCCTTGTAACCGTAAATTCCCTGTCCGAAGTCCCTGACGGCGGCACAGTTCTCATACGTGCCCACGGTGAACCTCCCTACACCTATGAGGAAGCCAGGGAACGCGGCCTTTCCGTAATTGACTGCTCCTGCCCCGTGGTGCTTAAACTCCAGGAGCGCATCCGTAACGCCACCGGCCAGGTCATCATTTTCGGCCGGGTTGGTCACGCGGAGGTCCTCGGGCTTATCGGCCAGGTGGGCGGGAACGCCCTTGTGGTGGAAAACGCAGAAATGCTTTCCACTGCCCTCAAAAAGGGAAAGATAGACCTCAGAAAGCCCGTTGTGATCTTCTCCCAGACCACCAAGAGCCCCACCGAGTATGAGGAAATCTGTGAGATGCTCCGCGCCGCCGGGGCCAGTCTCACCGTCAACAACACCATCTGCGCCCAGGTGGCCGGCCGCCACGAGAAACTGGCCCGCTTTGCCGCCTCCCACGACGTAATCCTCTTCGTGGCCGGGCGCTCCTCCTCCAACGGAAAGGTCCTCAGCGACCTATGCCGCAGCGTAAACCCCGCCACCTACGTAATTGGCTCGGAAAAGGAAATAGATTTCTCCTGGATAAAGGACTGGCAGAGCGTTGGCATATGCGGCGCCACCTCCACCCCCAAATGGCTGCTGGAAAAAGTGGCCGGAGCCGTCAGTTCTTGGGGTATTTCACGGTAAAGCAGGCGCCTCCAAGCGCAAATGAACGGCTGTAGGAGATGCTGCCCCCGGCGTGCTCCACTATCTTTGTGCATATGGCAAGGCCAAGGCCGCTGCCGCTTTCCTTGGTGGTGAAATTGGCTACGAAAATATGCTCCTGGTCTTTTTCGGCAACACCCGGACCGTTGTCTTCCACAACTATCTCGTAGAACCCGTCTTCGGAGGAATTCCTCAGTGAGATGAGGATCCGTCTAGGCCCTTCCAGACCCTCCACGGCCTGGATTGCGTTTGTTATGAGGTTCACAATTGCGCGCGTAAGTTGAGGGCGCTGGACGGAAGCCATGGCGCCGGAAAGGCCGTAGTATTCAAACTGGATGTCGTCGCGGGAATCGAAGAGTCCAACCTCCTTTTTCACCAGGGCATCAAGGTCCAGCCTCTCAAATGACTGGTCGTACATCTTCGCAAAGGTGGAAAGTTGGTTTGCGGAACTGGACAGGAGGTCCACGTGATATATTACGGTCTGGGATACCTCGTCAAATTTATCCTTCCAGGCGGGATTGCCCTTGCTCTTCATCAGGCTCAGCATCTGGAGTTGCAGTTTGATGGGGGTGAGGGTGTTCTGGACGTCGTGCGCCACGCGGCGTGCCATATCCGTCCAGGCCTTGTCCCTTTCCACCTGCGCCAGGCGGCGGGAACTCTCCCCGAGGGCTTTCACCATACGGTTGTATGCGTCCACAAGCGGGGTAAGTTCGTCGTCCTGATTGTAAATGAGTGGCTCCAGGTGCTCAACGTCCGTCACCGTCATCTTGCGGCTCATCTCCGTCAGCGGCCGGAACAGCCTTGACACCACCATAAACGTGATGAGCCTTGCCGCAAGGAGAAGGAGGAGGAAGATGGTGATGATGGTGGCAACGTGCAGCACAGCCTCCGTCTCAAAGTTGTGGGTGAGGTCCGTAAACGGGGCCGATGCAATCCCTATCATGGTGCCGCTGCTGTTGAAAAGCGGCACGTAGAGGGCGTAGAAGCGCCTCCGGCCCACTTTCTCCGGGTGGAGGTAGAAGCGGCTGTGCCCGTATATGATATTGTTATAGGCCGAAGGCTCCAGCCTGTTTCCAAGGATCATCCTGTCATACACCTCCGGCGTTGTACTCATCACCTCGCTGCCGGCGGTGTCGAAGATGGTTATGTCGCAGCGGAGGTTGTTCCCGACTCCCTCCACCGCCGCCACGGCCTGCGGCGTGCCAATGTCGGCCGGGGTGGAAACCATCCTCAGGCGCTCCTGCAGCATAGCCTGAAGCGTATTGATGCGGGATGTCATCACGCCCACCATATCGGCATTGTTCCTCTTGTAGACGAACCACACGCTGAACACCGCCATTGCCACCAGAGTTATGATGAGGGAGATATACACCACAAGGCTTATCCTGGTCTGGAAGTAACTGCGGCTTCCCGTGCGGCGGCGCCTTCTTGAGAGCGCGGTTTCAAGGAAGAAGGCCGCGAGGGTAAGGAGGAAGCCCTCCACAATGTAGTACAGCCATTCCGTGCTCTGGCGGGCAAGGATGATCACTTCTCCGTCCGAGACTTCCCTTGCGAAGAGGTCCCAGCTCTCAATGCGTATGTGACTGTAGGGATGGTCTCCGGCCATTTCCTTTATCTTTCCGGAATAGAGGGTGGGGAAGGGGTAGGCGCCCTTGTACTGCAGAAGGCGGCCATCCACGTATTTGGCCCAGGAATACACCGGAGGAAGGCTCACTCGGCCGGGGTCCTGTATGCCAAGGAGGCTGAGGTAGCCGCGGTCTTCCCTGTTGTGCTTGGATTCAACCGTCACGAAAATGGACGAGGGACCGTACTCCGAATAATAGGTGAAGAGGCCGGTGTAGGCCGTACGTCCGTTGCCGATTGAACTGTAGAAGAAGTGGGAATTCTCCCCAAGCCGCACGCCGCCGCGAATCCTCTGAAGGAACAGCGGATGGGACCCGGGGCCGGCGGGGCCGGGCTTCACCACGGAGATGTCGTAATCCTGGGCAATCCTTACCATATAGGCGCTTGTGAGCCTGCCCCGGAGGATGTCGTTACCCCCGTCAAGGGCCGCCAGGGCGCCTATCATAGGGTCTTCGGCAATGGCTCCTTCTACGGCGCGGAGTTGGATTTCCAGGGCTACGTCACGGTCCATCGCAAGGCGGTTGGCCCACACGTCCACGCGGCGCTGCTCCTTCCTGAATCCCAGTATGGCCGATGTGGTCACGAAATATACCCCCAGCACCACGCAGAACGCCATCCGGCCCCAGAGGGAGAACATATCGTAGCGAAGGCCGGATAAGTTCCTCGCAAGGGGCGACAGTATCTGAAGGAGCATGGGGATTGCCAGCGCCAGCGCAAGGAAACTGGCATAGACAAGTCCCGTGAACGGACTGATCAGCGTTACCTTATACAGTTCCAGATTGATGCTGGAGTTCTCAAGGATGCTGCAGAAACTGACGTGGATGTAGAGGGCAACCCCTATTGCCGCCGCCAGGAAAACCGCCGCCAGAATGCCCTGGACGGCCTTTGAGGAGCGCCTGAGTACTCCTTTCAGGAAGGTCCAGCGCACAACGAACAGGTCCAGGACCAGTATGTCGATTGCAAGGTTTACTATTATTACGGCGCCAAGGCTGTAGAAGAACGGGCCGTCGGCGTAAAGCAGCGGGGAGAAGATCTGGGACACCTGGTCCAGTTGCCGTCCGTACAGGAACATCCAGATGAAGATGCCGGTCTGGATGGCAACCGTGCCGATAAGGCACAGCGGGGTGGGCCGGGCGCTGAGAAACAGGATGAGGCCGCCCATCAGCAGGATAAGGCTTACCCAGATAAGGGCCGAATGCCTTCTGGCGTATCCCTGGAAGGTGTCCGACGTGAGTTTGAAAAGCGGAACTCCGTTCACGGAAACCGCGGTGCCGGAACTTGAGGACAGAGGGCTCACGCCGTAGTGGTTGTCCTTCCTCAGGCGCGGATTCACGCCCGTAAGGGATCCCGGCCTCAACTGGTTCACTATCTCAAGGCCGGCAATCACCTTGCAGCCCTCTCCTTCCACCGCCTTTTCAAGATACCATTTGGGACCGTGGTTCACAAAGGACAGTTCCGGAGTTGCATCGGCAAGGGGGGATGTGACGTTGCTTCGGGCGTCGGAGAGGCGGGAGCCCATCTGGCGCACGCGGATGTCGTCGTTGCGGATGGGGAACTGCCCGGCCCAGCTCTGGAGGGTGTCGCCGACGTATCGGTACACAACCATATCGGCCGGAAGTCCCTTCAGTTCCATCCAGGTTCCGGGGTCCGAGTCAAGGGCCTTGTCAATGTACCTGTCCAGGAGTTTTACGCGGGCGCTTGTCTTTTTGCCGAAGTCAGCCGCCGCAGCCTCGGGGTCTTCGCTTCCCGTGGTGAGGAGGGACGCCGCAAAAATTATGGCCGATGCAGCCATAATCACAAAAGCGACGCTTTGCCGTATGAGACGGGACTTATTCATTATGGTAGGGCTCTCCGCGAAGGATGGTAAACGCACGGTAGAGTTGCTCTGCAAAAACTGTGCGAACCATCTGGTGCGTGAAAGTCATCTTGGAAAGGGCCATCTTTGCGCGTGCCCTGGCGTGCACCTGAGGTGAAAAACCGTATGCTCCGCCAACTGCGAAAACAAGGTTCTTTGCGCCCTGGAGCATATATTTTTCCAGCATTCCTGCAAATTCAGTGGAGCGGTACTCCACGCCGTGCTCGTCCAGAAGTATGAGGGTATCGGCAGGGGACAGATGCTTGAGGATCAGTTCCCCCTCCTTCTCCTTCACCTGGTCACGGCTCAGGGACTGCGCCTTTTTAAGTTCCGGAATCTCCGTCACCTTGAACGGCACATAGTGCTGAAGCCTTGACACATATACGTCCAGGCCCTCTTTCACCCATTTAACGTCCGTTTTCCCTACGGTGAGGAGTTCAATGTTCATAACGCAAATGTAACATTTCGGCTTGATATTTGCAAGAAATCTCCCCGGAATGAAAAAGCAAGCAAAGATTGTATTATCGGCGGCAATGCTCCTCCTCTCAGGTGGGGCCGCTATGGCGCAGACGCCAGTGACGCCCGTGAAGGCCTACAAACCGGTCGCTTCACCGGAAGGTGAATTCTCCGTATTCTCATCAATCACCAAATACCTTGCAGCCGGAGACGTAGCCTCCCTCTCCAGTTGGTTCGCGGACAATCTGGACCTCACCGTGATCTCTTCGTCCCGCAACTGCTCCAAGGCTCAGGCCCGTCAGATCCTCCGCAATTTCTTCGGCACCTATACCCCCCGCTCCTTCGAGGTAACCCACAGGGCCTCGGAAGCCAACAAGAAATATCTTATCGGCGTCCTCAACGCCGGAGGTGAAAACTTCCAGGTCACCATCTACGCCACCTCTTCCGGCGGTGACACCTACAAGATCCAGCAACTTGGAATCGCCCGCTCCTACTGATCTCCCTGATCACCCTGCCGCCCCTCCCGGCAATGCCGCTTTCCCCATCTTTCACGGTAATGCCGATGGGGTGGAGGCTAAGTACTTGTACATCAGTGGTTTACGGGGTTATTTGGAATTACCAGTAATCCCAAACACTTGCGTAACCTGCTGTGTGTTAATGGTTTAGCCTCCACCCTGTTTTTGCCGCCCCTCCCGGCAATGTGTTGGGGCAATGAGTAACGCGTTTTTTGCGGTTTTTGTGCATTTCGTTGCCCATTTGGTCAATGATTTACACGAAAATGGCCCTTTTTGCGCGTTTCGTTGCCCGCAACTGTGAATGGTGAGAAGATGTTAACAAATGCCGGAGAAAAAGGGGCACGATGATACATCGGCTGTCTGTAATATTTTTAGAAACAGCGCTTTTAGTATTCACGTGAAAAATGTTTAAAAAGTATCAAAATTTTTCTATCTTTGCGGTAAGTAGACAAGAATAGGATATGGCCAACGTACTCAGGGAGGTAACACCCATCACGGACAGGGACTGTTTTTACATTGTGGAGCGCCACAAGAGCGAGTTCCTTTACCCCATTCATTCACATAAGGAGTTCGAACTCAATTTCATAGAAAACGGCAAGGGAGTCAAGCGTGTGATAGGTGACAGCATAGAGGAGATAGGGGATCTGGAGCTTACGCTTGTTACCGGAGACGGCCTGGAGCACGCCTGGGAACAGGGCAACTGTACATCGGCCGATATCCGTGAGATCACAATCCAGTTCTCGGACTCCCTTCTGGATGAGAGGCTCCTGGGCCGAAACCAGTTTGCCTCCATAAAACGGATGTTTGACAGCGCAAGGCACGGCGTGACTTTCTCACTCACGGCCATTGCCAAAGTGTACAATCTGTTGGACACCCTGCCTTCCCTGGAGGAGCGCTTTGACCAATTCCTCAATATGCTCAAGATTCTCAATGAACTCTCCCAGGACAAGGGCGCAAGGATCCTCGCGTCCACCTCTTTTGCAAACACTAGGCAGGGAAGTGAGAGCCGCCGTATACTAAAGGTAAAGGAATATATATCAGAACATTACGCAGAAGATTTACGCCTTGACGACCTTTCTGCAATGGTGGGAATGGCCCCCAGCGCGTTCAGCCGTTTCTTCAAGCAGCACACCACCAGGAACCTGATGGATTACATAATTGACGTGAGGCTTGGGAAGGCCGCCCGTATGCTGGTGGATACCACCACGGGGATAAGCGAAATCTGCTACGCCTGCGGCTTCAACAATCTCTCAAATTTCAACCGCGCGTTCAAGAACCGCCGCGGCTACACGCCCCGCGATTTCAGGGCTCTGTTCACCAAAAACAGGGTGTTTGTATAGCCAATGTTAAAAAAGTATCAGTTTTAGATATTTTTTTATTTGTTCGAAATAGGCCGAAACAATAACTTTGCAAAAGTAAGTTATTTATGTCGGCCAACATAATGAAAATAACACTCAAACCCGTGGTATGGACCCTTCTTGTCCTTGCCGCTTTATCGTGCTCAAAAACTCCTCAGTTCGTTACCGTAAAAGACGGTCATTTCCAGCGTGACGGAAAGCCCTACACATATGTGGGAACCAATTTCTGGTATGGCCCCATCCTGGCTTCCGAAGGCCGTGGCGGTGACATTGAGCGCCTCCAGAGGGAACTTGACACCCTGAAAGCCCTCGGCCTCACCAATCTCCGCACCCTTGTTGGCGGAGACGGCCCTGACGGCGTATTCTCCCGCGTGGAACCCACTCTCCAGACCGCTCCCGGCGTGTATAACGACACCCTCCTCACAGGTCTTGACCGCTATCTTGTGGAACTTGGCAAGAGGGGAATGCAGACAGTCCTTTATATCAACAACTCCTGGGAGTGGAGCGGCGGATACGGCCAGTACCTCGAATGGGCCACCGGTGAAAGGACCCTCATCCCTCTTGTGGACGGCTACTGGCCCTTTATGCAGCAGATGCGTAAGTTCCAGGTATCGGAACCCGCCCAGGAACTATATTTGGCCCATCTCAGAAACATAGTGGGCCGCACCAACAGCATTACCGGAAAGCCTTATAAGGACGATCCCGCAATCTTTGCCTGGCAACTTGGCAACGAGCCCCGCTGCTTCTCCTCGGAAAAGGATATCCAGGACGGATTCATCGGCTGGATGACAAAGGCCGCCGCAATCGTGAAGGAACTTGACCCCAACCACCTCCTTTCCACCGGCAACGAAGGCCTGATGGGCTCGGAGGAAGACATTGAACTTGTCAGAAGGGTCAATTCTATCCCCGGCATAGACTATATGACCATCCACATCTGGCCCTACAACTGGGGCTGGGCAAAGGAGGAAAGCCTTGAAGAGGACATCCCCGCGGCCATAGAGAAAACGTCGGCCTATATCGGCCTTCATAAGGAACTGGCTCTTGAACTGGGCCTTCCCGTGGTATGCGAGGAATTCGGTTTCCCGCGTGACGGATTCAAGGCCGATATGACGGCTTCCACCCGCGCGCGTAACGCGTATTATAAATTTGTATTCTCTCAGGTTGGCGGAAACCTTGACGGAGCCAACTTCTGGGGCTGGAGCGGTTTTGCGGAGCCCCTGCACGAGCAATGGGTGAGCGGAGACCCCTACACCGGAGACCCCGCCCAGGAGGCCCAGGGACTCAACGGCGTTTACGTTTCGGACTCTACCGTTGGAATTATTTGCAACGCAACAAATAATCTAAACCAATAATAATATTAACCATTAACCAACAAAAAGCATGAGACAAAAATTTGTGACCTTCATGCTGGCGCTCCTCGCCACAACTGCCCTGTTCGCGCAGAACAAGGTCAGCGGCACGGTGACCGACAACGTCGGCCCCGTCATCGGAGCCAGTGTCATGGAGAAGGGTACCAACAACGGTGCCATCACAGACCTCGATGGTAACTACACCATCACCGTTCGCCCCGGCGCTACGCTGGTGTTCTCATCCATCGGTTATGCAACCCAGGAGATCGCCGTGGGTAACCAGAGCGTTATCAACGTGGTCCTGGGAGAGGATACCGAATTCCTGGACGAAGTAGTCGTCGTGGGATATGGTACCATGAAAAAGAGCGACCTTGCCGGCGCTTCCGTATCCATGAAGGAAGACGACATCAAGGGCTCCATCATCACCAACGTAGACCAGTCTCTCCAGGGCCGAGCAGCCGGTGTCACTGCTGTCCAGACCTCCGGTGCTCCTGGCTCCTCATCTTCAATCCGCGTCCGCGGTCAGGCCACCGTCAACGCAAACGCAGAGCCTCTCTACGTCATTGACGGCGTCATTTTCCAGAGCGGCGGTACCAGCGGTGCGTCTTACGGCCTTGGTGATGCCCTTGGTAACGGTGCGGTTTCCACAATCTCTCCTCTATCCACCATCAACCCTGCCGATATCGTGAGCATGGAAATCCTCAAGGATGCATCGGCAACCGCCATCTACGGTGCCCAGGGTGCAAACGGCGTTATTCTCATTACCACAAAACGCGGTAAGACCGGAGACGCCAAGTTTACTTACGAAGGCATGGTTGCTGTACAGCGCCAGACCAAGCGTATCGATCTGCTCAATCTCCGCCAGTTCGCCGAGTACTATAATGACCTTGCAGCAGTGGGACAGGTAGACGTGGATAGCCGCTATGCGGATCCTTCTGCCCTTGGCGTAGGTACTAACTGGCAGGATGCAATCTTCCGCACGGCCATCCAGCATCAGCATCAGCTGAGCGCCAGTGGCGGTACCGACAAAGTCAAATACTATGTTTCAGGTTCATACATGAACCAGGACGGTACCATCATTGGTTCCAGTTTTGAGCGTTTTGGTTTCCGTACAAACCTGGATGCCGCCCTCAAACGCTGGTGGAACATTGGCGTGAACCTTTCTTACAGCCACACCAACGAGAGCCTCAAGCTTGCCGACTCCACAGAAGGTATCATCATCTATGCTCTCACATCACTTCCCAGCGCCCCTATCTATGACCTTGACGGTAACTATGCCAATATCCAGATGCCGAACTACAAGATTGTCAACCCCGTTGCCAAGGCAATGCTCAATGACATACTTCTTGCCAGGCAGTCCCTGAACGGTAATATTTTCTCTGATATTACTTTCCTCAAGAACTTTACATGGCGTGCGGAACTTGGTTTTGACATTAACAGTTCCAAGGCCGATACTTTTGAGCCTACCGCAGAATTCGGTTCGTACATCAACAACACCAATAGTGGCCGCAACCAGAAAAACAGCGGCGTTTACTGGCAGCTCAAAAACTATGTGACCTATGCCAACACTTTCGGTAAGCACAGCGTTACTGCCATGGTCGGCCAGGAAGCCTGGGAAAGCAAGTGGGATTACACCTCCATTGAGAACGGCGACCTTCCTGCCGACAACGTACACAATATCTCCCTCGGCCGTGCCGATCCAAAGATCGGCCAGGGATTTGGATCCAGCGCAATGGCATCCTTCTTTACCCGTGAGACTTACAACTACGATAACCGCTATATCGGAACATACACATTCCGTTATGATGGTTCTTCCAACTTCGGTCCCAAGAACCGCTGGGCTCCTTTCCACTCATTTGCACTGGCATGGCGCTTTACCAATGAACCATTCTTCCCTGAAGCGGTAAAGAGTGTCCTCAATGACGCCAAACTTCGCGTTGGCTGGGGTCAGACCGGTAACGCCAATATCGGCGGATACAAGTGGGGCGCTCCCATGCAGAAGGTTGCAACGGCCCTTGGTGTGGGTTATCGCCAGGCACAGCTTGCCAATACTTCTATCCAATGGGAAAAACAGCAGCAGTGGAACGTGGGATTGGACCTTAACTTCTTCAACAACCGTCTCAACTTTATCATAGACTGGTATGACAAGCGTTCCAACGGAATGCTCATGAAGCTCATGATGCCTACCTATATGGGTACCGAGGGCAATGAGTCAGCTACCATCACCGCTCCCTATGGAAACTACGGTTCAATCATGAACACAGGTGTAGAATTTACAATCAACGCCCATCCCATTGAAACCAGGAATTTCCACTGGAGCACTGAAGGCCAGATCTCCTTCAACACCAACCGCCTCCTTGCACTTAACGGAACGGCTTCCGCTCCCATTACCGGTAAGGGACAGTGGGATGATGTCGTCACGATGACTCAGGTTGGAGAACCCCTGTACAGCTTCTACGGCTGGGTTACAGACGGTATCTACGAGAGCTTGGAAGACCTCCAGAATTCTCCTCACACGGAGAATTATCCCGAAGACGGTGTTTCATTCAACCAGTACACCACTCCTTGGATTGGAGATATCAAGTTCAAGGATATTAGCGGCCCGGACGGCGTTCCGGACGGTAAGATTGACGACCACGACAAAACCAATATCGGCTCACCTATGCCGCTGTTCACCTTCGGCTGGACCAATACCTTCACATACAAGAACTGGGACCTTTCAATCTTCATCAACGGAACATACGGAAACAAGGTGTTCAACTACCTTGACATGAACCTGAGCAACATGAAGAGCGCATGGGCCAACCAGCCCACCGTGGTCCTTGAGCGTACAAAACTGGAGCCTATTGATCCGGATAGAGTATATGACGGAACCGGAAATGTCTGGAATTGGTACCAGGATGTAAATAACGTTCGTATTGCCAACCCTGGCGCAAAACTGCCGCGTGCTACCATGAATGACGCCAATGACAACGACCGCATCAGCGACCGCTATATAGAGGACGGTTCATATCTTCGCATAAAGAACGTCAGCCTTGGATACACCTTCCCCAAGAAGATGCTTGAAAAAGTGAAGATTGACAATCTCAGGCTCTATCTGAATATCCAGAACCTTTACACATTCACAAAGTATAGGGGATATGATCCTGAAATTGGTGCTAGCACAACTTCTGCCAATGTGATGGGTCTGGATAACGGCCGTTATCCTTCACCCACCGTGTACTCCTTCGGCCTCAATATCACATTTTAATCAAAGGAGGGAATGAATATGAAAAGTATATTTAAATATATTGCAATTGCAGCTGTAGTTCTGACCGGTGCCGCCTCCTGCGAAAAATTCCTGGACCGTCCCACAGAAGACACCTACAACGAATCCAACTTCTACCAAAACGATGAGCAGTGCATTCAGGGCGTGAATTACCTTTATAATTCTCCTTGGAATGACTTCACGCGTGGTTACTACAAGGTAGGTGAGGTCATGTCCGGCAACCTTTATATGGGGGGAAGTCCTTATATGATGTTCACTGTTAACAGCACAGACACAGACCTCAGCAATATGTCCAAGTCGCTCTGGGCTGTAAATACCCACTGCTCAATTGTTTATAACCGTATCCTCAAGGCCGATATTACTCCTTCGGTGAAGAACCAGTGCCTGGGTGAGACTTTGACCATGAAGGCTCTTGCATACTTCTACCTGGTACGTTCATTCGGTGATGTCCCCATCATTCACGACATTGCCGCAGAGGTGGCCGGTGCCAAATACAACGAAGTACGCAGGGTCCGCAAGGCCGATGTCTATGAGTACATTGTAATGCTTCTTGAGCAGGCTATGACCCTTCTTCCTAAGCATACATCCGGATTTGACTCCTATGGCCGCATTGATTATTATGCCGCAGAGGCCCTTCTTGCCAAGGTTTACCTCACAAAGGCCGGTGTGAGCGGAGAGTTGAGTCAGGCCGATCTTGACGAGGCCGCTCGCCTTGCCAAGGAAGTCATTGATAATTCCGGACGTGAACTTATGGAAAACTATGAGGACATTTTCCGCGGTCATAACAATAAGAATAAAGAATGTCTTATTTCATGGCAATGGGACGCTTCCTGTGAGCCCTGGACATCCCAGAGCTGGCTCCACTGCGAAATGGCAATGGACGGTTTCACGGACTTCGGCACTGATGCATGGGGAGACTGGGTGGGCCCTTCCGTAGACCTGGAAGATGCCTTCAACGTAAAGCCCACCGACAACCCTCAGGGCCGCATTGACAACGATGCGCGTAGAAAAGCAACCATGATGATGGCCGGAGACGTGTACGAGTATTTCTGGAGGGATGTAGAATATGCCCCCGGAAAGAAAGGCTTCGACTACCTTAAGTTCCTCTATGACAAGAATTATGCTAAGGGCAGCCCCGGAACGCTCAAGAGCCCTACCGGAACCAACTGCGTAAAGCATCTGTATGGCCATACTGCAGACCATATTGCCGAGATGGGCACTGCCCCTACCCGCAACATGTCAAACGGTCTTGCCACTCATATCCTCCGTCTTGCCGACGTATATCTCATCTATACGGAGGCTAAGATTGGCGCAACCCGCGGTTCCACTACGGACGCTTCGGCCATTGATGCCTTCTATGCCGTCCGCCATAGGGCTATCAAGTCTTACGACAGACCGGCCTCCGTCTCATGGCAGGATGTATGGAAGGAGCGCCGTCTTGAACTTGCCCTCGAAGGTGACCGCTGGTACGACCTTGTTCGTCTGGCTTATTATGCACCTGCGGAAGCTGTGAGTGAGATTAAAGGACAGCGCCGTTCTCAGTACAATGGCCTTCCCGACGTCTATAAGAACTACTTTGAGAGTGGCGTGTGGGATGCATCTGCAGTGACATACGACACATCTGCGGCAGTTCCTCCCGTGGACGAGAATTCATTCATCCTTCCTTTCCCGCAGGAAGACGTTGTTTTCAACAAAAACCTTTCTGCAGAACCCGTAGAGGTTGATGTAAGGAATACTTATTCATTCTAAAACATACAGGAAATGAAACATTCAACTATAAAGAACTGGTTTTTAGCCGCGCTTGGCATTTTGGCCCTGGCCGTTTCCTGCGTGGACGAACCATACAAATACCAGATTGCTTCCGGTGTGCCTGAGGTTTACTTCATCCGCCCTGCCGGAACAGCCCGGGACACTCTACTGACAGGGGCCTACATGGGTAATTCCCTTTGCATTGTGGGAAACAATCTCCGCAGCACTTACCGTGTTCTGTTCAATGACTGTGAGGCTGTCCTAAACTCCAGTTTCATGACAGACCACACCATTCTTGTGGAAGTCCCCAATGTGATTCCCGGTGAAGTGTCGGACAACGTTTATCTCATTACAAAGCAGCAGGATACCGTGAAGTTCCCCTTCCAGGTACTTGTCCCCGGTCCAGTGGTCAGCGAGATGTCATGTGAGTGGGCTGCCGAGGGCTCTGTGGCCAGCATTACCGGAGACTACTTCATTGATGATCCCAATGTTCCCCTTACCCTCACTTTCCAGGGTAACAAGCAGGCTCAAATCTCCTCTTTTACCAAGAACCGTATAACTTTCCAGGTTCCTGAAGGAGCCGCTGCAGGACCGGTTACGGTAAAGACAGTGTATGGGTCCGTAGAATCCGCCTTCCATTACAAGGATTCCCGTGGCCTCCTGTTCGACTTCGACACAGATCCTCGCCTCAAGTGCCATGGCTGGCACAATGCCCTTTTCATCGGCAGTGACGAAACATCCCTTAGCGGCAATTACCTCCGCCTTGGAGACGGTACAACCGTGATGAATGATGAAGCGTGGGCCGACGGCGCATTCTCCTTCGAGTACTGGCCGGGAGACTGGGATAGCCCCGTCACCTATGCCGACAGCCCCCGCCTGACAGAACTTGTAGACTTCACCGATTGGGAGAACATGCTTCTCAAGTTTGAACTTAACGTTCCAGCTTCCAATCCCTGGAGTGCAGGTATGATGCAGATAATTGTAGGCGGTGTGGACAAGATTACCGGCGGCGCGGCCGGCGCGACGGATATTGACGGTAACACCCTTGCCGGTGCCAATAACACTTATTTCAACAACAACACCCTGCCTCGTGGCCTTTATCAGCCCTGGGCCGGTGTCGGTTCATTTGATACCGGAGGAGAGTGGATAACTGTCACTATCCCTTACAAGAACTTTGTCTATGCTTCTGACGGTACTCAGGCAAGCGGTAAACTCACGGCGTCAGACTTCTCTTCACTTACCCTGTTTGTGTGGAAGGGCGTCGGCGGCATCGAGTGCACACCAATTATCAAGATTGACAACATACGTGCTGTTCCCAACAAATAAAAGTGAAAGATTATGAAAAAGATTTTCAGCATAGCAGCACTTGTAGCGGGCATTACAATGTTGATGCTCTCCTGTGCAAAGCAGGAATTTGACACCAACCAGGTACCGGTAACAACTGATGTGGCTCTTACTTCATACGGCCCCAGGCCTGTGGTCCGCGGCGGCGTTCTTCGCTTTGTCGGTGCCAACCTGGACCAGGTTGTTTCCGTCACTATCCCAGGCTGTGAGCCTATAACCGAGATAGAGGTTGTAAGAGCAGGCGTTCCCAGTGAAATCCACGTGACCGTTCCGAAGGACGGAGCTGAGGTTGGAAACGTTGTCCTCACAACAAAGGCCGGCAAAACCATTGAAACAGCCACTCCTCTGTCTTACATAGAGACTATCGTACTTGACAAGGTTACTCCGGAAGCCGCATATCCAGGTGAGGAAATAACCCTTGAAGGAGACTATCTCAATCTTATCCATGAGGTGATTTTCTCCAACAAGTTATATGTCTCTGAGGATGATTTTATCAGCCATAGCAGGTATTCCGTAAAAGTCAGGGTTCCCGCTGAAGCCAAAACTGGCAAAGTAGGCGTCGGTACCATAGATGAGACCAAAGTTGAGGATGAAGATATCCTTGCGGCCCTTAATGTTGTGGAAATTGACTTCACCGTTTTGACCGCAGAAGGAAAGGTGAGCGGAGAGTACAAGGCGGGTGCTACAATTGATATTACCGGTAAGCACCTCTCCCTGACAAAGAAGGTGTTTGTGGGAAAGATTGAGATTGAAAGCCCCGTTATCACTGACTCCAAGATCAGCTTTGTCCTCCCGGCCAATGCCGCAGATTCAGATGTTATCCTTGTAATGGCCTCCGGTGTTGAGGTTGTAGCAGGATCCATCACAACCGTGGTTCCCACCGGCCTTTCCGTCGCTCCGGCTCCCGTTAAGAACGGCGCAGCCCTTACAATCAGCGGAAATGACCTTGACCTTGTTACCGGAGTGGACTTCCCCAATGCAGCAGGTGTAGAATTCGCCCTTGCAGAGGGAAAGATTACTGCTACGGTTCCTGAAAATGCACAGGAAGGCGATATAATCCTCACCCAGGCCAACGGCAAGAGCGTTGCAGTCGCTTATACCCTTGTGAAACCCGCCGTTACCGGTTTCAGCGCCAATCCCGCTTCCGCCGGTTCCGACGTCACCATTGAAGGTACAGACCTTGACCTTGTGTCGGCTGTTACTTTCGGCGGAGACATCAAGGTGGATGTTGAGGCAACCGCCACTGCAATCACCGTTGCCGTTCCCACGGCAGCAGAGACTGGAGTCCTGGTTCTCAACCTTAAGAATGGCGCTTCCCTGGAAACCATTGAACTTGCCATCGACAAGCCCGCCGGCGCTTATATCGCCGAATTCCCTGACACTGTCTTCAGTCCTGGCGACATGCTCATTGTTGATGTGGAAAACTCCGATCATCTTCAGGATGTGCTGATCGACGACGTGTCGGTCAACTATATTTTGAATGACGGCAGGCTGTATCTGGTGATTCCTTCCGATGCCAAGGCTGGTTCTACCATCACCCTTCAGTCCGATAATGGCTCAGTAACCTATACCCTTAACATAGACCCCGGTACGGAAGCCGTTTATACGCTGTTCCAGGGCAGTGAAGATGTTGGGTCATGGGGCCCTCAGCCTTATGTTGGCGAGTTTGGCGGCCTTATCAAGTACGGTGCCGTTCCCGGAGATGTAGTACGCTTTTACATTACGCCCAAGTCCGACGATTTCAAACTGCAGATATTTGGTGGGAACTGGGGAGACATGCTTGCCGAGGTTTCTTCCGCAAACAGCGTTGAAGGTGTATTTGATATAGAACTTACGGAAGAACTCATCACCAAGTTGAATGGCCTTGAGAATTGGGGCGGCCTGTTTGTGATTCAGGGACAGAATTGCATTCTGACCCAGATTAACCTGATTCACTATATTCCTCAGGAAACCGTCATCTTTGAAGGTCCAATTGCTCTCACCTGGGGTGATGACGGCCGGTTCGGCCTGGCTCTTTCATATTTTGAGAATCTAGCGCCCGGTTCTAAACTGGTGTTCTATTTCACTCAGACCGAAAACTGGGGACAGGTCCAGATTAATGACGGATGGTGGGCTAACGGTGATATGAACTTCCCTGAGATCGGCGGAGCCTATATCAACACCGACAACGTAGGAGGAAAGGATGTAACCAGGTTGGCTCTTACTCTTACTAATGATATCCTAAGTCATCTCAAGGCAACTGCGGGTGATTACTTCGGTATGAATACCAATTATGTGGGAGATGGCCGTGTGGCTATTGTAGTGCAGGGATCGGATTGGATTATTGATAAGGTAAGCGTTGAATACATAGTAAAGTAATAACACTCTTTTAATCCGGAGGGGGCCGACCCTCCCTCCGGGTTCCATGACTATGAAAAAAATACTCCTGCTGTTATCAGCCGTAGCGCTCTTTTGGGCCTGTGGCAAGACGGAACCGGTTACTGAGCCGGGGCCGGTTGCTCCGTCGGCAATAAGCTTCTCTCCTGCATCACTGGAAGTGCCTGCGGCGGGCGGAAGCTACAGTTTTATAGTAACGTCGCCGGCGCGTCCTGCCGTAAGCGGACAGACTGAATGGCTTACAGTGAAAGATGGCGTATACAACAATTTCAAGATTACTTATAGCGTGGAGGTGGCCGTAAATACAGCAATTGAGCCGCGTGAGGTAAGTCTTATGGTCAAATCTGGCGCTATTAGCGCTACCTATCTTGTGAAGCAGGAGGCCGCTGAGGCGCCAGCTTCACTTAATCCAGACTCCGCCCTCTCCAATGCATCGGCCTCAAAGGAAGCCAAGAATGTATATGCCTTCCTTCTGGAACAGTCCGGGAAGAAGATGCTGAGCGGTGTCCAGTCCGGCGGCACGGCCAACAACAATGAGCGCGTGAACCAGATCTTCCAGATGACGGGGAAACACCCTGCGCTGGCCGGCTACGACTACATCTTCCTCCAGTATTCTCCAACCCCAGCCGGTTGGAGCTGGGTTGTGAATTACGGAGACATTTCCGCCGCCAAGGAGCAGTGGCAGAACAATGGCCTGGTGAATTTCATGTGGCATTGGAACGTCCCGGATTCAAAGGAAGCCTGGGATAAAGGCAAAGAAGGTAATTTTGACGGTTATAACTTCTACAGTGACAAGACCTCTTTCTCCATTGCAAATGCCCTTACCCCAGGCACCTGGGAGAACGATTTCATCCTGCAGGACATAGAGAAGGTTGCAGGTTACCTCAAACTACTCCAGGATGAGAACATCCCCGTAATCTGGCGCCCCCTTCACGAAGCCGCCGGAAACTACAACCTCCACGGCGTTACCAACAACGCCTGGTTCTGGTGGGGCCGCGGCGGGGCCGATTCCTGCAAGAGGCTTTGGAAACTTCTCCGTGATAAGCTGGAAGGGGAGTACGGACTTAACAACCTCATCTGGGTCTGGACGCTGGACGCTACCCCCGGCGCAGAGAACGAATGGGCTTCGTGGTATCCTGGAGATGACCTTGTGGACATAGTAGGTGTAGACATTTATGCCGATGACACAGGCGCCAAGGCTCGCCAGTACAATGCTGCCGTCAATCTCACCGGCGGCCATAAACTTGTGACCGTGAGCGAGTGCGGAAATATCCCGGATCCTTCCAAATGCATCGCCGCAGGTCATGCCTGGAACTGGTTCCTCACCTGGGATCTGGAGAGTTATGCGTTAAATACAGAGGTATATTGGAAAACCATCATGTCATCGGCCGCAGTCCTAACCCGCGAAGATATGCCTTCATTGAAATAAATAATTGATTATGAGATACCTGACACAGTTCTTTGTAGTAAGCCTTGTTTCCGTGGCCTGTTGCTGCGGAAAGCCTGACACTTCCGGTAATGAAACTCCGGCGGTGGAAGCTCCTACGGCAATAAGCGTCGCTCCCGCTACAGTATCGGCCACAGCGGCTGCCGGACAATATGAGATTACCGTAACCTCTCCGGCACGTCCCAAATTGGAAATCCCCTCAGATGCCAAGGGCTGGCTCAGCTATTCCGACGGCATTTTCAAAGATTACAAGATTGTCTTTACGCTTAAGGTGGCTGCTAATCCTGAATATTCCCCCAGAAATGCCAATGTTACAGTCTCGGCAACTGGTGTCTCGGCCGTGACTCTTCCCGTAGCTCAGGATGCAAAGGAGGTTATCAAAGATCCTACCCTTGCAGACAATACTGCCGTAGCACGTACATTTGAACTTGGCCTTGGTTGGAATATGGGAAACCATTTTGACGCTTATGCAAACGGTGTGGCAAACGAGACCGCCTGGCAGGGGAAATCGGCCACACAGGCCACTTTCACAGGCCTAAAGGCCAAGGGCTTCACCAGCGTCCGCATCCCCGCAACATGGATGGGGCACATTGGAGAGGCTCCTGATTATACCCTTGATGAGGTGTGGCTCAACCGCATTTATGAGGTAGTGGGATTTGCAGAGAACGCGGGCCTGAATGTGATTCTAAACACTCACCACGATGAAGATCACGGTGAGAATGACGGCAACCACTGGCAGAACCTTAAAGGTGCCGTGGACAGTGAGGAAATCAATACTCTGGTTAAGGAGGAGATTGCTGCCGTATGGACCCAGATAGCAACTAAGTTCAAGGACAAGGGAGAATTCCTTATGCTTGAATCCTTCAATGAGCTTATTTACGGCGACCAATGGAGTTCCAGCTCCAATACGGAAAAGAAATGCGACGTGATTAACCAGTGGAATCAGGTATTTGTAGATGCCGTCCGTGCAACCGGAGGCAACAACGCCACCCGCTGGCTGGGCGTTCCCGGATATGCCGCAAGCCCCAATTATCTGAAGTATCTCACGGTTCCCAATGACCCCGCAGGAAAGATTATGCTGGCATTCCACTGCTATGATCCCTATGATTATACCATTGGAGCAAAGCAACTCCCTGACTGGGGACACACCGGTACGGCATACAAAAACGGCGAAGAGGAAATAAAGACTCTGTTCAATAGCATTTATTTCAATTA
Organism: Bacteroidales bacterium; assembly: GCA_017451395.1. Taxonomy (GTDB): domain Bacteria; phylum Bacteroidota; class Bacteroidia; order Bacteroidales; family UBA932; genus Cryptobacteroides. The sequence goes on from JAFSPR010000063.1 coordinate 31,732, forward strand.
TACGGAAAAGAACATCCCCATCTATATGGGAGAGTTCGGATGCTCAATGCGTAACAAGAGCGATGCAAAGGCCTGGGCATATTACCTCTACTATCTTGAGTATGTGGTGAAGGCCGCAAAAACCTTTGGAATCTCACCGTTCCTCTGGGACAACGGTGCCAATGGCTACGGTCAGGAACGCCACGGCTATGTGGACCACGGCACAGGTGAGTATACCTCTACTGGAGAGGAGCCCGTGAAGGCTATGGCCAAGGCATGGAATACAACTGATGCTGGCTATACCCTCCAAAGCGTATACGACAGCGCACCTGTGTTTTGATGCCGTTTTTGTTAATTAATTGATTTTGAGTTATATACAACATTTACTCCTGGCAGAACAGACGGGAGTAAAACACGTAAGTTATTGATAATAAGATGATTAGGAAAAACGCAATGCTTTTGTTCGCTGTGGCTTTGTGCGCAGCATGCGGCCCGCGTGACAAAAAGCCCATGGAAACGCCAAAGGACCAGCTAGTGCACAGGCTTTTCACCTATGCGGAGAACGGCCAGATTGCCTACGGCCATCAGGACGACCTTTTCTATGGCCACACCTGGAAAGTGGAGGATTTTGAGAGCGATCCCCTTGAGCGCAGTGATGTAAAGGACGTTACCGGAAAGTATCCCGTTATCCTTGGCTGTGACCTTGGCGGCATTGAACTTGGGGCCCCAAAAAACCTTGACGGCGTGCCCTTTGACCTTATGCGCCGTGCGGCTCAAAAACAGGTGGAGCGCGGAGGAATTGTGACCTTCTCTTGGCATCCTCGCAACCCCCTTACCGGCGGCGATGCCTGGGATGTGAGCTCCGACCAGGTGGTGAAATCCATCCTCAAAGGAGGGGAGAAAGAGCGTGAATTCCGCACCTGGCTACAGCGTGCCGCCGATTTTCTGGAGTCTATCGGCCCGGATGTTCCCGTCATTTTCCGTCCCTGGCATGAAAACATAGGCAGCTGGTTCTGGTGGGGAGGCAAACTCTGCACGCCTCAGGAGTATCAGGAACTTTTCCGCGCCACCTGGCTATATTTCACCAAAGACCGCGGCCTTACCAACATCCTCTGGTGTTACTCTCCCAACGGAGATGTCCGCCCGGAAGACTATATGAGCCGATACCCCGGGGATGAATTCGTGGATATCCTTGGCGTTGATACCTATGAGTATGTGGGAGGCGGAAGCGTGGAGGAGGCATCGGCCCGCTTCAGCGGTGAACTGCGCCGCATCCTTACCTTCCTCACAGCCCTTTCCTACGAGCACCAGAAACTGATGTGCCTCTCCGAAACCGGCCTTGAGGGCCTTGTAGACCCCTCTTGGTGGACAGAGACGGTATATCCCATCATCAAAGACTTTGGAATCAGTTACCTCCTAACCTGGCGTAACGCCCACGACAAACCTGAACACTTCTACGCTGCCTGGAAGGGCTTTGAGCATGAAGACGATATGAAAGATTTTGCAGAGTTTGACAACATCCTTTTCCTTGACTGATATGAACTTTGAGCAAAGACTGGCCTGGCTGAAAAAGTGCCACAGTGAACTTCTTGAGAAGCCTAACGTCCCCATCGAGGGCAATGGCATATTTGAGCGTTGGGAAAACCCCATCCTTACGGCGGCTCACGCCCCGCTTGATTGGCGCTATGACCTTGACAAGGAACGCAATCCCTTCCTTATGGAAAGGATAGGGGTGAATGCAACCCTTAACTCCGGCGCCATCAGATGGAACGGGAAATACGTGCTTGTGGTGCGTGTGGAAGGGAATGACCGCAAGAGTTTCTTTGCAGTTGCCGAAAGCCCCAACGGAGTGGACAATTTCAAGTTCTGGCCCCGTCCAATCACTATGCCTGAATGGGGCGAGCCCGCAACCAACGTGTACGATATGCGCCTGACCGCTCACGAGGACGGCTGGATCTACGGCATCTTCTGCGTGGAGCGCAAGGACCACACCCTGGAAGGGGACCTCTCCGCAGCAACGGCCGCTGCAGGCGTTGCCCGCACAAAGGACCTCGTGAACTGGGAGCGGCTCCCGGATATACAGTCAAAGAGCCAGCAGAGGAACGTTGTCCTTCACCCTGAATTCGTGAACGGCAAATATGCCCTCTACACACGTCCTCAGGACGGATTCATAGATGCCGGAAGCGGCGGCGGCATTGGCTGGGCCCTGGTAGATACCTTGGACGGCGCGGTAATCAAGGAGGAGAAGATCATAAACCTCCGCCATTACCACACCATCAAGGAAGTGAAAAACGGCGAAGGCCCCCATCCCATCAAAACCCCCAAGGGCTGGCTCCACCTTGCCCACGGCGTGCGCGGCTGCGCCAGCGGTCTCCGCTATGTGCTCTATATGTATATGACGGCCCTTGACGACCCTTCACGCGTAATTGCAGAACCCGGCGGCTTTTTCATGGTCCCCCAGGGCTGGGAGTACATAGGTGACGTAATGAACGTAGTCTTCTCCTGCGGCTGGATTGCCGATCCAGACGGCCGGGTATTCATCTATTACGCCTCCTCCGACACCCGTATGCACGTTGCCACCTCAACAGTGGACCGCCTTGTGGACTACTGCTTCAACACTCCGGCCGACGGTTTCCGCACAGGACTTTCCGTTCAGGCTATCAACCGCCTCATAGATGCCAATGAGGAGCGTGGAGCTAAGTAATTGATTAAGAGTTTAATAACTATAAACGTCTGGCTGTTTTAGTATAGACGTTTTTGCATAAGCAATTAATAATGAAACATTTACGTCCACACCTTGTAACACTGCTCCTGCTCCTGAGTGCGGCTTTGAATGCACAGCCGCTTCAGATTGCGCATATTTTCTCAGATCACGCAGTTCTGCAGCAGGAAACCACCTTACCCGTATGGGGATGGGGAGAACCCGGCAATAAGGTGCAGGTTTTTACATCCTGGCTCAAGAAGCCGGTGGCAACTACGGTTAATGAAGACGGCACCTGGCGCGTGTATTTACAGACTTTCAAGGCCGATGGCCGCTCCCAAAGCCTGGTGGTGAAGTCCGGGAAAGAGATAATAGAGCTTGTAGACGTGGTGTTTGGCGAAGTGTGGATGTGCTCCGGCCAGTCCAATATGGAAATGCCGCTCAGGGGTTTTGGATTCCAGGGCGTGGATGGTGCAACAGAAGCTATCCTGGAAGCGGGAGAAACCGCAGGGAGCGTGCGTCTTCTGGACATAAAGACAGCTAAGAAGACAAGCCCTGAGAAGGACATTGAGGCAGTCTGGGAGCTCACCACTCCCGGAGTTGCCGCAAAGGCATCGGCCGTTGGATATTTCTTTGCAAAGCGGCTCTCAAAGGCTCTCGGCGTTCCCGTAGGCATCATAGTTAACGCCTGGGGCGGCAGCCGCATAGAACCCTGGATGCCCAAGGAAGTCATTAACGGCGCGGGCCTTTCCAAGGAAGAACTTGACGCTATTTACGCCATAGAGGAGAAGCCGGACCGCTGGCCTGAAACCCCGGAACTTATCTGGAACGGCCGCGTGGCTCCAATCGTTGGATACGCCGTAAGGGGCATCCTGTGGTATCAGGGCTGCTCAAACATAGGCCAGAACTGCTATGACAAGCTTCAGAATGCAATGGTGAGATACTGGCGCGAGCAGTGGGGAAGGGGAGACATTCCCTTCATCTACACCCTTCTTGCCCCGTATGAGCACGGAGATGTCAATGGCAGGTGGCGCACCTTCTTTGTGGAAACCCAGATGAGAACAGCAAAGGCCATCCCTTACGCCTGGTTTATTTCTACCGAGACCCTTGGCAACAAAGTTACAGTGCATCCTTCCCAGAAGAAGGAAGTGGCAAACCTTATGCTTATGCGCGCCCTACAGAATATCTATGGTCAGGCACTGGGAATGGACATAGACTATCCTGAAGTGCAGAGCGTTTCCTATGAAGAGGACGGCACCGTAAAACTGCGTCTCACCCATGTGTGGAGCGATCTTGGAAGCATATCTTCCCGCGACATCGTGGGCTTTGAACTTGCCGGCGAGAACAGGGAGTTCCACCTTGCAAATGCCCAGGTAGACTGGGACGGAAACACCGTCATTATAAACTGCCCGGAAGTTCCAAAGCCCGTAGCCGTACGCTATGCCTGGCGCAACTGGATGGGCGCAAACCTCCAGAAAACAAGCGGCATCCCCGTGCCGCCCTTCCGCACAGATGACTGGGAATATTGACCGTTTTTACTAAGTCGTTTATAATGAGACATTTGCCGATTTTACTCCCGGCAAAAAGAATAGGAGTAAAAGTTGTAAATTATTGATACAGTGAGAGTTAATAAAAACGTCTGCCTCTGTCTGCTCGTTGCTCTGACGCTGTCTTGTGCGCCTGAGAACGTCGTTTCCGTGAATACGGGAGCCGGGCTTTTGCGTCTTGAGGTGGTGAGCCCGGAGATTGTGAGGGTGAGCGCCGTCAGGGACGGAAAGTTCAGTGACCGCCAGAGCCTTGCCGTGCTTCCCCAGAAGGGCTGCACGGACTTTGAGGTATCAGAGGCCATGGGCGTTGTACATCTTACTACAGAGGCCCTTGCCGTGGATATCTATAAGGCCGATGGAAGCATCCGCTTCTATGACGGGGAGGGGAATGTCCTTGCCGATGAAGGCCGCGTGAGTTTTGACGGGGGCACCGCCGTGAGTTTTGCCTCCACTGACGACGAAGCCTTCTACGGCCTTGGACAGCATCAGGCCGGAGAACTTGACCACAAGGGCCGCCGTGAGGAACTCTACCAGTACAATACCAAGATAAGCGTTCCGTTTGTCCTCTCGAGCAAGGGCTACGGAATCCTCTTTGACGCATATTCCTACAGCCGCTGGGGCAGCACTGAGCCCTACCGCCAGCTTGGAGATGTGTTTGACCTTGACCTTGAGGGCCGATACACTTCCGCAGACGGCAAGGTCCTCACCCGGAAGGAAGACTCCCTCTACTATGAGAACGAGTGGGCCATAAGGAACCTTCCCAAGGATGTGCCCCTTAACGGAGCCAGGGTGCGTTACAGCGGCACCATCACCGCCCGTGAAACCGGCGACTACCACTTCATCCAGTACTATGCCGGCTTCCAGAGCACCTCAATCGACGGGAAGGAAGTTATGAGCCGCCGCTGGCGTCCGGCCTGGAACCCCAACAGCTCAAAATACACCGTCCACCTTGAAAAAGGCGTTCCCACTCCCGTTGTGATAGACTGGGAGCCGGACGGAGACGTATCCTATATCGGCCTCAGGGTGGCTCCTCTGGAAACTCCGGAGCAGGAGTCCCGCCTCACTTTCTGGAGCGAATGCGAGCCTATGGCCGATTTCTACTTCATCGCCGGTGGCAGCGCCGACAAAGTGATTGCCGGCTACCGCTTCCTCAGCGGCAAGGCCCCTGTAATGCCCAAATGGGCCCTTGGATTCTGGCAGAGCCGTGAACGCTACAGCACCCAGGAAGACCTTGTGGGTACCCTCGCGGAATTCCGCCGCCGCCACATTCCCGTAGACAACATAGTCCAGGACTGGCAGTACTGGAAGGACGACCAGTGGGGGAGCCATGAGTTTGACGAATCCCGCTACCCTGATCCCGAGGCCATGCTTGACAGCGTCCACGCCATGCACGGCCGCTTTATGATAAGCGTTTGGCCGAAGTTCTATACCAATACGGATAATTACAGGGAACTGAAGGCCGCCGGCTATGCCTATACCCACGCGGAGGAAGCCGGCCTTGAAGACTGGCTTGGCCATAAGCAGAGTTTCTACGACGCCTACGCGGAAGGCGGCCGTAAGATGTTCTGGGACCAGATGGACCGTAATCTCTACAGTAAGTTCGGCAAAAAGATAGACGCATGGTGGATGGACGCCTCTGAGCCAAACCTCAGGGACTGCCTCCCTATGGATTATTTTAAGTGGCTCATCACTCCAAACGCCCTTGGCTCTTCCACCGAATACCTTAACGCATACGCCCTGGTTAACGCTGAGGCTATCTACGAGGGCCAGCGCTCCGTTGACCCTGACAAGAGGGTGTTCCTCCTTACCCGTAATGGCTTTGCCGGTCTCCAGAGGTATTCCACGGCATCCTGGAGCGGGGATATCGGCACATCCTGGGAAGACTTCCGTATGCAGGCTGCCGCCGGTCTTAACTACTCCATGAGCGGCATTCCTTTCTGGGGAATGGACATTGGCGGCTTTTCCGTGATGAGCAAGTTCTACAGTGCCGATAACGCCCCTGAATGGCAGGAACTCCAGACCCGCTGGCATCAGGCCGGCGCCTTCGTGCCCCTTTTCCGCACCCACGGCCAGTGGCCCCGCAGGGAACTCTGGAACATTGCCCCTGAGGGCTCCAAGGCCTATGAGAGCATCCTCTATTATATGAAGCTCCGCTACAGGCTCATGCCTTATATATATTCTCTTGCCGGCGCCGTCCATTTTGAGGACGCTACCATAATGAGGGCCCTCGCTATGGATTACCCGGCCGATCCTGAAGTCCGTGACCTCTCCGACCAATGGCTCTTCGGCCCTGCCATTATGGCGTGCCCTGTGTTCGAGTACAAGGCAACAAGCCGCAGCGTCTACTTCCCGGAAGGCACCTGGTATGACTTCTACTCCGGAGAGAAGATTGAAGGCGGCTGCCGCATAACGGTGGATGCCCCGTATGAAAGGATGCCGCTGTACGTTCGCGCCGGCAGCATCATCCCCATGGGTCCTGACATGGAATGGACGGATGAAAAGCCTCTGGAGGAAATCACCCTTATGGTATATCCCGGGGCCGATTCCGACTTTACCATCTACGAGGATGACGGCCTCACTTACGGCTATGAGCGTGGCGAATACGCCATAACGCGTATCCACTGGGACGATGCCGCAGGGAAGGCCGATATCGGCCCCCGCGAAGGCTCATATCCAGGGATGCCGGGGAACCGGACCTACAAAGTTGTAGTTGTGGGAAAATAACTAACTAAAACCTTATATGAAAAAGACAGTATTAATGATGTCCAGTGTTGTAATATCGGCCGCCGCTCTGTCTTCCTGCAACCAGCATGGAACGGCTCCCGCTATCCCCGCCGACAAAGCGGTTGAAGCAAAGGTAGAGAAAGTGCTTAAGGGCATGACCCTTGAAGAGAAGGCCGGCCAGCTGGTTCAGCTTAACATCTCCACCCTGGAAGATGAGACCCGCGAGGCAATAGATCCCGCAAAGCTTGACAAGATCATCGGTGAATACAAGGTGGGCTCCATCCTCAATGTGATGCACGACAAAGCCCATTCCCGTGAGGAAACCGCGGCCATGGTGCGCCAGATTCAGGAAAAGAGCATGGAGGCTATCGGCATCCCCTCAATCTACGGCCTGGATATGATTCACGGAGCGTCATACCTCAACGAAGGCTCCCTGTACCCGCAGGAGATTAACCTTGGCGCTACATTCAACCGTGAATTCGCCCGCCAGATGGGCCGCGCCATGGCTTATGAAACCCGCGCTGCCCAGGTCCCCTGGGTGTTCTCCCCGGTTATGGACCTTGGCCGTGATCCCCGCTGGCCCCGTATCTGGGAAAGTTTCGGCGAGGACCCTTACCTTCAGGCAGAGTTGGCCCGTGAGGAAACCCTGGCCCTTCAGGGCGAAGACCCCAACCACATAGACCTTGAGCACGTTGCAGTGTCCATCAAGCACTTTATGGGTTACGGCGTTCCCGTGAGCGGCAAGGACCGCACTCCCGCCATTATCGCTGAGAATGACCTCAGGGAGAAATTCTTCGCCCCGTTCCTTGAGTGCTTCCGCGCCGGCGCCCTCACCGCAATGGTGAACAGCGCCTCCATCAACGGCATCCCCACGCACGCCAACGCAATCCTACTCAGCGGCTGGGTGAAAGAGCAACTGGGCTGGGACGGTATGCTTGTGACTGACTGGGCCGATATTGACAATCTCTTCCAGCGTGACCACGTTGCGGCCGACAAGAAGGAAGCCGTGGCGATGGGCATCAACGCCGGTATAGATATGATTATGGATCCCTACGATCCCGAGTGCTGCACCGCTGTCATCGAGTGCGTCAAGGAAGGCCTTATCTCTGAGGCCCGCCTCAATGACGCAGTCCGCCGCGTGCTTCGCCTCAAAGTGCGCCTTGGCCTCTTTGAGAACCCCTGCTGGGAGTATGAGTATCCGGAGTTTGCCTCTGAAGAATTCGGGAAAGAGTCCTACAGGGCGGCAGTTGAGAGTGAGGTCCTCCTCAAGAACGAGGGCGTCCTTCCCCTCAAAGGCACGGAAAAGATCCTTGTCTGCGGTCCCAACGCCAACAGCCTCCGCACCTTAAACGGCGGATGGAGTTACACCTGGCAGGGATCGGCCGATGATTATGTGCCTCAGTACAACACCATCCTGGAGGCCCTCCAGAACCGTTTCCCCGGAAAGGTTACCTGGGTTCCCGGCGTAGTCTATGAAGGCCCGGACTGGCAGAAGGACGTTGTGGCAAGCATCCAGCAGGCCGTGAACGTGGCCCGCAGTGCAGACGTGATTGTTTGCTGCGTTGGTGAGAACTCCTACTGTGAGACCCCCGGCAATATGGACGACCTTAATCTGTCGGCCAACCAGAAGGAACTTGTGAAGGCTGTTGCCGCTACCGGAAAGCCCGTTGTCCTGGTGCTTAACGAGGGCCGTCCCCGTCTTATCGGAGACATCGAGCCCCTTGCAAAGGCCGTTGTGGACGTGATGCTGCCTTCAAACTACGGCGGAGACGCCCTTGCAGCCCTTCTTGCCGGTGACGAGAACTTCTCCGGAAAGCTTCCGTTCACCTACTCCAAGCACATCAACGCCCTCCATACCTATGACTACAAGGTTTCCGAGCACCGTGAGACCATGGAAGGCTCCTACAACTACGACGCAGTGATGGATGTCCAGTGGCCCTTCGGCTTCGGACTCAGCTATACTAAGTTTGAGTATTCTGGCCTTAAGGTATCGGCCGATACCTTCAAGTCCGGCGATGTCCTGAAAGTGTCCGTGGACGTGAAGAACGTCGGTGAGCGCGCCGGCAAGGAGGCCGTTCTCCTTTACAGCAGTGACCTTGTTGCTTCCCTCATCCCGGACGTGAAGCGTCTACGCGGCTTTGAAAAGGTGGCCCTTGAGCCCGGTGAGACTAAGACTGTGGAGTTTGAACTCCCTGCATCGGCCCTTGCATTTGTTGGCGCAGACGGAAAATGGCGTCTTGAAAAGGGCGATTTTCGCATCTCCTGCGGCGGCCTTGGAGTTATGGTAAACTGCACTGAAACAAAGGTATGGGAAACTCCCAACATTTAAGTGAATTCAAATCAATACTGCAGGAGAACATCCTGCAGTATTGGTTAAAACTCCGTGATCCGGAGGGAGGCTTCTATGGAGAAGTCTCCGCAAACGGTGAAGTGATTAAGGATGCGCCAAGAGGCGTTATCCTCAATGCCCGTATCATCTGGGCTTTTGCCGCGGCGTTTCGCGCACTGGGCCGGAAGGAATACCTTGATGCCGCCGTGTGGGCAAAGGAGTGGTTCCTGAAGCATTTCTGTGACCACAAATACGGCGGGGTTTACTGGAGCGTATCGGATGCGGGAGAGCCCCTTGAAGACAAGAAACAGCTCTACTCCCAGGGCTTTGCAATCTACGGGCTTTCAGAACTTGCCCGTGCAAACGGTGACAAGGAGGCCCTTGATGAGGCCGTGAACCTCTTCAGGGTGGTTGAGGCAAAGTTTGCCGATACCCTTTACGGTGGTTACACCGAGGCCCTGGCGCGGGACTTCTCTCCGCTTGAGGATATGTCTCTGTCGGCCCACGACATTAATGCCGATAAGACTATGAACTCCCACCTCCACATTCTGGAGGCGTTCGCAAATCTTTACAGGGTGTGGCCGGATCCGTCCCTGAAAGAGGCCGTGGAGAGGCTTCTTGACATTACCTGCAGGAAGGTGATGGGGGAGGACGGGCACCTTCAACTCTACTTCAAGAGTGACTGGACGGTGCTTCCCGGCGCGGTTTCCTATGGCCACGACATAGAGACTTCCTGGCTTATGCTGGAATGCGCCGAGGCTCTTAATGATGAAACTGTTGTTTCACGTGTAAAACCTTACGCTTTGAGCCTTGTAATTGCCGGTAACGAAGGCCTTCTCCCGGACGGCTCAATGCGTTATGAGAAGCTTCCGGACGGCACCTTTGACGACTCCCGCCAGTGGTGGGTCCAGGCCGAGACCGTTGTGGGTAACCTCTGGCTGTGGAAGTACCATAGAGTGGCCTCCGGCTATGATGTGGCTCTTAAGGCCTGGGATTACATCCTCAAGAATCTTGTAGACCGTGAAGGCGGAGAATGGTGGTGGGCTGTCCTCCCGGACGGCTCCCTTGACAAAGCCAACCCCAAGGCCGGCTTCTGGAAGTGCCCCTATCACAATTCCCGTATGTGCCTGGAGGCCCTCAGGATACTTTAACGTCATGCCTGGCCCTTGCCGTGTTGACACTCATATTGCTTATATGGCCGATTTCAATGCCAACACGGCAAAGAAATCGGCCATTTTCCTGAAAAACGCTGCCGTGTTGGCCCCCAAAACGCCATCAGGAGCGTTATACGTGTCAACACGGCTATATTACGGTCGGCGTTCCATAAGGACCACTAAAACACATACGCAACCCCAAATCCGTTCTCTGTACCGCCAATGTGAAGCATGGGGCGATACGTTAGGGCAGAATTGTAATTATTGATGGCTGTCTTCATCTTATTCTCCCCGGGTATGTTGATGGCAAAGCCTGCAATTGTCACGACTCCGCCCACGATGAGCATCCACTTGGCAGCGTTGTATGGGCGGTCATAAGGAGGCACGGGCGTTCCGCCACCTCCGATATGCCATCCAAGAAGGTACCCTGCACCGTAACCAAAGAAACAAGCACCGGCAACGCCGATGATACCGCCCACGGTACTCATAGTCTTGCCGCTCTTGAACAAGGCAAGATCGTCAGTGGTGAAGAACCTGTCCAGCATGTCGTTTTCAATAGTCTCTCCGCCCACGGAAACTTTTCCGCTCCAGGGATTATAAGTCATCACGCCCGAAGGAAGATTGCTCTTATTTGAATCCTGGCTCACATTATACATTTCACGCTCACCGTTCTCATATGTTATCATAACAATATCTGCGATGTCCAGCGAATATGTGGGGCCTTCTGGATTGGAAAACTTCTTGTAGCAAATATCGGACTGCCTGACCTCGGTCACTTTGGCCTGGATGTCGGTTCCGTCCTTTTTTGTGATGATGTCCTGTGCGAAGAGTGAGGTGCTGCAGAGGAGGATTGTGAGGGTGGTAATGATGTGCTTCATATTGCAGTGTGTTAAACTTAACAAAACAAAAATACAAAAATTATGTGAACGATATACTAGTTTACACCAATAATCCCGTTAATATCATTTATATCGGATTGATGTAAGGGGACCATTCGGCCCCCATTTCTTTATCCTTCAAGGAAGAATAACGGACTAGGTCCCAAACCCTGATTTTCTTAATGCTTTAGCCGTCAATCCTCCCAGAACGTTCACAATGAACATTTTGTGGATTCGCGGCGCGGGGAAATGGCGTTTTGAGCGGAAATCCTTGCCGCCAGTACAGAAAAACCCGGTTCTGGGCGTTCCAGATGGATTGGCGGCAATGAGCACTGTGACCAGTCTGGCGCCGGGTACTCACTGTGTACAAAAACGGAATAAAACGCACGCGCTCAGTACCTGAAGGTGGCACCCCGGGCGAGGTTGTTTTTTCTGTGACCAACCTCGCCCAGATTAACAGGCTTTAGTGTTCTCCGGAGCAAGTCCTGCCACCTGCAGCCGGTACTGACCACGTACGTTTAATGCCATTGCCGCACACGGTGAGACTGCTATTCTGGTCACAGTGCTCATTGCCTCTGCCTGATACATACATCCGCCACACATCCTGTCGTGTAGCCGGTGGACCTGGTCCAGCTAATAATTGGACGAGGTATAACCTTTTATTGGACCAGGTGGCATTTTACCCCCTGGACCTGGTCCAAGTACTATGCTCTACAGGTATCCCAGGGGCACACCCTGTGGACCAGGTCCACGGCATAAAATTACACCTGGGCCACATTTACCTTACACCTCGGCCAAAAACCCTGTGGACCAGGTCCACGGGATAAAAATACAAAACACCCCTTGGACCAGGTCCACGGGATGTTGCCGTTACATATCGGCAAGTGTTTGCGAAACTTAAGCGACACTATGCGGCCTCAGAATGGCCTGTAAGCCGTGGTGGTGTCTTTTACCCCTGTGTCTGGAATGTGGGTAAACGACACGATGCGGCCTCAGAAGTGTCTGTAGTGGGTGATGGCGTCGTTTAAGTTTCGGACTCTCAGGCCATGACCCTCCACAGTAAGGGGACCAACGTTAAGGGTGGATAATGACACATAGTTTTGCACTTGATCCTAAACTATTTCGTTCAGTACTGTATTACGGTTCCGGGTGAGAGAATGCACAAAAAATAAAAGCCGCCTAGGCAGCGACTTTTCTGATGGGGCTCGTATCAAACTATGTTTGAGAGGGTTGTCAACCCTTTCCGAAATCCCCGTGACGATTCCAAGTGCAAATATAATGCTTTTTTCATTAATTGCAAACACGGCAAACCAGGACGCCGTCGCCAAGGACAAGGACCTGCGCTTTGCCGCTGAAGGTGGTGAGGGCGCAGGTTTTTCCGTCTGCGGACTGCTCCTTTTCGCTGCCGGCGGGGTCTCCGTTGCCATAGCCGATGATGCGGCCGGGGCCATTGAGGGATACCTGTACGGGGATAGCGCCGTCAGGGACATATCGGCCCTTGGCGTCCTTGGCGGTAAGTTCAAACACCTGCAGGCGGCCGATGCGCTCTGACGTTACTTCCACGTTTGCGGCGGGGCCGGTGGGCTCTATGATGTCCTCCGCGGCCTTTCTGCCCCCAATGTAGCCGGTGGCCTTGATCTTTCCGCCGTGACAGGCGTTTTCCCATACCAGGTGGCCGTTACGGGGCATTTTCTTTCGGCCAAGATTGCGGCCGTTCACTGAAAGCTGGACTTCGTCGCAGTTGGAGTATACCCAGATATCTTTGGTGGCGCCGCAGATATGGACGGTGGGGTCACTGGTCCACCAGGATTTGAGGTAGTAGGCCTCGTCCTTAGGGAAGCCGCAGTAGTCCAGTATGCCGAATTCAGAGAGCGTTGCGGGGTATTTGAGCGGATTTGGCTCTCCGCGGTAGTCAAAGCCCGTCCAGAAGAAGACGCCGCCCGTCCAGGGATGCTCCGCGTAGTACTTCCAGCCCCTTTCAATGACGTTTTCCGGTTCTCCGGTGCGGTTGATGGCAGGCATACGGCCGGTCTCTTCCTTGTAAATGCCGCGTGTGCCGCAGCCGGTGGTTTCCTCGGAGCCGAAGATTATCCACTCCGGATGGCGGGCGTGGCGGCCGTCTACGTCGTTCTGGACAATGTAGTTGTAGCCGTGCACTTCAAGACCTTCTATGAGGGTGCCGCCGCCGGCGTTTGCAGCCGTTGTCTGCCTTGTGGGGTCAAGGCTTCTTACGTATTCCTGCATCTCCCTCACTATCTTGATGCCGCGGATATCGTTCTCCAGGCCCCATTCCTCGTTACCAACGCTCCAGAGGATCACTGAGGGGTGGGACCTCCCTTCCATGACCATATTCTCAAGGAGGCGCCTGTGGTGGGCGTTCACGCCCATAAGGCGGTTTTCGTCAATGAGGAGGATGCCCTCGCGGTCGCAGATGTCAAGAAGGGCGGGGGAGGCGGGGTTATGGGAGCAGCGGATTGCGTTTACGCCCAGTTTTTTCAGCTGCCTTACGCGCCACTCTATGAGTTCCTCCGGCATTGCGGCGCCAACTCCGGCGTGGTCCTGGTGGAGGTTTACGCCCTTGAGGATGAACTTCCTGCCATTGAGAAGGAATCCGTCCTGAGCGTTGAACTCAACTGTCCTGAGGCCGATTTTTGTGCGGTAAACATCCTCTCCAACCGTTGATTCCAGCGTGTAGAGATAAGGGTCTTCCGGACTCCAGAGGTGGGGCTCCGTCATTTCCCTGCCATCCTTATCCAGGATGCGGTGGGTGGCTTCTTTTACATCTGAATGGATGGTCACTTTGCGTCCGTCCCAACTTGCCCAGAAGCTGCCGTCAGGGATGTACGGACCTTTGGTTTCAATGAGGTAGGCGTTGCGGTAGATGCCGGCGCCCTCGTAGAACCAGCCTTCCTCCAGGGTGGCATCGGCCCTTACCGTAAGGACGTTGGGTCCGCCGGTGAAGTCTATGTAGGGGGTGATGTCGTAGGTCTGAGTGGCGTAACCGCTGGCTTCCGTTCCCATATAGATGCCGTTGAACCATACTGAGGCGTCACGGAAGATACCGTCAAACTTGACGGTGAAATGATGCCCTTCCTGGGCTTTGGTGAAAGTGAAGGCCTTGCGGTACCAGCCCACGCTGGTCCCGGGGTACTTCCAGCCCACTGTCTTGTAGCCGTGGGAGTGGCTTGCAAGGGAATCGCAGGGGAGGGCGGGCACCCAGTCGTGGGGGACGGTGACATCCTGCCAGGCACTGTCGTCGAAGGTTTCCGTGTAAGGACCTTCGTTGTGGATGGAGTGGGCCTTTGTGAGGTAGTTGAAATATTCCGTGCCGCGGCCCCAGTCTTTTCCGGGGTCCGATGCGTTTCCAAAAGCGAACTTCCAGCCGCTCTCAAGTTTTGTTATGGTCTGTGCCCCTGAAGGCACTACAGCCGCTATCAGAAAAGCAGCCATAAAAATCTTGATTCCCTTATACATAATAAGCAAATTTACTGAATTTTTTTGACTATATTTGTATAATTAACACTGGAACTATGGCTAAATTAATAGAGAAAATAGGATACGGTCTTGGAGATGCCGCCGCCGGCGGAATTACCTGGAAAGTAATGTCCATCGCATTCCCCCTGTTCTTCACCAATATATTTGGACTTACCGTGGCAGATACCGCCACCCTTATGCTTGTGGCCCGTCTTTTCGATGTTGTCACAGACCCTGTGATGGGGGCGCTCGCGGACCGCACACAGTCCCGCTGGGGAACATATCGGCCCTGGCTCATCTTTGGCGCAATCCCTCTTGGGATGGTGTTTGCGCTGCTTCTTTTCACACCGGATTTTGGCCCGGTCGGGAAGCGCATCTGGGCATATTCCCTGTATCTTGTGATGATGGCCGTCTATACCGCCGTGAACGTGCCCTACGGCTCCCTTCTTGGCGTTATGACGGATGACGACAATGAGAAGAATGAGTTCTCCTCCTACCGTATGGTGGGCGCGTATGCAATGGGTTTTGTGACGCTTCTTTCCTTCCCTTATCTCCAGAAGATGGTTGGCGGCACTCCCCAGCATCAATATGCCGTGCTGGGCGCAGTGCTTGGAGGAGTGGCCGCCCTGGGCACCCTTGCCTGCGGTCTCCTTACCAGGGAACGCCTGAAGCCCGTCCGCGCAGAGAAATTCTCCTTCAAGCCTTTCGCAGACCTTTTCCGCAATAAGCCGTGGATCTATCTTACGCTTATCGGCATATGCACAAACTTCTTCAACGGGTTCCGCTATGCCGTGGCGGGTTATCTCCTGGAGTACTGCCTGCACGGGGACGTCACCGTTTCCGGCCTTATCATCAATTACACCGTGTTCATGACCTTCGGAGAGGTAACCTGCATGGTCTTCGGCGGCCTCTCTCCGCGCTTTACAAAATGGGTCGGCTCCAAGAAGAAGGCGTTCGGCTGGGCGGCCGTCATCTGCGCCGTCACGTCCATCGGCTTCTTCTTCATCCCTATGGATCCGGCCTATATCTGGGTTATGGTGGCAACGGTTATCCTTACCTCCGTCGGAATCGGCCTTTATTCCCCGCTTCTCTGGTCCATGTATGCCGATGTAGCGGATTATGCCACCGAGAAGAACGGCACCTCCTCCACGGGCCTCATCTTCTCTTCCGGCACTATGTCCCAGAAGATCGGATCGGCCATCTCAGGCGCCCTGGTGGCGCTGCTCCTTGGCCTTGCGGGCTTTATCTCCGGAACTGATGCCGCAACCGGAGAAACCGTAGTGACAATTGTGAACGAATCTTCAGTCCAGACTATGATCTGGAGCCTGTTCTCCCTCTTCCCGGCCGCAATCGCGCTTCTTATACTGCTGCTCCTGCGGCTGTATCCTATTGATAAGTAGGGTCTTCGATTGGGAAATCCATTATGAAACGGCAGCCCTTGCGGTAGTCCGGGTCCAGTTCCAGCGAGCCTCCAAGCAGGATGACGTGCCGCTTGGTAAGCGGTAGCCCTACGCCAAGGCCCTCTGAAAGGCTGTCTTTCTTGTAGAAAGGCGTGAATATGTGTTCCTGGTTTTCCTTCGGGATGCCCGGGCCGGTGTCCTCAAAGATGAACCTGACCCTGGTCTTGTTTGCCGTGATGCGGAGGGAGATATTTTTCCCATCTGAGTACTTGGAGGAATTGAAAAGGATTTCCCGGATGCTGCGCATCAGGAAGAGGTGGTCGGAAACAAGGGTGAACGAGTCTTCCACCTGGGTATGGAACTTTACGGTGACGCCAGGGAAATAGCGGTTGACATACCCTATGCACTCCCTGGCAATTTCATTGCAGGATACGGGCTCATATGTGAAACTCACCATTTCGTCGTGGTATCCGCGGTCTGAACTGTCGTAGAGCATGAGGGACATCCTTGTGAGCACCATGGCGTTGTAGTCAATCACCTGGAGGAGTTGCTCCCGCTCTTCGCGGGTAAGGTCTGCGCCGGTAGTGTCACGGAGAAGCTGTGAAAAACCCAGGATCAGATTGAGAGGTGTCCGGATCTGGTGGGTCATATTGGAGACGAATTCGGTCCGGCGCCTGATGGCGTCCTCAAGGGCCGATGTAGCCTTCCGGAGCTCCTCGTTGCGTTTTGCCGATTCCCCGATTGCGGCGTCAAGGTCGCGGATCTGGCTGCTGATAGTTTCCTGCATATCGGCAAAACTGTTCTGCAGATGCCCGATGGTGCTGTTGACGTTGCTTCTGGGAATGACGGTGGAGTAGTCTCCTTCTGAAATGCGCTTTGTCTGCTCTTCAAGGAGCCTCAGAGGCTCAAAGGCCCGCGCCACTATCCTACGGCACACGAGGAAGATGATGATAAGGCCGATAGCAACGATGATGGAAATACTAATCTGGAGGCGCCAGTATCTGTGAAGTACGTCACGCTCCGGACTCACCAGGGCGGCGCTGAGGCTTGTCCCCGGAATGGGCTCATAGCATATCAGGCATAGCACGCCGGCTACTTTTGCGTGCATCCTTCCGCTGTGGCCGGCCGTCATCTCGTGCCCGAGGGTAAGTTTGTCGGGGTAATACCTGCCGTTGGTGGGGGCAAAGATGGTCTTTACCCCTATCTTGGCAGAGTCCCGGTGCATCAGATACCTGCCGTCCTTGTCCAGGATCATAAAATATGAATGCGGATAGGGCTTCAGGGAGGAGAGCGCCTTTGAAAGTTCCTCGATTGATTCCTGGCTCAGGGGCTGAAGATAATGCCCAGCACTGTCTGTCGCCTCGCTGAGTATACGGGAGGCCTTGTCCATAGCTATGGTGTGGAAATGGCGCCTGGATAACGCTCCGAAGATTCCGTTTATCAGCAGGAAAACCAGCACCGCAACAAAGAACATATTGATGCTGATCTTCATCGGAAGAGACCGATTTACGCGTCCTATCAGTTTTCTCATATCGGCCTCAATTATTTCCCGTAAGCATATCGTTAAGGATCTCCGTCACCCTCACGCCATTATTTTCAATGTCCTTGAACACCTGCTTCATCTCCTCTTCTTCAAGGTTTCCCTTGCGCTCGTAGAGTTTGTCGGCCCCAGCCTGGATCTGGGCCACTTCATCGGCCAGCTGGTGGGTCATACTGCTGAAAAACGCATTCTTCAACTTCCCGATCTCCTTGGTCTTGGCGTAGGTCTGGGCCAACACTTCCTGGCGTGACTCCTCACTCTGGGACAGATTCTTCAACTGCTCCAGATGCCCGGCAACCGTTTCCTGCATCTTGACATATCGGTTCTGAAGGCGTCCTACCTCATCGGTGCGTTTGGTCTCAAAGTAGGGGAGGTTGTAATTACCTTTTGCAATGTTCCTAGTTGCGTACGTGAGTTTTCTCAGGGGAATCATACTGGTCCTTGCAATGATAATGGCCCCTGCGGCAATCAGGATTACGCCCAGGATGATCATCAGAATTGAAAGACGGAAACCGGGATCGAACACCTCCAGCGCCTGGTCCATGTTGCCAGCGGTCTCTTCACGGATTATGAGCCGCGTCCCGATGGTCATTGCAAGAATGGTGGCTACAAGGAGACTACCTACAGAAATAACAGTCCGCAAGCAGATTCTGGAAGATAAGGTTCTGGGCAAGAAGTCCCTAGGTTTAGGCATATCCGTCCAAATAATGTGGTTACTCCGCTCAAAGATACAAAAAATCTTGGTAACCGCCAACTTCTTCCCTTTATCGTAATGCCGATGCGGTGGTGCTTAACTATTCGATTATCAGTTGATTACGGAGTTGTTTGGGATTGCCGGTAATCCTAAACAACTCCGTAAGTGTCTGTGTATTAATTACTTGGCATCCACCGGTAAATGCAGGTACTTATTGATCTGCGACGGTTTTGCGGCTGTTCTTGCCGTGAGTATCTTATAGAGGTCCATTTTTCTGTGAAACGGTAATCCTGGGATCTCCCTCACAGTTGAAATGTACCCCTGGCTCATAAGGAACTGTGTGCAGTCGGCATAAACGGCATCAGAATAGTTGTCCTTATCCTCACGTATTTCGTATTCACCCCCGGTATTATCGTGAAAACTTCGTATCATAGCATTGTAATCCCCGTAATAACTTATGGCCCCCACATAGTCTATTATGTTCCAGGTACTGATAATATAATCGGCCAGTTGCTGAACCTCATCTGAGTTCAGCCCGTTCATCCACAGGTCAAGTTGGGAATAATGCACCCATTCTCCTTTCTTGTATATGGCCCGCACGTCCTGCAGAGCCCGCCTGAGTTTTGATGATGCTGCCGATTCTTCCAGCGGTTTTGAAAATGGATGACTGTTCCTGAAGTACTTGAGGAAATTCCAGCGGTAATCCTCGGCTCTATTGGTAATCTTTCTCTCCACCGGGTTATTGTAATTATAATTTATGGTTGTGCGAACCGCTTTGTTGCCAAGTTTTACCGCACTGCCGAATCTCTCCTGCATAAGGGATCCCCGGCGGTGTCTGGACCTGTTCCACTGTTTGGCAAAGATTCTTGTATACTGCTGCACAAACTTCACCATCTGCTCCGGGCTCCGGAAGCGGCAGGCGCTATGGAGATGGTCCGGCATAGGGCAGAGGGCCAGCACGGTAACGTCCATTTTATCGGCCAGAGTACAATAAATGGTAAAATACACAAGGTAATCCCTCAGCGAGTAAAAAAGGACCGCTCCGTCCCTTGATTTCTGGTAAATGTGGTGCACTTCACCATCGATTACTTTTCGTTTCATAGACTCGTTTTTGAGGGCCAAAATATGCATTTCAGGCACTTTAAACAAGGGGTGGGCGAAAGAAAGCGTTGTTTCACGTGAAAGTTTTTACGTTTCAGGGGATTGGGGACGAAATACTACTCCCAGATGACGATCGCTTTAAAGAATTTGAAACTTTTTTTCTCTCCTGCACGGCCGTCAATGTGGTGCTTCGCATCATTTTCAAGGGCCGATAAAGCGGCGTTCACCCTTGAAAGATTCACATTGAGTTCGTTGGAGAAGATGTCAATAAGACGTGCGACGCTCCTCTCGATCTTATCCGGGGAATCCGTACGGGCAACCCTGGAGTACAGGCGGGTGAGTTCCTCCTTATGGCCGCCGATGTCTTTGAGGGCAATCCCTTCCGGATGCCGCAGGAAAAGGAGCAGGACGGCCTTTGACATCGGCCTCAGTTTCAACTCTTCCTGCCCGAAGTAGATTCTCATACCGCGCGTGATGCGGATAATCTCACGGGCCGGCGGCGGAGTAAGTTCCAGGGCCGATGCTTCCTGCACAAAACGGGCAACCTCCGTGGCCTCCCTCTCCTGGGCCATAGCGGAGTAATCCGGAGCGGCGCTCTCCAGACAGTTTCCGGCATGGTGGAGGAAATAGTAAAGGACAAGTTGACTGTTGTAGGTCATAGGGTATCTGTTTTGTGATGCAAAGATAGGAAATGGCTGCAAGGCGAGTGGAGGTTAAAGTGCTGGGGCACAGTGGGTTACGGGGTTATTTGGGATTACCGGTAATCCCAAATAACTCTATAAGTAACTGATAATAAGCGAGTTGGGCTCCACTGCGTCGGCATTACAATTAGGGCCGATAAGGGGAGGGGAAACAAAAAACGCAGGCCGATGGGCGGTCTGCGTTAAGTGATTGCTGCAAGAAGCGGTATTGACTACCAGCGGTCTTCGTCAGATACGGAAAGCTTCTTACGGGCGTGGCGGCGACGGGCGCTCAGGACGCGGCGGCCGTTGGCGGAGGCCATACGGGCGCGGAAGCCGTGCTTGTTCACACGCTTGCGACGGGAAGGCTGAAATGTTCTCTTCATAATATCTTAGTTTTTATATTTCGCGTATTTGGGACTGCAAAGGTAATAATTCCTACGGAAAATACAAAATTTATTTTTCAATATGTATCACCAGTTTCCCGTCATAGTAGGAATCCTGCAGCCAGGAGGATACGGGCCAGGTGTGGACGGAGCCGCGGGGGAGGTGATACCTGCCCATAACTGAGGCAATCTCCTCGGAAACATCCCCGCCCTTGAGGTACAGGATGCCCTTGTCATATGAGCCCTTCACCCAGGGATAGAAATCCGGGAGGGAGGCAACTGCACGTGATACAACATAGTCAAAACTGCGCCCCAGGGACTCTGCGCGGGCATTTACAACCTGCACGTTGGCTAGCCCCAGGGCAGAAGAAACGGCAGAAGCCACAATGGTCTTCTTACCCACTGAATCGCAAAGTGTAAACTGCGCGGAAGGGAAGAGAATTGCCAGCGGAATCCCCGGAAAACCGCCGCCGGTCCCAAGGTCCAGGACGGACGCGGAAGAAAAGGATTCATAAAGTCCCGGCACCGTAAGAAAGTAGCGGGCAATGGAGAGCGAATGCAGCACGTGGTGCTCGTACACAGAATCTATGTCCTTTCGGGAAATCACGTTGATCTTTGCGTTCCACTCACGGTACAGCCCGTCCAGCGCCTCAAAGCGCTCCTTCTGAAGATCGGTGAGAGAAAAGTCCTTCCCCACAAACGATATGAATTCCTGAAAACTCATTCCACTTCTCCCCTCAGCATCATCTGGGCCAGGTGCTGCTTGCCCCGGCGTATACGAGTGCGGACAGTATTGAGTTCCAGCCCCAGTTCCTGCGCAATCTCCTCGTACTCAAGTTCTTCAATCATATACTTTATCATCACGTCCTTGTACAGGGACGGAAGTTCGTCGATGAACTGCATAAGCCTCTGATGGACTTCGTCGTTGATTATCTCTTCCTCCGGCGTAGTGTCCGTAAGTTCCGCGCTGGAAGGGTCTCCCTCCGTGGCCTTGTGAAGGATGCCCTCCTTCTTGTGGTCTTCCCGCTGGATGCTGGAAAGATGGTCAAGCGCCGTACGGGTGGCAATTGTGAGAAGCCACGGCCGGAATTCACGCGTCATGTCAAAGGCCGACAGGGCCGAAAACGCCTTCTGGAAACTCTCGGACACAACGTCGTCTACATCGGCCTTCCATTTGAAATAGCCGCTCACACGGCCGCGGACGGAACGCTCGTGAATCTGGTACAGTTCACGGTAGGCCATCTGGTCTCCGGCAATCGCCCTCTGAATCAAGTCTTTTTCGTTTTCCATCAATGCGCCTCCAGCCAGTTTGCGCCGGCCGAACACTCAACCGTGAGCGGCACGGACAGTTTAATAACGTTTTCCATCACCTCCGTGACCATCTCCTTCAGGGCCGGAACCTCCGAGGGAATGGCGTCAAAGAGGAGTTCGTCGTGGATCTGCAGCACCATCCTGGAGCGGAATCCGCCCTCCCGGAGCCGCGCTGCGACGCCAATCATCGCAAGTTTTATTATATCGGCCGATGTCCCCTGAATGGGCGCGTTGACGGCATTTCTCTCTGCGAGGGCGCGGACGGTGGCGTTACGGGCGTGGATGTCCGGAAGGTACCTGCGCCTGCCAAAAAGCGTTTCCACATATCCGTGCTCCCGCGCAAAGGCGATGGACGAATCTATGAAACTGCGGATGGCCGGGAACGAGGCGAAATAGTCATCTATGAGGCTCTTTGCGGCGCCGCGTGACAGCCCCAGCCTCTGCGCCAGCCCGAACGACGAAATCCCGTACATTATCCCGAAGTTGGCGGTTTTGGCCTGGCCCCTCTGCTCTCGCGTGACCTGATCCACGGGAATCCCGAAGATCTTTGCGGCGGTGGCGGCGTGGACGTCCTGGCCCTCGCGGAAGGCTTTGCACAGGTGCTCGTCACCGCTCAGGTGAGCCATGATCCTCAGTTCAATCTGGGAATAGTCGGCCGATACTATCACTCCGTCCGGAGTCCCCGGCACAAAGGCTTTGCGGATCTCCTTGCCGCGCTCCGTGCGAACCGGGATGTTCTGGAGGTTGGGGTTTGAACTTGAAAGCCTCCCTGTTGCCGTAAGCGCCTGATTGAACGTGGTGTGCACTCTGCCATCGGCCTCACTTACGTATGAAGGGAACGGCTCTATGTACGTGGAAAGCAGTTTCTTGACGGCCCTGAATTCCAGGATTTCATTCACTATGGGGTGGCGGTCGGCTATCTCGGAGAGCGTTGCCTCGTCAGTGGAATACTGCCCCCTGGCGCTCTTTTTGGCCTTGGGGTCAAGGCGGAGTTTTTCAAAGAGGATGTCTCCAACCTGCTTGGGGGAGGATATGTTAAGGGCAGGTTCTCCGGCCATTTCACGGATGCGCGCCTCCCTTTCCACGAGTTCCACCCGAAGGGAATCGGCAAAGTGGGAAAGTTGCCTCAGGTCCACCTTCACCCCGTCCCTTTCCATCTGGGCCAGAACCTTGGAAAGAGGCTCTTCCATCTTGTCGTAAAAGTCCGGGAGGTCTTTCCTCAGGGCATCCCCAAGGAGCACCATTGCGGCGGCCTCAAGGCTGCGTGAAGGCTCGTCCACATCCGGGATATCGTCAAATAGAGAGCCCGTGGAGGCCGTTTCCGGCACCTGCTCAAAGTCGATGCCGAGGATGGTCTTTGAAAGTTCCGCGGGGTTGTGGCTGCGCTCCGGGTCAATCACGTAGTGCATAAGCCGGACGTCGTTCCAGCGCCCTTCAAGGCCTATTCCCTCCGCCGCCAGCGCATTTGCCGCCTTCTTCAGGTCATCGCCGTATTTCTCAATAGAGGCATCTTCCAGAAGCGCTTTCACGGAAGGGCCGATATCTGCGATTGCCGCTATGGCACCGTTGGAAAGTGTGATCTTATGACCTGATATGACGATGCCGAGTTTTTTAGGTTTTGCTGCAATAAGTTCCTGTAACGGGCAGTCTTTTACTTCCGGAGGGGAGACGCTCTCTTCCGCGTTGCTTCGCAACCCTGTCCGGGCAAATGCTCCAGAGAGCGTCTCCCCTCCGGAAACTATATGCCCGTCCAAATAGCGTTTCAGTGAACTGAACTCATAGAAATCGAATAACTGGGCAAGTTTTCCCTGGAAGTTTCCGGAGTAGGCCATATCTTCCAGAGTCACAGGAAGTTCCATATCCGTCTTGATGGTCACAAGGGCCTTGGAAAGGGTCATATGCGGCCTGGCCTCCTCAAACTGGGCCTGCTGGCGGGGCGTCAGTTCCGTCAGGTGCTCATAGATGCTCTCCAGGGTGCCGTATTTTGCAATCAGTTTTGCGGCTCCAACCTCTCCAACGCCGTTGACGCCGGGGACGTTATCGGCCGTATCTCCGCAGATTGCAAGCATGTCAATCACCTGCGAGGGGGAAGAGATGCCCCATTTCTCGCATAACTGCTGTACGCCCACAAGTTCGCTCTCGGAGCCGGCCTTTCCGGGCTTCAACTGGAAGCAGTGGGGGCCGATAAGTTGCCCGTAGTCCTTGTCCGGGGTTACCATAAAAACGTCCAGGGACGGCCCTGCGTTCTGTGTGGCAATTGAGCCAAGGACGTCGTCGGCCTCGAAGCCGGGGACCATCACAACGGGTATATTCATTGCCTGAACCAGTTCAGTGAGGGGCTCCAGGGCATCTATGATAAGTTGCGGGGTAGGTGGACGGGTGCCTTTGTAGGCGGGGTACATCTTGTTTCGGAAGGTGCCGCCCGGGGGGTCGAAGGCAACGGCCACGTGTGTAGGCGCTTCACGGCCGAACATCTCCAGGAGGTACTTTGTGAACCCGTAGAGGATGGACATATCCTGCCCCTTGGAGTTTATCATGGGCCGGCGGAGGAAGGCGTAGTACATCTTGAATACCAGCGCGTGCCCGTCTATGAGTAGGAGTTTTGCCATAGACCCCAAAGTTACAAATAAAAATGATTAACTTTACGGTATGAGAAAAATTGTTTTTGCTTTGGCGGCACTTCTTCTGGCAGTTCCGGTAATGGCCCAGAAAGTTTGCGCCCACCGTGGCTTCTGGCAGTGTGAGGAGGCCGGTTATGCCCAGAATTCAATTGCGTCACTCCGCCTTGCCCAGGAGGGCGGCTTCTGGGGCAGCGAGTTTGACGTCCATTTAACCGCAGATTCAGTGGTGGTGGTGAATCACGACGCAGATTTTAACGGAATTCCCATCCACACAAGCACTTACAGGGAACTTCTGGGAACGCGTCTCCCTAACGGGGAAACCATTCCAACGCTTAACGAGTACCTTCATCAGGGGGCAGAATCGGCCTGTATGCTGGTGCTGGAAATAAAGCCCCAGGATACCGTAGAGGCCACTTTGGAACTTGCCCGCCGCTGCGTATGGCATCTAAGGGCCCACGGCCTTCTGGACCCGGAGCGCGTGATGTTCATATCCTTCAGCTATGACGCCTGCAAATGGATTGCCGCCAACCTCCCCGGTTTCCAGAACCAGTATCTGGAAGGTGTGGTGGAGCCGGAGCAGATCAAGGCCGATGGCATCAGCGGCATAGACTACAACTGGGTAGCCTTCCGTAAGCACCCGGACTGGGTGGCCCGCGCCCACGCCCTGGGCCTTACCGTTAACGTCTGGACGGTGGATGACCCCGAGGAGATGCGCTACCTCCGTGACCTGGGGGTGGATGTCATCACCACCAATCAGCCATCTCTGGCCGCTGCCCTGTAACTATTTGACACTTAGATGATTATTGGTATAGCGGTGCACCGCTATACCAATAATACGCTGAAAATCAGAACTCTACGGTAACACGCACTGGGAAGTGGTCTGAAAGAAGGCCGGCGGAGGTGGCAACCGAGGCCGATACCACCCGCACCGGAGCGGCATCCCTCAACGCAAAGATGTAGTCTATGCAGCCGTGAGGATCATCGGAGGAGTAGGTGAAATCAGTACCTGAAAGCCGCTCCCATCTTTCTTCCATAAGGCCGATTACTTCAGACTCCGGCCTGGAATTGAAGTCCCCGCAGAGGAATACCGGCTTGAGGGAGCCGGAGTAATGCTCCCGGAACCATTCATTGATAAACCGTACCTGCTCCATGCGGGCCTCAGCGCCAACGTGGTCAAGATGCACGGACGCAAACACGCACTTGGATGTCTCTACAACGGCCATCGAGCGGGGTTCTGCGCCTCCGGCAACGGGCAGCGCCACGGTGAAGGCTGTTTCAAGAGGCTCCTTTGACAGCACCCCGTTCCCGTACGCCCCGCCAGCAAAGGGAAATGCCCTCGCAAAGTGGAAAGGCCGCCCGTCAAGGTCCTTGGAAAGCGCTTCCAACTGGAACTCCTGAGACCTCCTGTTGCAACTGTCAAGTTCCTGGATGGCGGCAAGGGATGCACTTTCCACAACTGAAGCGATTCCTTCAGTTCCGTGCCGGACGTTATATGTCACAAGGTCCAGTGACTGAAGTGCCGGAGCGTGACGGAAGAGCCTCAGTTCAAGTTCCCGGCATTCACGGTCAAACGCCTCCGGATCAAAGGACCTGCCTGAACGGAGACAATCCAGGTGCGTGTCTATGAACAGTTCCCAGCGGGGAAGGTAATAGGCCCTTGTGAGGCCGCTCCAGGCCCTTGACGCGTAGTCCCCGAGGTTCTCCGTGTTGCCCCAGCGGGTGATAAGATGCCAGGCATTGTCCCTGAAACCACCACATGAATCGGCCTCCTGCAGCCATTTTTCCGCCCGAAACTGCGGGAGCGTATATGCCAGGGAGTCAATCTCCAGAATCAGGGCCTTCATAGATTCTCCAATGGATTGGGCCGATAAAATGTTACCGTCACGGCACGCAGCCACAAACTCATCCCTCAGCGCCGCAAAGCGGTTCCCGCGTACCTGGATGCCAAGGGTTACGGCATCGGCCTCCCAGGCGGATAGGGAAGAAGGATTGGAAAGGAGCCTTCCATACAACCTTTCCAGAGTCGCAGGATCATAGGGAGTTATGTGGTTCACCCTCCAACTGGCGTGGCCTTCGTCGGACGGCCTGCCGCAAAAGAGCATCCCTTCAGAGAAAGAGCCGCGGACGTAGATGCTATCGGCCATATCTTTCCAGAAACCTGCAGGGCTCCCCCGCCTGGAATCAAGCCCGGACAGCCACTCATTATCTGGCAGAGAAGGCTCCCAGGCCCTTTCCATCACGTACTCATACAGCCAGCGGTTAATGCCAAAGGCCTCCAGCGTACAGCCTATTCCTGATGCGCCGCCGTCAGAAAGAGCCTCCGAGATGCGCTGGCTTTCCTTGCGGAAAGGCCCCGCAAGGCGCGTATTTCCGCCGAAGTTTCCAAGATAGCAGAAGATATAAGGCTGCCCGTAAAAGCCGTCTGTAAAGGTCCATACGGGCGTATGCTCCGTGTAATAATCAAGAAGTATGACCTTACCCCGGGGAACTGCCTGAAGATATGCCTTCACGTTTTCCGGTGTCCAGTGCTTCCGGTCATAGTGGAAAAGCCAGCCCATCTGGAGCCAGACGGCATTGGAATCTGCCGCCGCCAGTGACTCATAGGCCGATTCTCCTATTGCCGCCAGAGTTTCAGGGTCCCAGGAAGGGGCTTCAACCTC
This sequence comes from Bacteroidales bacterium, assembly GCA_017451395.1. GTDB lineage: Bacteria > Bacteroidota > Bacteroidia > Bacteroidales > UBA932 > Cryptobacteroides. The sequence continues at coordinate 58,911 of JAFSPR010000063.1, forward strand.
GTTGAAAAGGTCCATCCCATAGATGTGGTCCGTGCCGAAAATCCTTTCCTGCGCTGATAGAAACTCCTTCTCAATCACTCCAAACAGGGAATCCGTGGGAGAGAGGAAATGGCAGAGGTTTTCCTTGGGGAAGCCGCCCCAGCGGGACACGTCCGTTATCCTGGCCTGAGGATAAATCTCCTTCAGCGCCTCCGGCACGTGGCCGTTGAAGGCCGGCAGGACGGGCTTCATTCCAAGGGCTCTCTCACGCTCAAGAATCTGTTTCTGGAGTTCCACCTGGCCGTCTATCCATTCCTGAGGCAGGGGACCGTCCTCTCCGTCAATATTGCACATACGGTTCCAGGGAAGATGGGCTGGCCCCGTGAACCATGCACGGATTTCATCGTCCGTAAGGCCGTGGAAGCGCAGAACTTCCTGCCACACTGCTTCCTCGCCGGTTATTGCCAGGGGAAGGTTCACTCCGTTAAGAGCCATCCAGTCTATGAGCCTTTCCCACTGCGGCCAGTCCCACCAGGGGAATTCGTAGCCGAAAGTGCAGTAGTTGAGGAAGAACCGGTAGGGGACAAGGGCGCGCCCCGTGACGGGAGCCTCCACCAATGGCATCTCCGACGGCACTTCAACAGGGTCTGAGAGGTACCAGGAAACATCGGCCCTGCAGTAGTCCCAAAGGTATCTTTTAAGGCCTTGGGCCATTGAGCTGGCCGATGACCCCTCAATCACAAGTTTCCCGCTCCGGCTGTAGAAGCGGTACCACTCTGATGTGTCCGACTTCTCCTTGAACTGAATGTTGTACCCGGGGACTATGCGGCCCGAAAGCCCCTTCAGGGCCCTTTCTGCGGGCGTTGCGCAGGATATGGCCACAATTATGGCCGATACAAGTATGACTAAGCTTTTCATTACTCCCAAAGTTACGAAATCCCCTGCTTAAAACAAACAGGGCAGCCCCGTGAAAGGACCGCCCTGAAGGAATAGGTTTTATTCAAATACTATTTGAACAGGAGTTTGTCAATTACAAAGCCGCCGTCACGGGTAAGGGCTGCAATGACAACTTCGCCGTTGATAACGCGGACGCAGCAGTCTGCAAGGCCACCTGTGGCGTGTTCGGCATCAAAGTCTGCGGCTGCATGGATGGGGCCCTTAATCAA
>JAFSPR010000064.1 GCA_017451395.1 Bacteroidales bacterium
GACATCATCACCTCAACGTCGTTCTGGAAGATTCCTTCCATCTCATACATATAGAAGGAGCCGATAGGATGGCCAACCTCCGTGCGGGTAACGTACACTCCGTCGTTCACCAGACCGCCAAGGATGGGAGAGTCAAGGCGGAGGACCTCGTTGTGGAGGTAACCGCCGTTGAGGGTCACGTCAAAGCCCCAGTCCTTGAACTGACGGCGGTAGAACAGTTCCACATCCACGCCGGTGTTGAGGACGCTGCCGTTATTGACCCAGCGGGAAGCGTTTCGGCCTACTGATGTGGGCAGGGATTCCTGCACCAGCATATCATCCGTAATCTTGTAGTACCAGTCCACGGAACCGCCGAGGGTGCCCTTCAGGACCTCGATGTCGATACCGGCGTTCAGTTGACGGGAAGTCTCCCACTTGAGTTCGTCGTTACCGAGGGAAGTCTGGGTGTAACCGTCGGCCATACCGCCGCTGAAGGCGTAATAGTACTTTCCGGAATAGCGGTCAGAGTATGCGTAAAGGCCGATATTCTGGTTGCCGATGGCGCCGTAGCCTACGCGCAGTTTGAGTTTGTCAAGCCAGTCCGCATCCTCCATAAATGCCTCCTGGTCTATGTTCCAGCCGGCAGAGGCGGAGTAGAACAGACCCCAGCGGTGACCTGCGCTGAAGCGGGACGAGCCGTCCAGACGGAGAATGCCGGAAACATAGTAGCGGCTGCCGAAGTTATAGTTGGCATTGGCGAAGAAGGAGAGAAGGGACGACGCGCTCTCGCCCTGGCTGGAGACAAGCGCTCCCTGTCCCAGGCCGATGTAGAGGAGGTCGGGGTCGTCGGAGGGGAAGTCCTCGTTGGCCGACGAGATTACCTCTTCACGGTTGTGGATGGCCTCCATACCCACAAGGTAGTTGATATGGTGCTGGCCAAACTCAAGGTTATGGTTGAGGGTGGAGTTCACCGTCCAGTTGCTGTTCTGGTTATAACGCACCGTGAGGCCGTTGGTCTCGTTGATGCGGTCTTTGTCGCCCCAGGTCTTGTTGTAGAGCCTGTAGGTGTTGTGGCGGTAGTCAAGGCCCATGGTGGTTTTCCAGAACAGGTTCTTGGTGAAGTTCACCATAACGTTGCCCGTCACCAGGAGGGTCTTGGTGCGGTTGGTGCGGTCCGTGTACTCAGTGAGGCCTTCCGGGCTGTAACCGTCGCCGAAGAAACTGTTGTATGCGGCGGCGCCGTAATAGGTGCCGGGCATATCCACGTAGTTTCCGTCGTTGTCAAACACGGGGATGGCGGGGTTACGGAACAGGGCATAACGCACAACTGAACCGCCCTGGTCGTTCATATAACCGTCACCGGAAGAAGACAGCATCTTGTTGTTGGCATAGGAACCGTTCACGTTGAGGTCCACCTTCAGCCAGGGCTTGATCTGGGAATTCAGGCTGGCGCGGAGGGAAATCTTGTCGTAGGAAGAGTTCCTGATGATACCCTGCTGGTTGAAATAATTGGCCGATACAAGGTAGCGGGTCTTGGAGTTGCCGCCGCTGAGGGAAAGTTCATGCTGGGTGATGGGAGCCACGCGGAAAATCTCCTCCAGGTGGTTTACGTTGGGGAATTCCTTGAGGTATTCGCCCTCGATGAGTTTACGCTTGATGGAGAGGACCTCGTTATCGGCCGTAGCGGCCTCATTGTATAGTTTGATGTACTCTTCCGTAGAAGTCATCTGAGGCAGTTTGCCGTGGAACTGGATACCCGTCTGCATATTGTAGGTAATGCGGGCATCGCCTTCCTTGCCGCCCTTGGTGGTGATGAGGACAACGCCGTTGGTGGCGCGTGAGCCGTAGATTGCGGCCGATGACGCGTCCTTCAGGATGGTGATCTCCTCGATGTCACCCGCAGACAGGGAGTTGAGGGCGCCCTCGACGGGAATGCCGTCAACAATGTAAAGGGGCTCGTTGCCGGAAGATATGGAGCCGGTACCACGTACACGTACGGAGATATCGGCACCCGGAGCACCGGTCTGGTTGGAGATGTTCACACCGGCCACGCGGCCCTGCAGGGATTCCTGCACGCTGGCTACGGGAACCTTGGTGAGTTGTTCATTACCAACCTTGGAAACTGCTCCAAGGACATCGCGGCGCTTCATCACGGAGTAACCCACAACCACAACCTCGTCAAGGAACTGGGTGTCTTCCTCCATCTGGACATTCACCACGCTCTGGCCGTTTACGGGGACGGTAACGGTCCTGAAGCCGATGCAGTCAAACACCAGGACGGCATTTGAGGGGGCGCTGATGGTGAAAGTACCGTCTATGTCGGTGATGACGCCGGTGGAGGTACCCTGCACCATTATGCTGGCGCCGATAACGGGTTCTCCGTTAGCGGCTTCCGTCACGGTTCCGCTTACCGTATGCTGTGCAAATGCGGCAAGGGGCAGCAGGAGAACTGCTACTAGTGCACTAATTATTCTTTTCATTGTATGCGATTATATTTTCGTTTACAGTCAGATTTCCGTTTTCATCGGCCTTGATTACGCTGCCGGCGGGAAGTTCCACTATCACGGCGGAGGAATCGGGTTCAACGAGGATCCGGGCGCTTCGGCACACGCTCTTTGCAACGTAGCGGCGGGACACTATGTCGAAGAGGTCCTTGCGGCCGCCGTCCCCGATCATGTAGGTCACGGACTTTACCGTATTGAAAGGGTTGTACATAAGGTACACGGGATAGGGTCTGGAGGCGTAGAAGTCAGTTGCGTTGCAGTTGAGACGGAGGACGCCTTCAACGTTGGTGGTTTCAACAATGGCGCCCAGGATTCCCACGGCCGATGTGCTGTATACGCTGAACATACTCTCCATGGGGTTGTTCTCGTTCCACAGCGGGCCGTCGCCAAGAGCCATAGGATGAATTCCCTTGTGCTTTTCGGGCTCGAAGATCTGGTCCTCGTAGCGGAGGCCTTCGTAGGCGATGATGGAATTGGTGTAGTCCTGCATTCCGGGAAGGCACTGGTTCTCGTCGGGAAGTTGGTCCGGGAAGAAGAGGCGGCAGTTGTTTGCCAGGTTCAGCATCCATCGGCCTATGGAGCGGGCCCACTTGGGCTCATACTTCACAAGGGGGACGAAGGGCCAGGCCACGTCTATGGAATTCATCAGGAAGGCAAAGCCGCCGCGGTCTATGAGGCTGCCCTGGAGGCCGCTTATCTCATAGTCTCCCCACTTTCCGGCGGTGATTCCCCAGCCGTTGCGGCCGTCGGGAGCCTTGCAGCCCTCGAACACCCAGTCAAGCATCTTGCCGGTGTCAAAACTGCAGCCCTGCTCCGCGTTCAGGCGGGCGGCGGTGTAGATGCCCATAGGGAGGAGGATCTCATAGAAACGGCTCTCCTTCTGGGAGTCAAGGGCGGCCATAGCGGTCTTGGCGCGCTCAAGGTAGCGGGGGTCTCCGAACTTCTGATATGCGCTGTAAAGCACCCAGGCGTGGCCGCCGGCGGCGTCCTGCTGCTTGGGAATCCAGTTGTTGCAGCCCTTCATCTGGGCGTAATCGAAGTAGGTGAAATCGTAGTTTCCGTCAAGGGCTTCATCGGCAGCGGCAAATTGCTCCGCCACCGTGCGCATTATTTCATCGGCCCCGTCCACGCCCGGGAAAATCTCGCTCATAGCGTAGAAGAGGATGTTGGGATAGACGTCGTACCACCAGTCACGGCCGTAACCGCCGCCAAGGAGGGCAACCTCCGGGCACGTGTTGTTCATCACGATGTTCCAGCCGTTGTCCGTATTGAAGTAGTTCTGGGACATCTTCACCCAGTTGTAACCGTCCTGGGAAGTCTTGTCGATGCCGTTGAGGCCGGCGCCAATCAGGGTGTGAAGGATGTTCAGGCTCTCGTGGAACTCTCCGCCGTTGTTGTCGGGGCCCTGGCGGGCGTCCTTCATTGCGGTGTAGAGGCCGAAGGTCACCTGGCCGTTGTTGCGGCCGGCGCCGTCCATCCAGATCACGGGACCTGCGGGAAGGGTGCTCTCGAAGTCATAGACATAGGCGTCGAAGTCAAGTGCCTTCTGGTGCCAGTCAAGGATCTTGTAGGGCTGGGGCATTGCTGCCATAAGTTCCACGCGGGGAATGCTCACCTGCTCCACGGCGGGCCCCCAGGACTCTTCAGAAGTGTTCCGGCAGGCTGCGAGGGCGGCAATAAGGGCTATTACAAGGTACTTTTTCATTTGTTGCCGTCTATTTCTTTAATAATGTTCTTAGCAAGGGGAAGGCTGAGCATCTGGATGGCGCCCACTATCACAAGGGCGTAACGGAGGGCTATATCCTCGCTGAATACCTTTGCCAGCACTATGAAAAGGAGCATACCGAACGCGCGCCCGGCGAACAGGCCGAATTCGTGGCTCATAATATAGGTGTATTCGTCCCTCTTCTCTATCTTTGACACGGCGTCAATTGTCTTCATCATAGTGGGAAGGTAAGCTAAGTCGTGAATAGGCTGGAAGAGCACCTTGCAGAGGATGAACACAATCACGCCCACTCCGCTGAAAAGGACGCTGTTGGCCACAGTTCCAAGGAAGAACACAAGGAGGCCAAAGCCGAATATCTTCATACGGTCCTCGGGCTTTGCCACGCGGCCAAGCACATACACCAGGATGGCGGTAAGGGCGCCTGCGATACCCTGAATGAGGCCAAGTTCGCCTTCTCCGCCGATGAATTTCATAATGAGGATGGCGGGAGCGGTAACAAGGAAGCCCTGCACCATACCTTTAAGACCTGCAAGCGAGAGGAGTTTGTTCCATAGCCTGTGGTATTTGAGATAGAAGAAGTTCTTGCTTTCCGGAGAGCGGAACTGTCCGCGGGAAAGCACAAGGCAGGCGCAGATTGCTATCACAAAGGCTACCATAGTGATCACCCTGTAACCCGCATTCACGTCCAAAGTCATTCCAAAGATGGTCCTGCCGTCAACATAAGCCAGGAAGGCGCCCACCACGATGGGAATCACTATATTCCACAGGGAGAAGAAGAAGGACTCGAACCCGAAGAAGTAGTTGCGGTTCTCGTCGTTTGTGGAATAGAGGGTGAGGAGGTAGCGGTTTGTCCAGAAGAATCCGGTGGACAGGCCGATAAGGAAGCCCGTTGCGCAGAGCATAGGGAGGGTGACGCTGCGGATGAACATCATCACCATAAGCGCAATTGCGGAGATTATGATGCCGAAGGTGTAGAGCTGGGAAGACTTGAACCACTTGAGGAGCAGGCCGTTCACCATCGCGGACATAACCACGCCCACGTACATGCAGAGTTGGTACACCACAACCCAGGAGGGGCTGCCGGTATTGCGCATAATGTAGGCTCCAGCGAATATCTCTATGAGGGGGAGCACCATCGCGAAGAGGAGATTGGTGACAAGAAGGGTCCTTATCTCCTTGGGCTGTGACTTGAAGAAAGCCAGTTCGTTTAATCCTTTCATTACTTACAAAGGGTGTCTAAGATTTCTTTGATGGAGAATTCCGCGCTGCAGATCACTTCGTCGGAGGCGCCGTAGAAAATGCGGACGGTGTCTTCGTCTATAAGGTAGAAACCGTTGGTGAAAACCACGTTTCCGAAGAATCCGGTCTGCTCATAGGGAGCGATGGGCTCCATAATGGGTTCCTCGCTCCTTGCAATGACTTTGGTGGGGTCATCGAGGTCCAGAAGGAGGGCGCCAAGGCAGTAACGGTTTTCCTTGTTTGCGCCGTGATAGATCTCCAGCCAGCCTTTTTCCGTGCGGATGGGGGCTGCTCCGGCGCCGACGCGTGCGCTGTCCCACTTGCCGGGACGGGTGGTGGCAATGCAGATGTGCCTGCCCCAGTGAACGCGGTCCGGGGACTCTGCAACCCAGATGTAGTTGCCGCCAAGTTCGGGGCTGCTGGGACGATGGAAAGCGTACCACTTTCCGCCGATCTTCTCCTCAAAGAGGGCGCAGTCCTTGTTGTGGGGAGGGAAAATCATACCTTCACGCTCAAGCGTCTGAAAGTCCCTGGTGTGGATGAGGCCTACGCCCACTGCCACGGGGGAAACCTCCGTGAAAGTGAGCCAGAATCCGTCCTCCATAGTTGCCACGCGGCAGTCCTCTATGCCGAAGGACTCCTGGAAGCCTTCCCCGAAGATGGGGCGCATGGAAGGGTCCTCGTAGAAATGGACGTCGTCGTCGGAGCAGACGGGACGAAGATACGAAAGGGTTGTGAGGTAATTCTGTCCCTTATATCCTATTACGCGGGGGTCGCTGGCGTCAAGGTCAGGGTCGTCCTTGGAAAAACTCAGGACCTCTATCTCACCTTTATCATTATATACGGGGAAACTGATCACTCCTTCCTTCTGGACGGGACGCTCGGCCACGCGAAGAAGCAGCCAGGTCTTGCCGCCGAGGCGGAACACGCCGGGGTTAAGGAGACAGGTAATTTCCATTCCCTCTATGCAGGGGCGGAGGTCGCTGGGACGGAGCAGCGGATTGGCGGGGTTGCGCTTTGCGATATCCATACTTTCTTGCGTTTTAGTGTACTGCAAAGATAGCCCCCGCCGCTCCCAAAGGAGTGCACAATTTAAACAATTGGGTGCTCAATTTTGACTTTTTGCAAAAAAGTACTTATATTTGACAAAAAGGAGACGCCACGTGAAAAAACTGATAATCGGCATTGTAATGCTGCTGTGGGCCGTTTTTGGCCACTGTGCAGTACCCAATTACAACATAAAGCGCATCACCAACGCCAACGGACTGTCCAACAGTTCCGTCAACGCCATAATGCAGGACAGCAAAACCCTTATGTGGTTTGGAACCTGGGACGGCCTCAACCTCTGGGACGGAGAAAGTATGAGGGTTTTCCTGCCATCGGCAGACGAATCCGGGTCCATCAGGAACAATGTGATAAGGGATATTGTCCAGCAAAGCGACACCTGCATCTGGATTGTAACGGACAGGGGCGTAGACCGTTTCAACCCCTCCAATGACAGCATCGTTAATTTCTTCACCGGCCCTACGGAAAGGTCCACAATATCTGAAAACAGCTTCCACCTTGCAGTGAGTCCCAAAGGAGAAACCGTATGCCTTGTGAACGGGCGCGGCGCGTACACTTATGACGGACACTCTTTCAGGATGATCGCATCACTTAGGGGAAACACTGTAGTAAAGGCCTTTTTTGACATCCGTTCAAACCTGTGGATCCACACCCAGGACGGAAAACTCTTCCTTGGAGACACCCTGGAGGAGAGAGGAGTAGACTTTGTGTTCTATGACTCCGCAAAGGACGATATCTGGATACAGAAAGGCCGGGAACTGCGTGAACTGGGCGGCTACAGGGCCTATCCTTTCAGGGAGGGCGCCTTGAGGGCCTTCGCAACGGACGGGAAGTCGTTTTTCCTTGGGACATCGGCCGGCGTATTTGAAATGGACGCTGAAAACGGCAGTTACAGTCAGATTATCAAGGACATTCCGGTGCTTTCCCTCTTCTACGGCACCCAGCAGATCCTCTGGATTGGGACAGATATGCACGGGGTGTGGCAAGTGTCTGAAAAACTTTTTGACTTTGGACAGGTGAGCGGCCTGTTTGGAGACAACGCCATAAGGTGCTTTTCCGGGTTTGGAGACCATAACATCCTTGTTGGCACAAAGGGCTCCGGCATATTTGAGTTTGACGGCGCCCTAAACCTCAAACGCCGTTTCACAACCTTGGACGGCCTCTCCCATAACTCCGTTTTCTCTTTTGCAGAAACCCCGGACCTTGTGTGGATAGGGACTGACGGCTCAGGAATCAATTACCTTGAAAAGGGGAGCCGGAAAATAAAGACCCTGAAGCTTCCAGCCGGGGCCGATATCCACAGCGTCTACTCCATCCTCCCCCAGGGGCAGGACACTCTCTGGGTGGGAACCAGCGGAGAAGGCCTTTTACGTCTCATTTTATCGGCCGATTCAAAAAGTGCCCGGGAAGTTACGCACATCCCGGAGGATGAACTTGGCAGTAACGTGGTGTACAGTCTCCTTGCCTCCCGCTCCGGGCATATACTGGTGGGAACAAGGGGCGGAGGCATATCCCTTCTTCATACCGGCACCCTTAAGGCAGAACGCCTGAGCGGCAGCACGGGAGACGATATCCTGTGTATGGCGCGTGACTCAAAAGGGCAGCTTTGGGCAGGCTCCAGCCTTGGCCTTATGCTCATAGACCCTGTCCAGGGCCTTGTGAGACGGTATTCCCTGAGTGACGGTATGCCAAGCCAAACCGTGCACGGAATACTTGAGGACGCCTCCGGGAATATCTGGACCAGCACCAACAGCGGCCTTGCAAGCCTTGATCCGAATACAGGATACATACTGTCCTACTATGCCATAGACGGCCTTCAGGACAACGAATTCTCTGACGGAGCGTCTTTCAGCCGTGACGGTCTTTTCTACTTTGGCGGCATCAAGGGTTTCAACCGCTTCGATCCCCTATCCATCCACTCTTCCGGCTACGACCCCAAACTTTTCCTGAAGGAACTGAGGGTGGACAACAATCTGGTAATACCTCCTTCAGACGGGGAAACCCTGGAACTGGAGCCGGGAGTTATGTCTGTCAGTTTCACTTTCACTCCCGTGGATTACGTCTCCGGAGACAGGTGCCTCCTGGCATATAAAGTGGAAGGATTCCACAAGGACTGGATCCAGATTGGGAACTCCCGTACCATTGCCCTTTCCAACCCAAAACCGGGGAAATACTGCCTTGTGGTGTACTGGACAGATGCCAGTCACCTCCTCAGCAGTGAAGAGTGGAGACTCCCTATATACGTAAGGCAGGTCTGGTGGAAAACGCCAACGGCTATGGCTCTTTTCATCCTGCTTGCCATTATTGCAATTGTGGGAGCCATTCTCTTTTGGCAGTACAACAGGATTGCGCGGCGCACCCACGACGCAAAACTGGACTTTTTCACAAACATCGCCCACGAGTTCTCAAACTCCCTGTCCCTCATCTACGGGCCCTGCCAGCAGCTCAGGCATTCATCGGCCATAAGCGGGAAGGATATGAGAAGCGTGCTTGCCATTGAGTCCACCTCCAACCGTATGCTCACCCTTATGCAGCAACTCATCTCGTTCAGGAAGGCGGAGACGGGGCATCTCAAGATCAGTATCGGCAGGGTGGATATGCCGGCCCTTATCTATCACGTCTACGACAATTTCCGTGAGCAGATGGATGCCGCCCACATCACCTTTAAGTGTGAGACTCCCCCGGACGGGCTCATCTGGACGGCCGATGGTGACTCAATGGAAAAAGTGGTCTTCAACCTGCTGTCAAACGCCCTCAAATACACTCCCGAGGGGCAGACAGTGGAGGTAAAACTTCAGAGAACGGGACTGAGGATGGTGATGGACGTGACAAACTACGGGGTTGGCATTCCAAAGGACAAGCAGTCCTCCATCTTCAACCGTTATGATGTCCTGGACCGCTTTGAGAAGGCCCTGCAGAAAGGACGGACCAGCAATGGAATTGGCCTTGCGCTGTGCCAGAGCCTTGTAGAGATGCACAGGGGCCATATTGAGATTATCAGTGACGGACAGACTTTCACCTCATTCCGCGTAACGGTTCCGGAGCTTGAGATTGATTCTTCCCTGCCCGTTTTCAGCGGGTCTGAGAAGATTCAGGAGGCCCCTGACAATGCCGCGGAAGACTCCCCTGCCGTTTCCGCAGTACCGGAATCATCGGCCGGAAAAAAGAATATCCTCATTGTGGACGACGACGAAAAAATACGGGAATTCCTCCTGGGGCTGCTGGAGCAGAAGTACAACGTTGCAGCGGCGGAAAGCGGAGACGAGGCCCTCAGGCTTATGACGGAAAACGAGCCGGATATTGTTGTCTCAGACCTCTCTATGCCGGGAATGGACGGGCTGCAGTTGAGGGCAAAGATGAGGGAAGACAGCCGCCTTGGGCACATTCCGTTCATCCTTCTCACTGGAGAATCGGCCGTGGACACCCAGATCAAGGCCCTGGAAAACGGCGTTGACGCATACGTGTCCAAGCCCTTCCATCCCCGCCACCTTACCGCCCGCATAGAGCGCATCCTGAGCAGGGATTCGGAGGTTATCCGCTACAGCCAGTCCGCCCAGGCATCCGTGGAAAAGGTTGCCGGCAAGGAGATAAAAAAGGCCGATAAGACCATCCTCACCGCCATCACGGACATAATCCTCGCCAATCTTGACAAGGAGTCCCTTAATGCCGATTTCATAGCCGATGCCCTCTCCATAAGCAAGGTTCAGCTGTACCGGAAACTCAAGGCCACTGTGGATATGACCACAACGGAGTATATCCGCAGCGTCCGCCTTGAACAGGCCCAGCATCTCCTTAAAACCGGCAACTTGTCTGTCCAGGAAGTTATGTACGCCTGCGGCTTTGTGACTAAAACCTACTTCTACAGGGAATTCCAGAAAAAGTACGGCGTCACTCCGGGAGAGTTCCGCCGCAGCCAGAAATCCTGAGGGGAGGGCCCCACCCTCGTCAGCCTTGCACTAATCTCCGAAAGTTAAACGACGGCATACCCCTGCAGAGGGGCTTCTGAGAGGGGGTGGTGCTGTTTACCCCCTAGCTGGGATAGGGGGTAAACGACAAAATCGGCCTTGTAAGCATTCTGGCTGTCAACACGGCAACGCGGTAAGATTATGCGTGATTATATATATAATTATGGTAATATATTTGGTAATTATCGTAATTATTTGTATATTTGCATAGAGATAGGAAAAACATGAAGGTATTGATGACAAAAGAGCTGGAGGAGTTGTATCTTACCGGGGAAAGTAAGATATACAAGGATGTGGCAAAGACACCGGAGCTGTTAAAAGGTTATACAAGGGCCATAAGTACTCTTGTACAAGCGGTGGATTCGGAGCAGTTGAAACAATTCAGTTTCCTTCATTATGAGAAGTTGAGGTATCAGTTCTCTGGTATTTCCTCGGTTAGATTGTCAAACAGATATGTACACAGGCTTTTGTTTACAGAACTGGAAGATGGCATTGAGGTGCAACTAATAACAATTGATAATACACATTATGGAAACAAGACATGATGGATTTGTCCTTCTGGATGAAAATACTGCACCGGCTCTTGTTCTGCATCCAGGAGAGATCCTGAGGGAGGAACTGAAGGCCAGGGGCATCATGCAAAAGGATTTTGCCGCGAAGATTGGCATGCAGGCAACTCATCTTAGCGCCCTTATCAATGGAGTGAGGAATATCACTCCGGCAATAGCGGAGAAGATTGCTATGGGACTTGACGGGATTCCGTCAAGTTTCTGGA
>JAFSPR010000065.1 GCA_017451395.1 Bacteroidales bacterium
ATCCTTACCAAGGATGCGCTCTACCCCTGAGCTACACCGGCTTTTATCTGGAGCGGAAAACGAGGTTCGAACTCGCGACCCTCAGCTTGGAAGGCTGATGCTCTACCAACTGAGCTACTTCCGCAAACCATAAAAGTGTGGGAGGTGGTGGACTCGAACCACCGAACCCTGAGGGAGCGGATTTACAGTCCGCCGCAATTGCCACTATGCGAACCTCCCAAAAAATGCTTTTACAATATGTCAAAGCCCCTTTTCGAGCCGATAGAGGGATTCGAACCCACGACCCCGAGATTACAAATCACGTGCTCTGGCCAACTGAGCTATATCGGCGCTCATAAGCCCTCTAACTTCTTAAAGGACTGCAAAGGTAGTTACTTTTTTTGAATCCGCCAAACTTTTTTAAACATTTTTCATCATCTCCCTCAAAAGGTCAAAGAGAGATTCGGTGTCCAGGCCGCACTCCTCACGCTGGGCTTTCTGGGTATCCTGCACCACAAATTTGTCCGGGATTCCCACTCCTTTAATAATAGGAGCATCCGGCCTGGCGGCGAAATACTCGCTCACGGCTCCGTAGAGGCCGCCCTTAAGGCTGCCGTCCTCCACGGTAAGGATGGCCTTGCAGGAGGAAACCTCCTCCATAATATCCTGGTCCAGAGGCTTTAAGAAACGCATATCGTACACCGAAGGCCCCACCCAGTAATCGGCCTTATGACGCTGCGCGGCCTCAAGGGCGCGGTTTGCCACAGGGCCAAGGGCAAGGACAGCAACACCCTTCCCCTTCATCAGGCACTGGCCTTTTCCTACGGGGAGAGCCCCTGCATCGGCCTTTTCCCAGTCCATACCCTCCCCGTAGCCGCGGGGGTAGCGGATGAAAAACGGCCCGCCGGGATACTCCAGCGCCGTGTACATGAGGTTCCTCAGTTCCAGTTCATTCCTGGGGGCCGATATCACCACTCCGGGAATGCTGCGGTATGCGGACATATCGAACGCGCCGTTATGGGTGGCGCCGTCCTCCCCCACAAGGCCCGCCCTGTCAAGGCAGACAGTGACGGGAAGGTTCTGGAGGGCTACGTCGTGGATTATGTTGTCATACGCCCTCTGGGAGAACGACGAATAGATGTTGCAGAAGGGCCTGAGGCCTGCTGCGGCAAGGCCTGCGGAGAACGTTACCGCGTGGCCTTCCTCTATGCCCACGTCAAAGAACCGTTCAGGGAAAGCGTCCTGGAGGCGGTTCATTCCGCATCCGGAAGCCATGGCGGGGGTGACGCCAACCACGCGGGAATCCTTTCCGGCCAGTTCCACCAGGACCTTTCCGAATACGTCCTGGTAACGGTCCGGGGCGTTGACCGTTTTGATGCGGGTGCCCGTTGCGGCGTCAAACTTTCCGGGGGCGTGCCAGGTGGTGGGGTCTTCCTCTGCGGGAGCGTAACCGGCGCCCTTACGGGTATGGAGATGAAGGATACGGGGGCCGCGGAGGTCCTTGATGCGGGAAAGGACGGATACCATCTGGCCGATATCGTTCCCGTCTATGGGGCCGAAGTACCTGAAACCCAGGGCTTCGAAGAGGGCGCCGCCGCTGGAGCGGACAAGGTTTGCCTTGGTGTCAATGACCCGCTTCTGGATCCAGTCACGGAGTTTTCCTTCCCCAAGGCGGTTCCATATCCCCCGCTTCACCCTGTTGTAGGTCTGGGACGTGGTGACCCTGAGGAGATAGTCGTGAAGGCCGCCGAGGTTACGGTCTATGGAGATGTCGTTGTCGTTGAGAATTACAAGTATATCGGCCTTGGAGGAGCCGGCGTTGTTGAGGCCTTCCCACGCCAGGCCGCCAGTCATGGCGCCGTCACCTATCACTGCGACGGATTTATACGTTGCGCCCGTGAGCCTTGCTGCCTCTGCAAATCCAAGCGCGGCCGATATTGACGTGGAGGAGTGCCCGGCCCCGAAGGCGTCGTAGGGGCTTTCGTCCATCTTGGGGAAGCCGCTGATGCCGCCTCTCATACGGTTTTTGCGGAAAAGTTCACGGCGGCCGGTGAGGATTTTGTGGGCGTAGGCCTGATGGCCGACGTCAAAGACAATCTTATCCTCGGGCGTATTATATATATAATGGAGAGCCACTATGAGTTCCACGGCCCCTAGGCTTGAGCCAAGGTGACCGGGGTTCACGCTGCAGCACTCCACCATATAATCCCTGAGTTCCCTGCATACTTCCTCCAGTTTTTTCCTGGGCAGTTTACGGAGGTCCTCCGGGGAATCAATCTTTTCCAGCAGTTTATACATAGTTCACAAAGATACTAATTTTTGGAAAATTTTCCTTAATTTAGCGGTCCGGAAAATAAACAAAACAGAGATATGTCAGAAAAAGTGTACAAATTCCTGAACGACAATCCGGTGGCCCGCTGGTCAGCGCTGGTCCTGATTGCCTCAATGATGTTCTTTGCCTATATGTTCGTGGACGTGATGTCCCCGCTGAAGTCCCTGGTGGAAAGCGCAAGAGGCTGGTCCAGCGGCACTTTCGGCACATATGCGGCATCTGAATACATCCTCAACGTATGCGGTTTCCTCATCCTTGCGGGCATCATCCTGGACAAGATGGGCATCCGCTTCACGGGTGTCCTGAGCGCCAGCCTTATGGTTGTTGGCGCCGCAATAAAGTTCGTGGGCATCTCGGACTGGTTCCAGGCCACGGCTTTCTGCGGATGGCTTGACAGCTGGTGGGTTTCAATGCCCGGCAGCGCCAAGATGGCAAGCCTTGGATTTATGATCTTCGGCTGCGGCTGCGAAATGGCCGGCACCACCGTTTCCAAGGCCATTGCAAAATGGTTCGACGGCAAGGAAAAGGCCCTGGCAATGGGTCTGGAGATGGCCATCGCCCGCCTTGGCGTGTTCGGCGTGATGTGGATCGCTCCGCTTATATCGGCCAAATTTGACAATTCCATTGTGGCTCCCGTGGCGTTCTGCGCCGCGCTGGTTGCAATCGGCCTCATATTCTACTGCGTGTTCTGCGTGCTTGACCGTAAGTTTGACGCTCAGCTTATTGCCTCCGGCAAGGGCGTTCCCGGCGCAGACCCGGAGGACGAATTCAAGGTTTCAGACCTTGGCACCGTGCTTTCCAGCAAGATGTTCTGGATTGTGGCAATCATGTGCGTGCTGTATTACAGCGCCATCTTCCCGTTCCAGCGTTACGCCCCCAACTTCCTTGAGACCACCCTTGGGATTGACGCCGCATCGGCCGCGCAACTGTTCAGTTTCTTCCCCATCCTGGCTATGATCCTCACCCCCATCCTGGCAGGTTTCCTGGACTTCAAGGGCAAGGGCGCAACAATGCTTATGGGCGGCGCGGTGATTATGATAGTGTGCCACCTCAGTTTCGCTTTCCTTCTTCCGGCATTCCCCAGCAAGTGGCTTGCCGTTACCCTCATCGCCATCCTGGGCGTGAGTTTCTCAATGGTTCCGGCCGCCCTGTGGCCTTCCGTCACAAAGATTGTGGACGCAAAGGTCCTTGGAAGCGCATACTGCCTCATCTTCTGGGTACAGAATATCGGCCTCTGCCTTGTTCCGCTGCTCATAGGCAAAGTCCTTGAGGCAACCGGCGGCTACCTTGCGCCTATGCTCATCTTCTCAAGTTTCGGCGTGCTGGCGTTCATCCTCACCTTCCTCCTCAAGATTGAGGACAAGGTTGGAAACGGCGGCAAGGGCTACGGCCTGGAACTCCCCAACGTCCAGAAGGAAGAGAACAAATAATGGCTGGTTTCCCTAAGAACTTTTACAGGCCGGCTGCATGGATTGCGCTGGCCTGTCTTGTAGTGCCGATGTTCGCGTCGTACTACTTTGACGACATGTTCTCCAGCATATCCTACCTCTTTGAGAATCCGTCCCTGACGGCTCTTGGGTGGGATGCCGCCGGGTATGGCCTTTATACCAGCGGATACAGCGTCCTGTGCGTGTTTGGCGGATTGGTCATTGGCGGAATCCTGCTTGACAAATGGGGCGTACGCGTGAGCGGATCCCTGTTTGTGGGGATGATGGTACTTGGAGCCGGGATGGTTACGGGGGCAGTGCTTCACGGCGGCGCGGCCGCTCTCAGGTGGGCCTACGTAGGGACGATGCTCTTCGGCCTTGGCTCCGAGATTGCAGGAACCGCTGTCACGCGATCCATAGCCAAGTGGTTCCGCGGAGGGCCGATGGCCCTTGCCATGGGCCTCCAGCTTGCCATAGCGCG
Source organism: Bacteroidales bacterium (assembly GCA_017451395.1). Taxonomy (GTDB): domain Bacteria; phylum Bacteroidota; class Bacteroidia; order Bacteroidales; family UBA932; genus Cryptobacteroides. The sequence continues at coordinate 4,220 of JAFSPR010000065.1, forward strand.
TCTTGGGACCGCCTTCGCCCTGGTGCTCTCACCGCGCCTTGTGCAGCAGGTCCCGGATCACGTCTATTCCCTTGCCGAAACCTCCCGCCCCGCCCTTGTGGGTATGGGCCTTATGGCCCTTGGCCTCATTCTCTGGGCCGTTTTTGTGGCGCTGGATGCCAGGGCAGAGCGTTCCTCCAGGGCAGAGGCTTCGGACCGGTACGCTCCTTCGGAGCTATCCCTCCCAGACAAGTCTGGGCCCCTCCCGTTCACGAAGCCACGGGCGGCTACGCCGCCCGAAGCCTCTGCCCCGGAGGAACGCACCACTGTCATTTCGAGCGAAGCCGAGAAATCTCAGAAGGACTCTGAGGAATTCCGGTTCAAGGATGTGCTGGGAGTGCTGGGAAACAGGAACTTCTGGCTGCTGGGGCTTCTCTGCGTGCTGTTTTACAGCAGCATCATTGCGTTCAAGAAGTTTGCTGGAGCCATCCTGGTGCCGCGCTTTGACATTCCGGCGCAGGCGGCGGGATGGATGGTCTCCATGTTGCCGTTCTCTACCGTGATCTTTGCTCCGCTGTTTGGCATGATGGTGGACAAGGCCGGAAAGGGCACACGCTGGATGATACTTGGCGCAATCCTGTCCCTCATTGCCCACGCCATCCTGGCATTTGCTCCCGCCGGAGTTCCCTTCTGGGGATACCTGGCAATGGTATTCCTGGGGTTTGGCTACTCCCTGGTCCCGGCAGCACTGTGGCCGTCCGTGCCAAAGATAGTCCCGGACAAGGTGCTTGGAACCACCTTCGCGCTTATATATTGGGTGCAGAACCTGGGGCTCCTGAGTTTCAAGATGATTGCAGGGAACATCCTGGGGGCTCATTCGGCCGATGCCGGCGGCCCCGTTGCCGTGGAGATAATGTTCTTCGGCCTTTGCATTGCGGCCCTTGCCGTGGCATTTGTGTTCCACTTCACCTCTCTCCGTCACCCGGAACTGCGCCTGGACGATCCCAATAACTAAAGGGCAGCCTGTAACCGTATAATTGCTGTTTTCCGGTAACAAGCGGCCCATTGGGCAGGTAATTACCGGAAAAGGGGCGTTTTTAGGTAACAAGCGGCCCCAGGAGCAATGTATTGGCAAAATATTTGCAAAAAAGTTTGGCGGTTTGAAAAAACCGCTATATCTTTGCAGTGTAATAGCATACTAATACAGCAATAGCAATGGCGCTCATAGAGCTTAGGGACATAAACAAAACGTACAACAACGGACAGCCGCTGCACGTGCTCAAGGGCATCAACCTTGACATTGAACGCGGAGAGTTCGTTTCCATAATGGGAGCGTCAGGCTCCGGAAAATCCACCCTCCTCAACATTCTCGGAATCCTTGACAACTATGACACCGGCACGTACCATCTTGCCGGTAAACTCATCAAGGACCTCAGCGAGAGCCAGGCGGCGGAATACCGCAACAGGATGATCGGGTTCATCTTCCAGAGTTTCAACCTGATTGGCTTCAAAACGGCCGTGGAGAACGTTGAACTGCCGCTTTTCTATCAGGGTGTACCCAGAAGGAAGCGCCGCGAGATGGCAATGGAGTACCTTGAGAAACTTGGTCTCACCCAGTGGGCCACCCACTTTCCCAATGAGATGTCCGGCGGCCAGAGGCAGCGCGTTGCAATTGCCCGCGCCCTCATCACAAAGCCTGAGATCATCCTGGCCGATGAACCCACAGGCGCCCTTGACTCCAAGACCAGCGTGGAAGTGATGGAACTTCTCAAGCAACTCAACAAGGAGGAAGGAATCACCATCATAGTGGTAACCCACGAGAGCGGCGTCGCCAACGAAACCAACAAGATCATACATATAAAGGACGGCATTATCGGCCAGATAGAAGAAAACGCCGGCCACAACGCCTGGGACGGAACCATGATGAAATAGCGATGAGGGACCTTATCAATGAAATATGGAATTCCGTGCGCAACAACAAACTGCGCACAGCCCTCACCGGATTTGCCGTGAGTTGGGGAATATTCCTCCTCATATGCCTGCTTGGCGCAGGAAACGGCATCATAAATGCCTTCCAGGGCAGTTCCGACCGCTTTGTTACCAACTCTATGGACATAATGGGCGGCCGCACCTCACTTCCTGCAAACGGCTACAAGGAAGGCCGAAGGATAAATCTGGACAGGGGAGACCTTGAAATCATTGAAGGCAAGGAGTTCCAGGACCAGGTGGACAAGGTTGCGCCGGTCACAAGCGGGGTGTCGGACAAGATGGCCCTGGGCGTAAAGACCGTCAGCACATCTATGCAGGGCGTGACGCCCCAGTACCTTGAAATTGAAAAGATCCAGATGGATAAGGGCCGGTTCATCAATCCCCTGGACGTGGAGCAGCGCCGGAAAGTGGTGGTCCTCAGCACCAAGCATGAGAAAGAACTTGACCGCAACCTTGTGGGCAAGTGGGTGAGTATGCAGGGAATCAGTTTCCGGGTTATCGGCATATATCATTCCGACGAAAGCGACTGGAGGACATCGGCCTATATCCCCTACTCCACGATGAAGGGCATATTCAAGCCCGGAGAAGAGATTGACGACATCTTCATCACGTTCAACGGGGTGAGCAATCTGGAAGAGAGCCTGGAACTTGAAAACACCATCTCAAGCCGCCTCAAAGCCCATCACGAGGCCCATCCGGACGACCCTAACGCCATCTGGATTTGGAACCGATACTCCCAGAACGCCCAGATATCACAGGGACAGAGACTCATCTCCATAGGGATGTGGATCCTTGGAATACTTACCCTCATAAGCGGAATCGTGGGCGTTTCCAACATTATGCTCATTTCCGTCAAGGAGCGCACGCACGAGTTCGGCATCCGGAAGGCCATAGGCGCAAAGCCCGGGAAGATCCTCAGCCTCATCATCGCAGAGAGCGTGAGCATCACCGCATTCTTCGGATATGTGGGAATGGGAATAGGGATGCTTGCCTGCGAGATAATGGACAAGACCCTTGGGCAGCGGAGTATGAATCTTGGCTTTGACACCATCAAGATGATGGATAACCCCACCGTGGGCCTTGACGTTGCCCTGGAGGCTACCCTTCTCCTCATAGTGGCAGGTACCCTGGCCGGGCTCATCCCCGCCTGGAAGGCCGCTAAAGTTAAACCCATAGAAGCACTGAGAGCGGAATGAGAATAGACAGGGACACATTCAGGGAGATACTGGACAGCCTCCTGAGGAACCGTTCCAGGAGCCTTCTCACGGGCTTCGGGGTGTTCTGGGGCGTGTTTATGCTTATGCTCCTTTCAGGCGGCGGCAACGGCTTCAGGGAACTTCTGGAAAAGAACTTCGAGGGCTTTGCCCACAACACGTGCATAGTATTCCCCTCGGAAACCACAAAGCCCTACAAGGGCTTCCAGAAGGGCAGGTACTGGAGCCTTAACCTCTCCGACGCAGACCGCCTCAAGAACCTTGTTCCGGAACTGGAGACCGTAACGCCGCTCGTAAGCCTGTGGGGAAGGAGCGTTTCCAACGGAGACCGCCTCTTCACGGCTTCAGTAAAGGGTGTGAGGCCGGATTATGCCAATATCGAAACTCCGAAACTGGTATATGGCAGGTACATAAACTGGATGGACATCCAGGAGGACAAGAAGGTGTGCGTCATAGGAAAGAAAGTCTACAAGACACTCTTCCCGGAAGGCGGGGATCCCAGCGGCAAGAAGGTGGTGATGGACGGCGTATATTACCAGGTTGTGGGCGTAGACTACAACGAGGGCAATATGAACGTGAACGGAAGGGCCGATGAAGCGCTCACCATCCCTATGTCCACGATGTCACGCACCTACAATTTCGGCAACGAGATCCAACTTCTGTGCTTCACGGCCAAGGAGGGCGTCCAGATGGCCGATCTTATCCCCCGTATCCGCGCCATCATCGCCCGTAACCACTATGTCCACCCGGACGACGAGCAGGCGATGTATATGATAAACACCCAGGTACTCTTCGGCATAATTGACAACCTGTTCAAGGGAATCAACTTCCTGGTATGGCTGATCGGCCTTGGGACGCTCCTTGCCGGAGCGATCGGCGTTTCAAACATTATGATGGTGTCCGTCAAGGAGCGCACCACGGAAATAGGCATACGCCGCGCTATCGGCGCAACGCCCAACCAGATCCTGTGGCAGATCATTGCGGAGAGCATCGTGCTCACCCTGGTTGCCGGAATGATGGGAATCGTTGCCAGCGTCCTTGTGCTGGCGGGCCTTGAACTTGGAATGACGGAGGACGGCATCCTGAAAGCCACCTTCCAGGTGTCCTTCGGCGTGGCGCTCCTCGCAGCCCTGCTGCTTTCAGTACTTGGATCACTTGCCGGCCTGGCGCCGTCACTGCGCGCAATGGCCATCAAGCCCGTAGATGCAATGAGAGATGAATAATAACAGATAACAGATATGAAAAAGTTTGGTAAGTACTTTATGATTTTCCTGGCCGTAGTGGTGTTTGCAGGCACATTCGTGTACCTTTTCCAGCGTTCACGGCCAAAGGAGGCCCTCTACGAGGAGCAGGAGGCAACGGTTGGGGACATTGTCCGCTCAACGGTTGTCACAGGTAAGATCCAGCCCCGCGACGAGGTTAACATCAAGCCCCAGATAAGCGGCATCATCTCCGAACTTTACAAGGAAGCGGGCCAGACAGTGAAGAAGGACGAGATAATAGCCAAGGTGAAGGTTATACCCGATATGGGCCAACTCAGCAGCGCCCAGAGCCGCGTGCGCCTTGCGGAGGTTAACCTGAACCAGGCCAAGACCAACTACACCCGTGAGAAGGCCCTCTATGACAAGGAACTTGTAAGCGCCGACGAATACGAGAAAGTGCTCCAGGCCTACAACCAGGCCAAGGAGGAACTCGCAGGCGCAAAAGAGGCCCTGGAGATTATCAGGGACGGCGTTTCATCGGCCAATGCAAGCGGAAGTTCCACCCTTGTGCGCTCCACCATCTCCGGGCTCATCCTGGACGTTCCGGTAAAGGTTGGTAACTCCGTCACGCAGTCAAACACCTTCAACGACGGTACCACAATTGCCACCGTGGCCGATATGGACGACCTCATCTTTGACGGCAACATTGACGAGACCGAGGTGGGACGCCTTTCCACCGGAATGCCCGTGAAGATATCCGTAGGCGCCCTTCAGGACCTTTCCTTCGACGCAGTGCTGGAGTACATCTCCCCAAAAGCCACCGTCAACAACGGCGCCAACCAGTTCGAGATAAAGGCTTCCGTCAAAATCCCTTCCGGGGTGACCATCCGCTCCGGCTACAGCGCCAACGCCGAGATAGTGCTTGACAAGGCCGATGACGTGGTGATGCTTCCTGAATCGGCCATCCAGTTTGAAGGGGAAAAGACTTATGTGATGCTCAAGGAGGCCGATACTTACGTACGCCGCGATGTTGAGACGGGCCTTTCAGACGGAATCAACATTGAGGTGAAGGAAGGCATCAAAGCCGGAGACAAGGTGCGCGGAGCCCAGATTATAATCAAGAAGAATCAGCAGTAGCCTATGAAAGCATTATTACTGGCACTTGCAATTACAGCCGTCCAGCAGCCGGCCGATTCCCTTCCGGACCTTTCACACCCCTGGAGCCTTCAGGAGTGTATGGACTGGGCCCTGGAGCATAACCTTACGGTGGTTCAGCAGGAACTTTCCCATCAGTCGAAGGACGTGGACAAGAACACCGCAGAAAGGTCATGGCTGCCAAACCTCAACGCCCAGGTGAGCGAGAATCTGAACTTCGGCCGAGGCCTTGGCGGGAACAACACCTACGAATACGGCAACAGCAGCACCACGGGAATTTCCGTGGGCACTTCCATGAACCTTTTTGACGGACTGGCAACTCCCAACCGCATAAAACTGGCACGTCTTAACCTGGACGCCGCCACGGAGGACCTTGAAAAGGCCCGCGAGGATATCCGCGTGGCCGTCGCAAAGGCATACGTCCAGATAATCTACAATCTGGAGATAGAGGATGTCGCGGAGCAGCAGGTAACCATTGATTCCCTGCAGGTGGAGCGCCTTTCCGGAATGATGGGCGTTGGAAAGAGCTCAAAGGCCCAGCTTTCCCAGCAGAAGGCATCCCTTGCCCAGAGCAGGGTTACCCTGGTGCAGGCAAAGAACAACGTCCGTGCAGCCATCCTTGACCTTGCGCAGCTTCTGGAACTCCCCTCCTGGGACGGCTTTTCAATTGTGAGGACCTCCCCCGCCCCTCCCACAGACGTATCTCTGGGACATCCGGACGACATCTATGCCGATGCCGTTATGGAGCGTCCTTCCATCAAGGCCGAGGAACTGCGCCTGAAAGGGACTGAACACTCCATCGAGATTGCAAAGAGCGGGTACTACCCTTCCCTTTCGCTGAACGCGGGGCTTGGGACAAACTACTATTCCACCTTCCCCACCGCCGGGTTCTGGAACCAACTGGGAGCCAACTTCTCACAGTATGTGGGACTCTCCCTCAACATCCCCATCTTCAACAGGTTCCAGGTGAGGAATCAGGTAAGATCGGCCAAAATCCAGCAGGAAGCCCAGAGGGTGCAACTTCGCCGCGCCCAGCAGGGACTTTACAAGGAAATTTACCAGGCCTGGAACGGTGCAGTTGCGGCCCAGGCCAAATATGACGCTTCGCTGGAAGCCAGCGCCGCCGCAAAGGACGCCTTCACGCTGATGGAGGCCCGCTATGAGGCCGGCGCCGCTACCCTCACGGAGTTCTCCGACGCCCGTAACCGTATGATGAAGGCGGAGTCGGACCTTGTCCAGGCCTCCTGCGAATACCTCTTCCAGACCGCCCTGGTCCACTTCTACCGCACCGGCTCCCTGGCGCTGTAGCCCTACACCCCTTGGCGTAATGCCGACGCGGTGGAGTTTAAACATCTGATTTACAACACATTACAGGACCGTTTGGGATTACTGGTTTTCCCAAAGAATCCGGTAAGCGCCTAATAATCTGCCACTTAACCTCCACCGCCACGGCATTACGCTGGAGCGTGGGCGGCAATGTTCCAGTGCGGGGCAATTGTTAACACGCTTTTGGCCGTTTTTGTGTGATTCGTTGCCCAAATGGGCAGTGAATAACACGTTTTCGGCCATTTTTGCGTGTCTCATTGCCCGGCAGGAAGCAGTGACTGCCGAAAAATGAGTATCTTTGCAGCGCTATGGACAGGAAGGAACTGGAAATAATGGCGCCGGCCGGGAATTTCGGCTGCCTTTTGGCCGCTATCCAGGGCGGAGCGGACTCCGTTTATTTTGGGATCGGCCATCTTAATATGAGGTCGCATTCGGCCAATAACTTCAGCCGCGAGGATCTCCCGGAGATCATGCGCGTGTGCCGTGAATATGGCGTGAAGGCATACATGACGCTGAATATCACCCTCTACGGGGAGGATTTGCAGCCGGCTTATGAGACGCTTGACGCCGCAAAGGCCGCCGGGGTGGACGCCATCATCGCCTCCGACATGGCTTGCATCCTTTATTGCCGAAAGATTGGCCTGGAGGTGCATATTTCCACCCAGCTTAGCATTTCCAACATAGAGGCGCTGAGGTTCTACGCCCAGTTTGCCGACGTTGTGGTGCTGGCCCGTGAACTGAATCTGGGGCAGGTAAAGGCCATACATGAGGCCATTATCAAAGAGAATATATGCGGCCCTTCAGGGAAGCCTGTGCGCATTGAGATGTTTGCCCACGGAGCGTTCTGCATGGCCGTTTCCGGCAAGTGCTATATGTCCCTGAGCGCATACGGGGCCAGCGCAAACCGCGGAGCCTGCCTGCAGCCCTGCCGCCGGGGATATCTTCTCACGGACTACGAAACCGGCTTTGAGGTAAACGTGGACAACAAGTACCTTATGTCCCCCAAGGACCTCTGTACCATAGACTTTCTGGATAAATTCGTGGAGGCCGGCGTGAAGGTTTTCAAGATTGAAGGCCGCGCCCGCAGCGCAGACTACGTGAAAACCACGGTAAGTTGTTATAGGGAAGCGGCCAATGCCGTTGCCGACGGCACATATACCCCCGAGCTTGGCGCCTCCTACAAAGACCGCCTTGCAACGGTGTTCAACCGCGGCTTCTGGGATGGCTATTATCTTGGCGCAAAGATGGGTGAATGGAGCGCAGTTTATGGCTCCCAGGCCACCCGTAACAAGGTTTATATAGGGAAAGTCACCAATTGGTTTGGCCGCATTGGCGTAGCGGAAATCCAGGTGGAAACGCGTGACCTTCCCAAGGGCTGCGAAATGCTTATCATAGGCAACACAACCGGAATAATTGAATTCAAGGCCGATGACCTCCGCGTGGATTATGAGCCCGCGGATGTAGCCCCCCAGGGCTGCCGCTGCTCAGTTGCCGTTCCGCTGGACAGTATGCCGGAAGACCACGTGGATCCAGATCCAGAGAACAGCCGCCTCCACCCCCACCGCGGCGACAAAGTGTACATCTGGGTTTAGGAGGATGCCATCATCTGGGCCACAAAATCTTCCGGAGATATAACCTTCATAGGGTTATACTCTCCGTTTTTAAGCAGCAGTTTTTTGTCTCCGGTGATGAAAAAATCACACGAAGCATTGTATGCGCTGGCATACTGTGCACCATCTTCCAAATCTTCGGAATGATAAGTCATTGCCCAGCTGAGATCAATCCAATCTATGGCTTTAATCTCTGCAAACAAGAGCAGTTGATTCAGATATTTCACAAAAGAATCATAATCGACACCAATCTTTCTGGCAGAGTAATGAGCATCAATTATACTTTGAGTTGAAACCAGCAGTTTGAAAGCCTTGCTCTTTGCGGCCGACAGAATTGCTTCAGACTGCTGTTTAAGTGGACGCCCCCCGATTATCCAGTCAAGAAGGACGTTGGTATCAATATATATTTTCATATCTATTCTCCTCCCTTCCCTAAAATATAAGCCAGGCGGTCATCCGCCGCCAATTGTTCCGGTGTTGGAGCAGGAATAATCCCGCTCAAAGCGTGTATTTGAGGGTCTATCTTAAAGTCCTTGGGCAGTTTTGGAATAACAGGCTTAACTGCTTCTGCCACAACCTCTTCAAGATAAGAATTGAGGGACATATTGTTTTGTTTGGCCTTGAACCTGGCGCGGTTCAGGATGTCCTTTCTGAACCGAATAACCGTTTGCTCCCTGATTACATTTTCCATAGTGATAACATTTTTGCAAATGTAATCACTATTTTTCATATTTGCAACAGTGGAGAACCAAAAGGGGAAGGGTTAGACCGTACGGCCTACAAGGCTGTTTGCAAAGGCTTTGAGAGCCTCATGGCCATCGGCCCCCATACGGGCGTCGGTGCCTTTGAAGATGGCGCGGGTGCTTAGGTCTCCGATTGCCTTGCGGGCATCTTCAGCCACGCCCACGCTATCGTAGAGGGCTTTCACGCGGGCTATCTTGGTGGCCTTTTCATCCGGGGTTTCCGCGGGGGCGTTCAGGGCATCTATTATGCCCTCGGCGCCCTTTTCCTGAGCCCTTATGGTGAGCCAACTCTTCTTGCAGTTGAGGATGTCCCCGCCGATTGGCTTACCAAAGACTTTTTCATCGCCATAGGCGTCAAGGTAATCGTCGGCCACTTGGAACGCCAGACCAAGGTAATAGCCGTACTCGTAGAGGCACTCCTGGCTCCATTTGTCGGCCCCGGCAATGAGGGCGCCCATTTGGGCGGCGCAGGCTATGAGAACGCCGGTCTTAAGGCCGATCATTGTCATATACTCCTTCATAGGGACGTTGTCACGGCGCTCGAAATCCATATCCATCTGCTGGCCGTCACATACCTCGGAGGCCGTTTTTGAGAAAAGTCTGAGGGTTTCCGGAAGAACCGCGGCAGGAGCCTCCGCAATACGCTTGTATGCATCGATGCACATCACGTCACCGCTGAGGATTGCCGTATCCTCGTTCCACTTCTTCCACACGGTGGAGTGACCGCGACGGAGTGGGCTGCGGTCCATAATGTCGTCGTGGATGAGGGTGAAGGTGTGGAAAACCTCCAGGCCGGCAGCGGGTTCAAGGATGTGCGGGCCCAGTTCATCGGCAAATATACCGTACGTGGTAAGGCACAGGCGGGGCCTTATGCGCTTTCCGCCGATTTCAATCATATACCGCAGGGGGTCATACAGCCCAGCGGGCTCCTTCTGGAATTCAATATTGCTGAAAAGGCTCTTCAGGGCCTCGGAGATGGTGTTTTCCGGAATCATTGCGCCAAATTTTCCGTAAAGATACGCAATTTTTGGCAGCCGCGGCCACCGCAGGGCAACGAGACGTACAAAAAAGGCCGATTTCGTGCGTTTCGTTGCCCATTTGGTCAATGAAATGCACAAAAATGGCCGTTTTCGTGTAAATCGTTGCCCACATCGGCATTACGCCGAAGGGTGGTTTTAGATTGAGGGCTTCAGAAGGGCCTGGTGAAGCTGCTCGTCGTAGCGGAGACGCACCTTGATGCCGGCCTGCTGGAAGTAGTAGCGGACCACTATCTCTTCCTCGATGAAGGGTATGATTTCATCCTTCTTGAGACGGAGGAACGTGTCCTTATCCATCTCCAGGGACTTCTCAAGGGCTTCCAACTGGGGCTCCATAGCCGTGGCCAGACCGTCTTCCTCCAGGGTCTTTTTCATCTCGTCGAACATGGCGCGGGCGCTGGAGCGGTAATCGAATTCCTTGTCACGGGCAAAGGCCACATAGTCTTCATAATCCGTGAAATGGAAATCGTCCACCGCCGGAATTGACTTGTGCTCACGGACATATTTCATTGCGTACTGATCCACAATGCCGCCAAGCACCAGGGAGTAGGTGAGGCGGGAGTAGCGGTGGGGCTTCACTTCGAAGTCCGGGGTGATTCCGCCGCCGTCGCGGACAATTCGGCCGCCCACGGTCTTGAACTCATGGGTAAGGGAATCCGGGATATGTCCCACGGAACCGTCCTCATTGCGGTGGGAGTAGTCAATGGCCTGGACGCACCTTCCGGAAGGAGTGTAATATTTAGAAGTTGTAACCTTAAGCTGGCCGTCGTACGGCAGCGGGCGTATGCTCTGGACAAGGCCCTTTCCATATGTACGCGTGCCGATAATTGTGGCCCTGTCGTAGTCCTGGAGCGCTCCGGACACTATTTCCGAGGCCGATGCGCTTCCGGAATCCACCAGCACCACAATGGGGAGTTTGGTATCAATTGGCTCAGAGGACGTCTTGTAGGACGTTTCCCCGCCGGAGCGGCCCTTTGCGGTAACCACCACTGATCCTTTGGGGACAAAGAGGGAAACAATGTTCACGGCCTCCGACAGCATACCGCCGCCGTTACCCCTGAGGTCCAGCACAAGGCGCTTCATCCCCTGTTTTTTCAGTTTTAGGACGGCGTCACGGATGCCCTGGCCTACGCCTTCCGTGAACTTTGACATCATAACGTAGCCATCGGCATCATTGAGCATCCCCACATATTCAATGGAAGGAAGCACAATGCGTTCACGGCGTACGGTTACGTCCACCATCTCTCCGCTTACTTTCTTTACGTGGAAAACTACGTCCGTTCCGGGTTTCCCGCGCATCTTTTCCGTGCACTCCCCGCTTTCAAGGCCGTGGGTGGTGACACCGTCTATGAGTTCAATCTCATCTCCGCACCGAAGGCCGGCGCGTGCCGCGGGAGAGCCTTCATAGGGCTCGTTGATAATGACATTGCCGTTGATGTCCGGCTTATAAATGATGGCCCCGATGCCCCCGTAGGCGCTTGTGAGCATCATCTGGAAGTTTTCCTGCTCCTCTTCCGGAACATACACGGTATATGGATCCAGCGCATCCAGCATGGCGTCCACGGCGGCGCGCTCAATGCGTCCCACCTCCAGAGAATCTACGTAGGAACGGTTAAGTTCCTTAAGGATGGCATTATGGACTTCTACCCATTTACCCAGCGTAAACTGACTTGACTGGGCATAAGCGGGGGCCGATAAAAAGGCCGCTGCCGCCAAGATAATAGCAATTCGTTTCATATCGTTAGGCAAAGATAGCAAAAATAGTGCTATCTTTGCGGCCGGTTAGATTAGTGTATGAATATGAAATTAGTTTTTGCAACCAACAATATACATAAAGTCCGTGAAGCATCGGAGATTCTGGGAAAGGGTTTCGAAATTGTAACCCCGGCGGAACTTGGCATCACGGAAGACATTCCCGAAACAGGTAATACCCTCAGGGCCAACTCCCAGCAGAAGGCCGACTACATATATCAGAAAACCGGCCTTGACTGTTTTGCCGACGACTCCGGCCTGGAGGTTGACATCCTTGGCGGCGCTCCCGGCGTGGAGACTGCACGCTATGCGGGCCCTGAAAAGAATCCATCGGCCAATATTGCAAAACTCCTCCTTGAAATGGCGCGTCGTGAGATGGAGGCGTCGTTTGCAAGGGAGTTAGGAATTGAAACGCCCCACGCCACAAGGAAGGCCCGTTTCCGTACCTGCGTAACCCTTATCATCGGCGGGAAGAAGCATTTCTTTGACGGATGTATGGAAGGGAAAATCGGCCGTAAACTATACGGAAACGGCGGTTTTGGCTATGACCCCATCTTTATCCCGGAAGGCCGTGACGTTACCGCTGCGGAACTCACGGAAGATGAGAAAAACGCAATCTCGCACCGCGGAAACGCGCTGAGGGCTATGGCTGCATTCCTTAATGAATAGCCTGGAATTCATAGTCCTTGCAACCACCAAGGTAAAGGAGGGGGCGCTTGTAGTGCACACCCTCTCAAGGGAGTATGGCAGGCGGGGATTCATAGTGCGGCCCGGCAAAAAGACCGCCGCGGCGCTGTTCCTTCCCCTCAATATCCTTGAGGCCGATGTAGTGGAAAACCCAAGGAGCGACCTATGGTCACTGAAGGGCATCCACGCCCTCGATTCCCTTGCCGGAATCCGGGGCAACATCCACAAGAACACAATGACGCTCTTCCTCTCCGAGGTCCTTTTCCGCACCATCCGGGAAGGCGCCGTTGAGGACGGACTCTACGAGTGGTGTGTGGGAAGCATCCTCGCCCTCAATGCCCTTGAGGCAGATTTTTCCAACTACCACGTCCGCTTCCTCCTGGAACTTGCCGGAGCCCTTGGCTTCAGGCCCACCTTCCAGGACATAGCGCCGTTCGTGCAGGAGCACGCGTTAGAAATGCGCCAGATGCTTCAGGACAGTTTCTCGGAATCAATGCTGGTTCCGCTCACAGGCCCGGTGCGCAGTTCCCTCTGCGAGAGCATTCTCAAATACCTTGAGTACCACACGGACCAGCCCATCCGCGTAAAATCCCTCTCCGTCCTCCGGGAACTCTACGCATAATCTGTTGCGCCGGGCAACGATTTACACGAAAACGGCCACTTTTGTGCATTTCATTGACCAAATGGGCAACGAAACGCACGAAATCGGCCTTTTTTGTACGTCTCGTTGCCCTGCGGTGGCCGCGGCTGCCAAAAATTGCGTATCTTTGTAAAG
>JAFSPR010000066.1 GCA_017451395.1 Bacteroidales bacterium
GCTTGAGCACAACCGCATTGCAGACGTCAAGGCCTGGGAACGGAAAACGCTCCCGGAAAACCTTGCCGCCAAACGCGGGCGCATATTGAGTCAAGCAAGCTGAGATCATACAGTTAAAAATGCATCACAACTTAACAACCTATAAACAGATCAGAATATGGCTATTTGGATTGTACTGCCTATACTTGCACTTTTAATGTTCGACCTTGGGCTTACGCTCAGGTTTGAAGACTTCGGAAGGGTTGTAACCCGCCCCTGGCCCATTGTAATTGCGCTTTTCGGGCAACTTGTCCTTCTTCCGCTCATTGCGCTTGGACTTGCCACCGCTTTCAAACTCACCCCTGTGTTCTTCATTGGACTCATCCTTATTGCGTGCTGTCCCGGCGGCAGTTCATCCAATGTGTTCTCCAAGCTAGCCAAGGGTGACGTGGCGCTTTCCGTCACTCTCACGGCCCTCAGCAGCATCATCACGCTCTTCACAATCCCCGTAATTATGGGCGCCGCTACCCGCATAGTGGGGGAGAGCGTGGGTATTAGCCTTCCCGTGGGCAATCTCATCAAGCAGAACCTTGTTATGATGCTGGTTCCCGTGCTCCTTGGAATAGGCCTTCACTATGCCTTCCCAAATGCCGCTGAAAAAACTGATAAGGTCCTGAGTAAACTTGCCTTCCCGCTCCTTCTGGTCCTCATTACAATATTCTACATCCAGCACCACCGCACCATCCTGGACAACATCGGAATCCTTGGGCTCTGCGTGACCGCCCTTATCCTTGTGGCCATAACCTGCTCCTCGCTCCTTTCACGCCTTGTGAGAACGGACTCCGCCCAGCGCCGCACCGTGGTGATTGAAGTAGGTATGCAGAACGCAGCCCAGGCAATAGCCATTGCCTCCAGCCCCTTCATCTTTGCCAACGAAGAGATGGCCATCCCCGCCATCCTCTACTCCCTGATGATGAACATAGTGCTCCTCATCTACGTGGGCGTTGTCCGTCGCAGAGGGTAGCCCTGCCGGTAATGCCGATGCGGTGCCATGCCGGTAATGCCGATGCAGTGTGGCTTAATGTGTTGATTTACAGTTGATTATAGAGTTATTTGGGATTACCGGTAATCCCAAACGCTTGCGTAACTTTTTGTGTTTCAGCAACTTAACCTCCACCCGTACCGGCGGGCCAATTTCCACTATTTCAGTATATTTAGTATATTTGTAGGAAAATGGCCCCAAATAATGAAAACCAAGATTACCATATTTCTTTTTGCCATCCTTATGGCAGCGCCAAAAGCGTTGGCGCAGGAAGAAGTGCCGTCCTATGACTGGGCACAGTTTGGCGCCTATGCTGCGCAGAATGAGGCGGCAGGGGACTGCAGGCCCCTTGCAGTGATTATGGGAGACTCCATCACGGCAGGCTGGGCAGCCGCGGATCCTGATTTCTTCAAGGAGAACAACATCCTTGGAAGGGGAATCAGCGGACAGGTCACCTCCCAGATGCTCGTCCGTTTCCGCAGGGACGTCCTGGACCACAGTCCCAAATACGTGGTTATAATCGGTGGCATCAACGACATAGCCCGTAACGCCGGCTATATCTCCCTGGACAATATCCTTGGAAACATCGCCTCAATGTGTGAACTTGCCGTAGCCCACGGCATAATCCCCGTGCTTGCCACGGTTGTTCCCGCAGGCCACATAGGCTGGCGTCCTGCCATCACCGGCACCCGCGAAGAAGTTGCATCCCTCAGCGCCAAAATCCGAGAATACGCGGCAAAGAGCGGCTTCCGCCTCATAGACCTTGAGGTAATTATGGCCGATGAAAACGGCGCCCCAAGAACTGACCTCTCCCCGGACACCATCCATCCCTCCTATTCCGGCTACAAGGTCATTGAACAGGCCCTCCTAAAAATCCTGAATTAGCACACCACAACCATATGAAACGTATCCTTATCATTGCAGCGGTAGCGCTTGCCATCATCTCCTGCACCCAGAACAGTCAGAAGAAAGACATCGCCTTTGTAACTGACTTCTATGAGCACGTCCTTGGTAACAAGCCCATGACCGACGATTACCTTAAGAGTTCCGTTTCCACGGAAATCCTTAACTCCCTCTGGGAAGCGGATTATGATGAGACATACTCATTCTGGTATTTCCGCACAAGCTTCCAGGACGGCCCGTCAGACGTCTCAACGGTGGAATCCATTGAGCCGCTTGGGGAAGGCTGGTACCGCGTAACCTACTCCGACCTCGGCAACCCCGGCGTCACTGACGTAAAGGTGGAAGGCGGCAAGATCACAGCCTACAAGTTCCAGGACAACAGCCAGAACGCCCTCACAACCGCTTCAACGGCCAAAGCCATTGACGCTTATATGAGGGAGATAGGGAAGAACTACGCCCCGGGAATGTACTGCATCCCTTACGCCAGCATAGTGGCAACGGATGAATCGGATCCCTCCGACATAAAGGTGTGGGGCGATTTCCGCGTAGAGAACTACAACCTTGAAGGAGAGGTGCTTAAGTGCATCTCCGGCGGCAGCCATCCCGGCCTGATGCACATTTCCAAGGCCGATGACGGCTCCTTCTCCGTCACCGCCTTTGACGAAGTAGGAGACGGCTCTACCTTCCAGCCCACCGCAAAGGGAATCTTCGGGGATCTCTATGACCTTTTCCTCGCGCGCCTTTCCGACGAAAAGGTAAAGAAGGCCGACAGGGAAGCCGCCATCGCGGCATTCGTAGCCTCAGAGGGCATCCCCGCCAAGTATTACCAGGACTTTGGCTGGGACCCCGTGGAAATCAAGTAGTTTCATGACCGATTCCGGTCCAGTAGAATAGCAAACTATGAATACCGAACTTCTGACTCTCTCCAACCAGTACCTTAACGCTGCCAATGCCCTCCACGATGCCATCCGTGACATCATTAAGGGCGCCGGAGGCTTCATCAATACCACCAACAACCGCCAGGAAAAGCAGGACATCAAGGCCCTTGTTTTCGATAAGGCCAAGGGCTACACGGAAACCAAGCCCATAAGGGCCCTGAGGGTTAATCCCAAAGGGGAGGTGGAGGTGTGCATTGGTAACTTCGGGACCATCTACACGGACAAATTCCTTCGCGGAAACGCCTCAGAAGACCACTGGACCACCCTCCGCGGTTCCAACGTGATGTTCTACCAGACCATCCTTTCCATAATCAAGACCCTGGACATCTACCTCCCTGAAGGCAATCAATGAAGATCATCGTAGCACCGGACTCTTACAAGGGCTGCCTCACCGCAAAGGAGGTGGCAGGGGCCATCAGTGAGGCAATAGGGGAATCGTTCCCCGACGCCGAAATAATTACAATTCCTCTGGCCGATGGCGGAGAGGGCACGGTGGAAATACTCTCGGAGGCCATTGGCGGAAAGATCCTAACCGCCACAGTCACGGATCCCCTTGGAAGGAAGGTGCAGGCAAAATACGCTGTCAAAGGGGACACTGCAATAATTGAAGTGGCCGAGGCCTGCGGGATGAAACTCCTCCGTAAAGAGGAACTGAGCCCCCTCAAAGCCAGCACAAGGGGAGTGGGGGAACTCCTCATGGCTGCAAGGAAAAACGGCGCAGACCACCTTATTATAGGCCTTGGAGGCACCGCCACCTGCGACGGCGGGGAAGGAATGATGACTGTCCCCGGCATCCGCGAAGCGCTCAAAGGAGCAAAGATAGAACTTCTCTCAGACGTTGACAATCCCTTCACCGGAAAGGACGGCGCCGCGCGTGTCTTTGCCCCTCAGAAGGGCGCAACGGGGGCCGATATAGACATCCTTGAGCACCGTCTCACCCAAATTGCCCAAAGAATCCAAAAGGAAACCGGCAGGGACATCACAACTGTCCCCGGGGCCGGAGCCGCGGGCGGCGTTGGCGGCGCGCTTGCCGGCTGGTTTGGTGCAACTGTCTCCTCCGGAATTGACCGTATCCTAGACCTGGTCCGCTTTGATGAACGCATTCAAGGGGCCGATCTCATAATCACAGGCGAAGGCAGATCCGACCTCCAGACCCTTCACGGCAAGGTTCCCATGGGCGTTCTCCGCCGCGCCGGTGGCATCCCCGTCACCCTGATTTCCGGCCGGATAGAAGCCAAAGCAGAACTTCTTGAAGCCGGCTTCAGCCGCCTCATTGAAGTAACTCCGCTTGAGATGCCGCTGCCTCTTGCCCTCCAGCCGGAAGTAGCCATCGCAAACATCCGCTCCGCCCTTACTTCCGATATCCACTCTGGCTGGACCTCTCATTTCTAACGAAGCCGAGAAATCTCATTTAGGGAATGACAAAAAGGGAAGGGCAATATGGGAAAGTCCCGTTCCTCATTTTTGGCGTGGACCGTTCCGCATTTTTTCAGTATATTTGCGAGTGAACAGAGGTCCCAAAGAAACTAATTAAGTGCTTAATATGAACAAGATTGCCATAATCGGAGCCGGAAATATGGGCGGGGCGGTAGCCCTGGGGCTTCATCGCTTTGGAAAGGATGTCTCTCTTACAGTTACCACGGCTCACTCCGAAACCCTTCAGAAATACTCCTCACTTGGCATATCCGTCACCCTGGATAATCTGAGTGCCGCCACTTGGGCCGACACTATTATCCTTGGTGTCAAGCCTTGGCTTGTCCAGAAGGTTCTGGAGGGGATTTTCCCGGCACTTTCCGGCAAGGTTCTTCTGTCCCTTGCCGCCGGAATTCCCTCATCCCAGATGTCTGACTGGCTGCTTGGTTCCGGCGTGAGCGCCGCCTATACCGTAATTCCTAACCTTGCGGCGGAGATAGGGGAAAGTATGACTTTCGCTTCCGCCATAACAGGGGAGGCCGATTCTCTGGTGTCTTCCCTTTTCAATACCGTCGGTCAAACCAGGATAGTGGATGAGCGCCGTCTCAATGCCGGAATGATGGTGGCTTCCTGCGGAACTGCTTTTGCGCTGCGTTATGCCCGCGCCGCTATGGAAGGTGGGGTTCAGTTGGGGTTATATCCCCAGGAAGCCCTTGAAGCCGTATACCAGACTATGAGAGGTGCTGTTGACCTTGCCACTGCCCACGGCACTCACCCCGAGGCCGAGATTGACCGCGTCACCACTCCCGGCGGCATAACTGTCCGCGGGCTCAATGCTATGGAAGACGCCGGTTTTTCCGCTGCGGTAATCGCAGGCCTTACCCACAGTTAATCTGTGCTCCCCCTTGCAGAACCGGATCTTTTCCGTATATTTGCATCCGAATTCCCAAACACAACAAGCCGGGCGAAGGCCCTGAGAGCAGTGCTCAGGGGGTATTGTACCCTCGCGGGGCCGGGTATCCGGTGAAGTTCTTTCAAATATTGTTGTGTTTTATGAGTAACAAAAAGTACACTCTCGTTGCCTGGACTGAGAATGGCCAGCTCCGTATGATCCCATCCCTCATCAATGAATGTTCCCTTCCTTATCGTGAAAGGATTGAATGGCTGGACGGTCATTATCCGGATGATGACAACGAGATCGGGTGGATCCTTGCACGGAGCAGGGCTCACGAGACCCTGGCCCGCTTTTTCCTCAGCGTTGGACGTCCAAGGGAGGCTTACCTTGAGTATGAGAACGCCGCTTTGGTGTGTGCCTGGTGCTCGGATGATCTGTGGCTGCAGGGAACGCGGTGCGATTTCCCGGCCCTCCCGCTTCTTTACCGTTTCCTCTCCATGCACAGAAGGTGCGTCCTACTTGCCTGCAAGAGCCCTCTTATCAAGGGGATGTATGAAGGCAGCGACCTCGAGAGGCATTACCGCTTCTTCACCCTGGACGATGTGATGGACTGCCGTGAGATAAACGCCGAACTTGAGTCCATAAGGGCCTGGGAGTTCGGGAAGGGGGCTTAGGAGGCCGATAGGCCCTCGCCACTGGCGGGGGCCTTTGTCATTTCGAGCGCAGCCGAGAAATCTCAATTTATTATTGCCGATTCAGAAAAAAGCATTACCTTTGCAGTGGAGAGTAATCCGCTTTAAAGATCGGGCCATTCGGGTTGTGCGAAAGTCCCCGCCAGCGAAGACCCACCGTTAGGTAGACATCTACTGCGTATCTCTGGGGCAGAATTAAAGCATCCTATCTGGATGCTTTTTTCTTTTTAATGGGTGTCTCCCAAAAAACAACCACCCCATCAGCGGGGTGGTTTTAGAACTTGAAGGTTTTAGGGGACAGGGCCGGATGACCGGTCAACTATCCCCCCTTCATTTGCAAAGTTACAAATACTTTTCATAATAACAAGTAATTCTTTAGGAAGTTGTAGATTTCAACTAGCTTCCTTTGTCATTTCGAGCGCAGCCGAGAAATCTCAATTTATTATTGCCGATTCAGAAAA
>JAFSPR010000004.1 GCA_017451395.1 Bacteroidales bacterium
GGAGCGTGACTTCCTTGTAGCCCTTGCTGTAGACGTCGCAGGCCTCGCGGACAATGGAATTGGCGTCACGGGAACGCTCTGCCCCGCGGGTATACGGCACCACGCAGTAGGAGCAAACGTTGTTGCATCCGCGCATGATGGATATAAAGGCCGATATCCCGTTCCTGTCCGTACGAACCGGGGTAATATCGGCATAAGTTTCCTCACGGGAGAGGAGAACGTCCATCTGGGGGCTGTCCGGAGTGATGGCTTCAAGAAGGCGCGGGAGGCTGCGGTAAGCGTCCGGGCCCACCACAAGGTCTACCTTGCGGGTGTCCAGAAGTTTGTCCTTCAGGCGCTCTGCCATACAGCCAACAATGCCCACAAGTACTCCGGGGCGGGATTTCCGCTGCTGGTTGAACACCTCTATGCGGCCCCAGATGCGCTGCTCCGCATTGTCACGGATGGAGCAGGTGTTGGCCATAATGAGGTTTGCCTCATCAATGCTTTCCGTGCGCTCATAGCCGGCCTTTGCCAGGATTGCGAATATGACTTCGGTGTCATTGACGTTCATCTGACACCCGTATGTCTCAATGTATGCTTTTTTCATCGGGCACAAAGGTACGAAAAAAAACGGAGAAGGAATGCGGTGGAGGTTAAATAGCTGAAACACAAATGGTTATAGAGTTGTTTAGGATTACCGGTAATCCCAAACACTTTTGTAAGTGGCTGATTAGTAACAAACTAAGCCCCACTGCATCGGCATTACTGGATGGGAGGGGCACCGCGTTGGCATTAAGGGAAGGGGGGTAACGCTACAACTCCCTGCGGAGGCGGGCTTTGGGGATGTCCAGGAGGGCGCGGTATTTGGCGATGGTGCGGCGGGCAACCTTGTAGCCCTTGGCTGAAAGGCCGTCAACCAGTTCATCGTCAGTGAGGGGGTTGTGCTTGTCTTCGTTATCCACCATTTCACGGAGGGCCTTCTTGATCTCACGGGTGGAAACTTCCTCGCCGTCGGAGTTTTCAAGGCCTTCGGAGAAGAAATACTTTAGCGGGAAGATTCCAAAGTGGGTTTCTATCCACTTGCTATTCACAACGCGGGATATGGTGGATATATCGAAGCCCGTGATTTCCGCTATGTCCTTGAGGACCATGGGCTTAAGGGAACTCTCGTCACCGTCCACAAAGTATTCCTTCTGGTAGTTCAGAATGGCCGACATTGTGCTGTAGAGGGTGTTCTGCCTCTGGCGGAGGGCCTCTATGAACCACTTTGCGGAATCCACTTTCTGCTTGACGAAGGTGGCGGCTTCTTTATCGGCCTTGGATTCAGAATATTTTCCCGTTTCCATTATCTCAGAGTACTTCCGGTTGATGCGGAGTTCCGGGATGTTGAAACGCGGCATTGTGAGAAGAGGCTTGCCGTCCACAATTTCCAGCACGAAGTCCGGGACCACCTGCTGGGCCTGATCGGCATAAGAATCGTCTATCTGGCCGCCGGGGGAAGGATTTAGCCGTTTTATCTCGTCCAGAACGGCCTTCATCTGGTCTTCCGAGAGGTGGAGCCGGCTCATTATCTTCTGGAAATGGCGGTTCTTGAAGGCGTCGAACTGGTCCTTGAGAACCCTCAGGGCGTTATCCACGGAGGGCGTGCGCTTTTTGTCCTCAAGTTGGATGATTAGGCATTCCCTTAGGTCACGCGCACCAACACCGGAGGGCTCGAACTCCTGGATCACCTTAAGCATCTTCTCCACTTCATCGGCCGATGATTCAATCCCCGCTCGGAACGCAAGGTCATCTACCAGGGACTCTATGTCACGGCGGAGGTAGCCGTCGTCGTCCAGCGAGCCTATTATAAAACTTGCCACGGCCCTCTGGTGGGGGTCAAGGTTACGGTATCCAAGTTGCTCCTCAAGGCTTCCGGTAAAACTCTGCTTGACGGAGAAGGTGTTGTACTGCGGGCGCTCGTCCTTTCCCCAGTTATTAACGTGGAGGTTGTAGGAAGGGATGTCGTCGTCCTGGGGACCGTAGTTTTCTTCCATGGACCCGCCGCTCTGCTCCTGGGCTTCCACTTCAGAAATTGAAACCTCACGGTCCTGGTCACTCTTCTGGGGGGAATCGTCCAGAACTGGGTTATCGGCCAGAACCTCCCTCACGTGCTGCTCCAAGGCCTGCACCGGCATCTCTATCAGTTTTATTGTCTGAATCTGAAGCGGTGAAAGTTTCTGCTGGAGCTTCTGCTCCATTCCCTGTTTGATAGAAGCGGCCATTAACGGGGGAAGTTGATGTTCTCTTTAATTATATAAGCGGTGGGATATGTTCCCTTGAGGGCGTTGTAAATCCGTAAGGCCTCGTCCTTTGTGCGGAAATCCCCTATGGTAACCTTGTAGTTGGGGGTTTCGAAACTGCGGTAGACGCCGGTTTCCGGATACTGAGCCCGAAGGTATGCGGCTATGCTCTCCGACCGGACGCGGGCCTGGGGGGAATTGTCATAAAAAACGCGGATCCTGTACCCCTGGACGGCTTTCCCGGCATTGGAACTCACGTAATTGTAGAGTGCCTGCCGCACCTGGGTGGTCTGGTTGATTTCCGCCCCGGGGCCGATAACGGAAAGGATGCTCTTACCCACATAGGTGGAGTCCATCCTTGCAAGGTTGAGGGAGTCCTGAGCCCCCGCGCCGATTGATGCCAGGGCCGATAAAACTAGTATGATAAGGATGCGTTTCATCATTTTGAGAATTCTGCTAAATCCAGGTTCTTGTAGGAAAGGGGTGCCTTGAGGGTACCGTTCTTGGAGGCCACGTTGAGGTTTACATCGGCCTTAATGCCGTCAAGGGAGCGACGCGTGGAGAGTTTCAGCACATCCAGGAGGGAAATGCCCGGCTCAAGGGCGATGCTGCAGGGAAGTTCATAGCGGATGATCTGCTTCCCCTCCACCCTCAATTCCCCGGCGGTGAACGTTGCGAAAGGCACTTCATCCACACGGATGCTGCCGTCTATGCCGCTCACGTTGAAGGTCATGGCGGGGTTGTCGACGCCAAGTTCCAGCACCGCGTCAAAGGTGCGCAGGGACGTGGGGATTATGTATTTCACCCCGGCCGATACAAGTTTGATGTCCTTGATCTTTGACACGCCGCAGCCGCCCGCCATCAGGCAGGTGAGCGCAGCAGCGGCCACGGCAAGGAGTATGCGCCTCAGCGTTTTCATCTTCACAAAGGTAGTGAAAATTCAGGAATTTTTCTATATTTGTGCTTGAAACAAGTCTTGTGCCATGAAAGTTAACCACATTGGGGAAAACAATTCCGTCCTGGGATCGTTCCTCGCAGAGCTGCGTGACGCGCGCATCCAGAAAGACAGTCTCCGCTTCCGCACCAACCTTGAGCGCGTAGGAGAAATCTTTGCGTATGAGATCTCAAAAACCCTGGACTATTCAGTGAAGGATGTTGTGACCCCGCTTGGCGTGGCTCAGGTCTCAACGCCTGATACCCAGATTGTTATCGCATCCATCCTCCGTGCCGGCCTCCCCATCCAGGAGGGTATGCTCCGCTTCTTCGACCACGCGGAGACAGCGTTCTTATCGGCCTACAGAAGCACCGGCAAACTTGGCTATTTCAAGGTGAAGGCAAAGTACTGCACCACCCCCTCCCTTGAGGGCAAGACTCTCATACTGGCCGATGCCCTCCTCGCCACCGGCTCCTCCATGGAAGTTGGCATTGAGAAACTCCACGAGGAAGGCGGCGTCCCCTCCCGCGTGCACCTTGTTGTGCCGGTTGCAAGCCGCTACGCAGTGGATCACCTCTGCCAGACCTTCGGGGAGGAATACACCCTCTGGGTTGCCGCAATCGATGAGGAACTCACCAGCCAGAGTTACATCATCCCCGGCATAGGAGACGCCGGAGACCTCGCCTTCGGCGGCAAACTCTGATCGGCCCCCACTCAGCCCCAGCCTCCTGGCGTATAACTCGCTGACTTACAATCACTTCCGCATCGTCGGGTGCACTTCACGGTGCACCTGATTTCTTATAATACTCTCACTGTCAACCACTTAAGCTCCAGCGTCGTAGTTCTATCCGCGCAGTGGAAGTTAACTAATTCACAATCAATCCGTTGCACTGGTATTTGGGATTACCGGTAATCCCAAACAACGCCGTAACTCACTGTGCGCCAAGCACTTAACCTCCACCGCACGGGGAGAACTATAAGGGACAGGTTGCTATTACGCTTACTCCGGGCAACCATTCACACGAAATCGGCCATTTTTGTGCATTTCGTTGCCCGTTTGGTCAATGACCCACACGGAATCGGCCTTTTTTGTGCATTTCGTTGCCCTCACAGGCCACGCAAAACGCCCAGGAAGAAAATTGTGGAAAATTTTGGAAGAAAATGGTAGAAAATGGAAAATTTTCATTACCTTTGTACCCAAGCGTGAAAGTATAGAAATTTATGGTCAGATTCTTCGGCAAAGCCAGCGGCAAAGTGGATGACAAGGGACGTATCGTGTTCCCTGCCATCTTCCGTGACGCCATGGTGAAAGAAGGCCTGGAGGATATGACCCTCATCGTCAAGAAAAACGTCCAGCAGCCCTGTCTGGACCTGTTTGCCTACGAGGAGTGGGCTCGCAGGAGCGACAAGGTGCTGGAAGGCCTTGACCCTGAACTTAATACTGAAGACGCTAACTTTTGGACCAAGTACAACGAGGGTGTGTACGCCATCGTCCCGGACGGCAAGCTGGGAAGGCTCAACATCCCCGCGGAGTTACTTGAAAAGGCAGGTATTACAAGGGAAGTAGTACTTGGCGGAATCGGTTACAAGCTTCAGATCTGGGCCAAGGAGACCTATGAGGCCTCCCTGATGACAGACGAGCAGTTCAAACTTTCCGCTCAGAGACTCTCCGCCAAGAAGTAAGGGAGGTCTCAGGAATGTCAGAATATCATATCCCCGTGCTGCTTGAGGAAAGTGTTTCCTCCCTCATCACAAATCCCAACGGAATATACGCAGATGCCACTTTCGGAGGCGGTGGACACACCGCTGCCATACTTTCACGCTTATCCGGTGACGGGAGAGTCATCGCCTTCGATCGTGACATCGACGCTATAAACGGCGCCCTCAAGGATCCGCGCCTCACCCTCATCCACAACAACTTCCGCTTCATTGAGAACTACGCCGAAAGCCTTCGCCGCGATGAGCACGAAAACGCCACAAAAACGTGCTCAACACCCGGAAAATCAGGCCAACAAGCACAAAAAGATGGTCAAAACGTACTCATTGAAGAGGGAAAGGCCGAATCGAAGGACTCAAGCCGCTCTGCAGAGCGGCCCGCGGAGCGGCGGGGGATAATAGGGGGCAGCGCCCCCTCAGACGAACCGGATGGCGGAGAACACGGAGTGTTCGACGGCATCCGGGCCGATCTGGGCGTATCCAGCCACCAGTTTGACACCGCCGAGCGCGGATTCAGTTTCCGCTATGAGGAGGCGCCCCTCGACATGCGTATGAACCAGGGTGCAAAGCTCACCGCAGCAGATGTTGTGAACAATTATGAGGCCGATGACCTTGAGCGCATCCTGAAACTCTACGGAGAGGTGGACGGCGCCCGTAACGTGGCAAGGCTCATCGCGGAGGCCCGCCCCATTGAAACCACCGGAGACCTTGACCGCGCAGTGGCGAAGGTCCTCCCGAAGGGCGCGGAGCACAAGGTCCTTGCAAAGATCTACCAGGCCCTCCGCATTGAGGTGAACGGGGAGATGCGTTCCCTGGAGAAGTTCCTGGAAGGCGCCGCAAGGAGCCTCAGGCCCGGCGGCCGCCTGGTGGTAATAACCTACCACAGCCTTGAGGACCGTATGGTGAAGAATTTCATCAAGACCGGCAACGTGGAAGGTGTCCTCCAGCAGGACGTTTTCGGACGGGCCGATACCCCTCTTGAAGCCGTTAACCGCAAACCCATCCTCCCCGCCGAGGAAGAGATAGCGCAGAACACCCGCGCCCGCAGCGCCAAACTCCGGGTAGCAGAAAGGAGGGCCCAGCAATGAGCGTAAAGAACTTCTGGCTAAGCGTGCGGAACGCATACAGGGCCCTCAGGAACGGAGACCTTCTCCTTAAAGTAAGGGCCGACAAATACTACATCCACGTGATGTACGTGTTCCTCCTCATGTGGCTCTCCATTATGCTGAGCCTAAAAGTGGACAAGACCCTCACCCGCGCCGGCGCCAACAAGGCCGCCATCGAGGAACTGAGGATACATCATACAGAAAGCGAGGCCGCGCTGGTGAAGATAAAAAGCGCATCGGCCACAGAAACAAGACTTAAGAAAATGGGCTCCGAGGCCGCAATGCCGAAGGAACCCGCAACGGTGATAAAGAAAAGATGAGCTCCAGGCAGAGCGAAATACAGGACACCATCCAGAACCGCGACAGAATCCACGTGGTTATGTTCTTCCTGTCCCTGCTGTTCCTTGCACTGGGAGTGGCCATCGTGATCTGGATTGTCAAGATCCAGACTTCCTACACCGTTGACGACCGCGTCATCGGCCTCTTCAGGCCGGTTGTCCAGAAGCACGTGGATCTCCCCGTCCGCGGCCGCATCCTTGCAACGGACGGAAGGCCCCTGGCTATATCGGCCCCTCTCTACGACCTACATATGGACTGCACCGTGCTCAAGCAAAGCTACAAGGAGTCAGGAAAGGACAGCCTGGAGCGCGTGTGGCAGTCAAAGGCCCGTCAGCTAGCGGTGGCCCTTGCCGGAGAATTCCGCGAAAAGAGCGCGGAAGGCTGGGCCGATGCAATCCTTAAAGGACGCGAGAAAGGCTCCAAGTACCTCCTCATAAGAAAGAACGTGGACCTTGAAACTCTCCGCCGCATCCAGACTTTCCCCCTGTACAAGGAGGGCTCATACCGCGGCGGCCTTATAGTGGAGGCCCATCAGGAGCGCATCTACCCCTATGACTCCCTGGCAAGAAGGGTGATCGGCTATGTGAAGGAGCAGAACCGTATCGGCCTTGAAAACAGTTTTGACAGTGAACTTCACGGCAGGGACGGGTACGAGTGGAGAAGGGTTACGGACGACGGTTCCTGGGTAAGGGACCTTGACTCCACCACCGTGCAGGTAAAGGACGGAAACGACCTCAGGACCACCCTCAACGTGGATTTCCAGGATATTGCCGATAAAGCCCTCCGCGCCCAGATTGACGGCGACGACGAAGTCCGCGCCGGCATCTGCATCATCATGGAGGCTAAGACCGGCGCCATCCGCGCGATGGTGAATCTTTCCCGCGGCTCAACGCCCCAGACCACCCTCTGGGAGCGCGAGAACCTGGTTCTCCGCCAGGTTGGGGAGCAGGGCTCCGTTATGAAGACGGTCACCCTCCTTTCCCTGGTGGAAGACGGCTATGTGAAGACTCTGGAGCAGACCATCCCCACCAATAACGGCTTTGTCCCTGGCGGCTACAACCAGGACGTCCATATTCTGGATTACCAGAGGGAGACGGGCCGGAGGGACATCAGCGTGATGCACGGCTTTGAGATCTCATCAAACTACGTCTTCACGTATCTGGCCGAAACCTATTACGGCAAGCAGCCCCAGGAGATGTTCGACCACATCTATTCCTACAGGCTTGGCGAAGCCTTCGACTTTGACATCCCCGGCCTTGGCACCCCCGTGGTGAACCGTCCAGGCACTCCCGCATGGTCCAGAACCACCCTCGGCACCACTGCCTACGGATACAGCATAAGCGTGACTCCCCTCCACATTGCAACCTTCTACAACGGCATCGCCAACAAGGGCACCATGATGAAGCCTTACCTTGTGGAGAGCATCGAAAAGGACGGCAAGGTCCTCCGCAAATTCGAGCCCAGCGCCCTCAATGGAAGCATCTGCTCCCCTGCCACGGCCGATACCGTCACCCGCGCTCTTCGCGCCGTTGTGAACACCGGTACCGCCACAAGGCTTAAGAGCGCAAAACTCTCCGTTGCCGGAAAGACGGGCACCGCGCGTGTGGTCTTATCGGCCGATGAACGCGGCGGCAGCAGGGACCCCTACTCGGATGCCCAGGGCAGGAAGAAGTTCCAGGGCACCTTCGTGGGATTTTTCCCGGCCGATGACCCCAAGTACACCATCCTTGTGACGGTGTACTCCTACCCCAGCCACCGCAACTTCTACGGCGGCACCAAGCCCGCCCTGGCTGTAAGGGAGATAGTTGACAAGATTTACGCACTGGATGACACCTGGCGCCCTGAGCTCCGCCCCACCGCCAAAGTGCCGGAAATGACTGACAAGAAATGAACTATAGGGATTACACATTGATTACGGCCGATTCCAGGAAGGTTGTTCCCGGAGCGCTTTTCATAGCCGTACGCGGCCACGAAAGTGACGGTCACGCCTATATCCAGGCCGCCATCGACAACGGTGCCACAGGGATAGTTTGTGAAGAGATTCCGGAGGGGATACACATCCCCGAATCCGTGGCCACCCTCGGCCGCGTAAGAGGGAGGGGCCCGCAGACTGAAGGGACGGTGGGCAAGCTTGCTTGTTCACCGGCACTGCAGGCTGTGGGA
>JAFSPR010000067.1 GCA_017451395.1 Bacteroidales bacterium
CGGTATTCGGCCACGGAAGTATTCTTGACGCGGGCAAGGAGGTCGTAGGACTCCCCGGAGACCAGGGTTTTGGTGGCATCCGGCAGGGCGTAGTACAGGGCGTTGTCCAGGAACTCGTTGGTGGCGGTTTGGGTGGTGGTTGCCGGTGTGGTTACAAAGTCAATCACGGCGCTCTTCTTGTTCTTGAGCCCGGTAATTGTGACATTCTTAACCAGAATCTGGTCCTGGGACTCGTTGTAGAGCCTTACGCTTATGGCGCTGAAAAGATGCTGCATCGTGAGCTGTACGGGGTCCGTGGAAGTGCGGGGCATCATGTAGTAGCCGGTGTTGGCATAAAGAAGGTCGAACTGCGGAGTGTCAGTAGTCATCTCCTTGGCCGGGATGGAAAGGGTGCGGTCGCTCACGGAAAAACCGCTTGAAAGAGTTGTGCCGAAGTAGGAATCGGCAGTGAGGTCAAGCGCCTGGTCGTAACTGTACCAGCCGAAGAACTGGTGGCCGCCGTCGGTGGTCCAGGGATAGACGTTGCCAGAGTTATAGCCCCAGATGACGGATCCGTTATATACGATATCGTCGTTGATATAGAGGCCGCCGGTCACAAGGTTCCCTTCGGCCCAGGAGGCGCTGCCGGTAAAGCCGGAGAGGACATCCAGCACATGGATGCGGTTGCCATTGGTCTTGAGCGCTTTGTCCGTAAGGAGAGCCTTGGTGGACATAGTGCCTTCTTCGGCCTGAAAGACGATGCCGGTTTCATTTGAGGAGTTATCCTGCGGCTGTTTGGCGCAGGAGAATGCCATGAGGACGGCACTCAGGAGGAGGTATGTGAGTACGTTATTTTTCATATCAGCTTTCCTCCACAATGATGTTGTAGCCCTGGTCGCTCCATCCAACCGTGGAGGCCGAAATGGTGATGACGTTGTCAAGGCCGATGTTCAGGGTATAGATGTACTTCTTTCCGGGTACCCATTCTGTAATGGTGCCGCCCGTAATGGAGACTGTGACAGGAGGATTGTTCAAGGTGCGTCCTCCGCCAAAATCAACGCTATAACCGACGTTTATGGCCGCATTGGGGCCCAGTGTCTGGGGTACGAAAAGATAGGAGCATACGTCAGTTGTTACCGGCGTGGTGCCGTCGTATGTGAGAACTGTGCTTATGCCGTGAAGGTCATAATTGAATTCAGTATTTTGATTCTCCCAGGCGCTTCCGGTAAAATCACCAACGGAACAAATTCCGCTCATGGAAAGGGAAGTCATTGAGAGAGAGGTGTTTTCATAGTAAGATGCTGCTTTTACCCTGAATACCACCTGCGTAAGTGCATGAGAGAACTGAAGTGGTACGGATTCCGGGTGGGAAGCGCAGTCTGCAACGGTGTAGCTGCCATAGCAGAGGTCCGTTGTCATCTGTGTAGCGGTTTGGACTGTATATCCCGTGGCGGTAACGCCGTCAGAGGTAATTGTGACGCCGCTTGCCGAAGAAGGGCTGTAGGCGTTGAAGGTGAGGGAACCTGCAAGGGGCCAGTATTCGGCCGTGGCGGTTTCCCAAAGGGTAAGTGTAGAGTTGTAGGAGGCGCTGAGATTTTCAAAATAGGCCGATGTCCCCTCATGGTAAGCGCTTACGGTGAAGGCTTCCGTGGTGGGATAGGTGGCCCCCTGGATTATGGCCTTGGTTGCTTTTTCGGCAACGGGCGCAAAACAGATGGACCGGTCCTCGGGGCGGTCTATGCTATTTTTTGTGCATCCTGCAGCCATTGCCGCAATGAGCAGTATGAAGGCTATTTTTCTCATTCGTCGCCTATGATAATTTCTTTGGTTTCCGTCCAGTCTGTGACGGCCATTGCAAGCTCTGTGTCTTCAAGGCCCATCGCAATGCGGAAGGTATATTTGAAGTCCGTTTCCCAGGCCTCAC
>JAFSPR010000068.1 GCA_017451395.1 Bacteroidales bacterium
ACATTGCCGGCTTCATGAAGGTTGCTACCGCCATGTTGGAGCAAGGGACGATTTAGGCCACAGCCCTAAATCGTCCTAGAAAAGGTCGACTGTGCCGTCGACCTTTTTTTTAAATTCATTGAGGGGCGTTCCCCTCAAACTCCCCCGTGTCGCTTCGCTCCGAGGTGCCTGAGTGCAGCGTTGGAGTGTCGCAGGTGATTGAGTTTTGTGTCGCAGGTCTGTGTTTTTTGCCGGACCTGCGACGTTTTTTTGCTCCTGTGGCCGATTTGCGTCGCAGGTGACGCGATTTTTGCAGACCTGCGACGGTTTGCTGCCGGACCTGCGACGGTTTGGGGTCTGACCTGCGACGGCTGATGCGTAAATGGCTGATAGTAAGCGAGATATGGGGTATCGGGTGCACTTCCAGGTGCACCCGACTTTGCGTAAGTGGCTGGGGGAGAGGGGGTTGCGGGGCAGTATTGTTTATGCCATTGAAAATGCGTAAATTTGTAAGCTAAATAAAACATAAACCATCTTTATGAGAAAGCTCATTGCAGCGCTTGCTGTTGTAGCAGTTGTGGCCACGGTCTCCTCCTGCGGGGGAGGACGCACAAAGGCGGCCCGTCTGCTGGAAAACTATGCGCTGGTAACAATCCCCGCACCGGATCTTTCCGGCATTACTGACAACGGAAAGGAGGTCCTGAACCTCTACAGATTTGCCGCAGATCAGGCCGATGCAATCTACTGGAAGCAGAATTTCGGCCCTAAATCCACCTTCGACGGCCTTCAGGATTCTGCAGAGAAAGAGTTCGCATACGTGAACTACGGCCCCTGGAACCGCATAGACGGAGAGCCCTTCATCTACGGATACGGCAAGAAGCCCCTTGGCGCAAAGTTCTATCCGGCCGATATGACGGAGGAAGAGTTCCGCGCCCTTAAGGATCCCGCAAAGGAAAGCCCCTACACCATTATCCGCCGGAAAGGTGACCGCACCCTTGAGGTTGTGTGGTACCACGATGCCTACGCGGAGGAAGTCCGCAAGATCTCAGACCTTCTTAAGGCTGCGGCCGATATTACCATCAAGGAAAGCGTCCGGGAGTACCTCCTTGCAAAGGCGGAGGATGTTCTCACGGACAACTATATGGCCAGCGAGCGCGCCTGGGAGCAGATGACGGACAGCAAGATGGACCTTGTGATCGGCCCCAATGAAGCAATTGACGACGAACTATACGGCATCAAGGCTTCATACGGCGCATACGTGCTCCTGAAGAACGAGGAACGCACAAACCTCATCAAGGAGGTGTGCGCCTATGTTCCCGGCCTGGACCCGGAGTTCAGTTCAAAGGTGTATGCCTGTGACGTGATCTATTACGGAGGCTATCCCAACGCTGGTTACAAGAACATCGGCTGCAACGTTTCCGGCAACCGCGCCATCATCTTCGGCAATATTATCAGGGAGAAGTACAACCGCACCGTCTTCCCGGCCGGAATGCTCCTTTTTGAAGGCGATGACCGCGCCCATCTTGACGCCAACGCCTTCTGGTGGGAGATTGTGTTCCGCGAGATTGCAAAGAACATGGTGGAAAGAAACCACGCCCTTGGGAACGAAGCCCTTACCTTTGAGAAGGCGGAGGCAAATGTCCTTGGAGCCCTTCTTGCTGCCCAGTTGGTGGATGAGAACCGCATCAGCGCCCTTATCACAAAGCAGGACATCCTTGCAACGTTTGTGGCCAATACCATCCGTTCCACGCGTTTTGGTTTTGCCGATGCAACCGGCCGCGCAAACCTCATAGTGTATAACTACCTCACTGAAAAGGGCGCAATCACAAGAAAGGTCTCCGGCAAGTACAAGATTGACTACGCCAAGACAGTTGAGGCCCTCCAGGCTCTCAGCGATGCCATAAAGGGCATCCAGGCCGGCGGAGACTATGAGGCCGCCGTTGAGTTTGCAGGCACCTATGCATTTGTGCCCCAGGCCATCCAGCAGGACGTAGTGAACCTGGAACTGGAGAAAATCCCCGTAGATATACGTTTTGAATACGAAAAATAAAGATAGAAATGGAAAAGAAATTCAACGCAAAAATGTGGGTGTTCCTGCCCCTGGTGCTCATCATTTTCATTTTCCTCTGGGCCGTCCCCACAAGTTTCTTCGGGATAGAGGCCCTCACCGTGGTTCAGCAGAGGGTGATTGCCCTGTTCGTGTTTGCCGCCCTTATGTGGATCTTTGAGATTATCCCCAACTGGGCCACGTCCCTGCTGGTGATAGTGATTGCGCTGCTTACGGTGTCAAACAAGGGAATCGGCCTTTTCTGCAATCCCCAGTACGGCACCCTGGTGCCCTACGGCCGTATCATGAGTTCTATGGCCGATCCCGTGGTGATGCTGTTCCTTGGCGGCTTTGTGCTGGCAATAATGGCAGAGAAATACGGCCTTGACGTGACCCTTGCCCGCGCCCTTCTGAAACTCTTCGGCACTAAGCCTGAGATAGTTCTGCTGGGCTTCCTCATCATGATCTCCATCTTCTCCATGTTCATGAGTAACACCGCCACAGCCGCCATGATGCTGGCCCTTCTCACCCCGGTGCTTTCAAAACTTCCGGCCGATGACAAGGGAAAGATCGGCCTGGCGCTGTCCATTCCCGTGGCGGCAAACCTTGGAGGTATTGGAACGCCCATCGGCACTCCTCCTAACGCTACCGCAAAGGGCGCGCTGGAGCAGGCCGGCATTGACGTTTCCTTTGGCGAGTGGTGCGTCCATATGATCCCTTACGTGATCATTATGATTGTGATTGCCTGGATTGTGCTGAGGATAATGTTCCCCTTCAAGACAAAGAAACTTGTGCTTGAGATACCGGAGAGTAATCAAAAGAAAGACTGGAGGTTATATGTTGTGTGGATTACCTTTGTTGGGACCATCCTCCTCTGGGCAACCGAGCAACTTACCCACATCAATTCCAACATTGTGGCTCTCATTCCGCTTGGCGTTTTCACCGCTACGGGCCTCTTTGGAAAGAATGAGATCAAGGAGATCAACTGGACGGTGCTGTGGCTTGTAGCCGGCGGCTTCTGCCTTGGATACTGCCTGCAGGATACAGGCCTTGCAAAGGTCCTTATCCAGGCCATCCCGTTTGGAAGTATGAGCGTTGTGGTGGTACTTATCATCGCGGGCCTTGTGTGCTACTTCCTCAGTAACTTCATCTCAAACTCTGCTACCGCAGCCCTTCTTATCCCTATCCTTATTGTGGTTGCCAACGGTATGGCAGATCCAAATGCGGCAAATAACGCGGACTTCCTTGCAATGGGCGGCACCAGTGCAATGATCATCTTCATTGCGGTGTGCGCATCCATCGCCATGCTGTTCCCCATCTCCACGCCGCCTAATGCCATTGCCTCCTCTACCGGTATGGTGGAGACCAAGGATATGACCAAGGTTGGCCTTGTGGTTGGCCTTGTGGGCTTTGTGCTTGGCTACTTCTGGCTAACTAAACTTTTCCCGTTTGCATAATATGAAAAAACTTATCCTTATACTTTCGGCACTGATGGTAACGGTCAGCGCTATGGCACAGGAGGAGACTCCCAAGTACAGTTACAAACAGACCGGCTTTGCCAGCGTTCCAAAGGTTGGAGGCTACATCATCGGAGGTTACAAGTACAGTGATCTTCCAACCGCAAACGGCGGCCCCGGATTCAACTGCAGGCTCATCCGTCTCTATGTAGACGGCAGCATCTTCAACGATTTCAAGTACCGCATCCAGTTCCAGGCCAACGGAACCAGCCCTCACGTGAAGGACTTCTTCATTGAGTGGGCTCATTGGAAAGAGTTCTCCGTAAAGATGGGCCAGTTCAAGCGCGCATTCACCTTTGAGAACCCTATGAACCCCTGGGATGTGGGCGTGGGAGATTTCTCCCTCCTTGTCCAGAAGTTTGCAGGTATGGGAGACCGCCTTGGCGAGGCCAATATGGGCGGCCGTGACGTTGGTATCCAGATCCAGGGAGACCTTTTCCCAATCGGTGAAAAGAAGTACAGACTCCTTCACTACCAGTTAGGCGTTTACAACGGCCAGGGCATCAATGTGGCCGATGTTAACCGTGCAAAGGACATCATAGGGACCATCCAGTTCCAGCCCATTCCTGGCCTGTTCATTGGCGCCTTTGGCTGGACAGGTTACTGGAGGAATGCAGAAGGCACAGACCTCAAGCGTGAACGCATCAGCGCCGGCCTTAAGTACGACTACGACAACTGGACCGTACGTGCCGAATACGCCACCGCAATTGGCGGTGAAGTGGCAGAGAGCGGTGCTGCCGATGCCTTCTACGTGACTGTGGGCGTTCCCGTCCTCCCTTGGCTCAAGGTTTACGCCAAGTGGGACGAGTTCCGCGCAGCAGGTACTCCGGAGTCCACGCATGACCTTATTTCCGCCTGCCTTAACTTCCGCCTTCACAAGAATCTCAATTTCCAGGTGGAATACAGGTATCATAACAATAAAGTCCTGGCAAATCCTCAATACAATGAGGTGTGGCTGATGGGTTATATACGTTTTTAAAAAAGTTGCGGAAATTTCGAATTGTTTCAAATCGTAAATTATTGAATGGACCGTCTAAAAGACGGCCCATTTTTTTGCTAGTTTGGTTATAATTTCATATCTTTGTTACTGGCAAATAGCATCCGTATGGTAAGGGTCCAATTGGCAAAACTCCTGGGAAGGTGAGCCGGTTGTCTGGAATTGAAGAGAGAGACAACGATGAGGACCTTCCGGTACCAGCACTCTTTATGGGGGCGGGGACTGGGAGATGTGTACCAGCACGCCAACCGATGCACATTTGGCCACATTTCTATGGCAAAAAAGAGGGAAATATTCTGGTTTGCGCTCACGGTGTTCAAGAACCTTCCGGGGCTTCAGGACGCCTTCTCCAAAAAGGGCTGGGAAACCTTCAGGGCCTATACAGTGGAGGAGAGTTATGAGGGCACCAGGGTTGTGAGAAAGGAAGTTCCGCTTGTGAGAAGCCTTCTATTTGTCAACTGCCCCATGAAGGAACTTGTAGATTTCAAGTACCAGAACAACGACTGGTTTATGTACTACAAGGACGCTGAGGGCAAGGATCCCGGTCCCGTGAAGGACAGTGAGATGAAGGCCTTTATGCTGGTTACCTCAGTCAAGGACGGCAACTTAAGGGTTCTTGGAGAAGACAGGCCGGAGTATCATCAGGGAGACAGTGTGAGAGTTATAAATGGTCCGTACAAGGGGGCCGAGGGCTATATCAAGCGCATCAGGCGTTCCCGTGAACTACTTGTTTCCGTGGAGGGAGTAGCCGTGGTGGCAATCTCAAAGGTGCCGCCGGAGTATCTTGAAAAAATATAATCTTCAATGAAAAGATCAATCATCATAACCGGCGGAGCCGGATTCATAGGAAGCCACGTTGTAAGGCTGTTTGTGAACAAGTACCCTGAATACAGGATCATCAACCTTGATAAGCTCACCTATGCGGGAAACCTTGCCAACCTCAAGGACATTGAGGACAGGCCCAATTACCGCTTTGTAAAGATGGACATCTGCGACTTCGAGGGTGTCCTGAAACTTATGCAGGAGGAGCACGTGGACGGCATCATCCACCTTGCGGCCGAGTCCCACGTGGACCGCTCCATCAAGGATCCCTTCACCTTTGCCCAGACCAATGTCATGGGTACGCTGAGTCTTCTGCAGGCCGCCAAGGCCTATTGGGAGAGCCTTCCGGAGAAGTACGAAGGCAAGAGGTTCTACCACATCAGCACGGACGAAGTGTATGGCGCGCTGGAAATGACTGACCCTGAGGGCATTGAGCCGCCGTTTACTACCAAGGCATCCAGCGGCAAGCACCACCTTGCTTATGGCCGGAAGTTCTTCACGGAGGACCTCAAGTACCAGCCGCACAGCCCGTATTCGGCCGCAAAGGCAAGCTCCGATCACTTTGTGAGGGCGTTCCACGACACCTTCGGCATGCCCACAATTGTCACAAACTGCTCCAACAACTACGGTCCGTACCAGTTCCCTGAGAAACTTATCCCGCTGTTTATCAATAACATTCGGCACCGTAAACCCCTGCCGGTGTACGGAAAGGGAGAGAACGTGAGGGACTGGCTGTACGTAGAGGACCACGCCCGCGCCATAGATGTGATTTTCCATGAGGGCAAGATTGCCGAAACCTACAACATCGGCGGCTTCAACGAGTGGAAGAACATAGACATTATCAAGGTGCTCATTAATACCGTAGACCGCCTCCTGGGCCGTCCTGAGGGCGCCGACATGGACCTTATCACCTACGTGACCGACCGCGCCGGCCATGACCTGAGGTACGCCATCGACTCCTCCAAACTCCAGCGCGAACTTGGCTGGGAACCCTCCCTCCAGTTTGAAGAGGGCATTGAGAAAACCGTAAAGTGGTACCTGGACAACCAGGCCTGGATGGACAACGTCACCTCCGGCGACTACCAGAAGTACTACGAGGATATGTATAAGGGCCGATGAAAAAGATTCTAGTTACCGGATCTGCCGGATTTATTGGTTCAAACCTTGTGCTCAGGCTCCTGAAAGAAGGATTTCAGGGACAGCCCGTAAGCATTGTGGGCCTTGACAACCTTAACAATTACTATGATCCTTCCCTGAAGGAGTACAGGCTTTCTGTCATTCTGAGCGCCAGCGAAGAATCCAAGTCACAGTATAAGTTCGTAAAGGGTGACCTTGCCGATAAACCCCTCATTGACAAACTCTTCGCCGAAGAAAAGTTTGACATTGTGGTGAACCTTGCCGCTCAGGCTGGCGTGCGGTATTCCATCGAGAATCCGGATGCCTACATCCAGAGCAACATGATTGGCTTCTACAATATCCTGGAGGCTTGCCGGCACAATCCTGTGGAGCATCTGGTATATGCCAGCTCCTCAAGCGTTTACGGCGGCAACAAGAAAGTGCCGTTCAGCGTAGATGACCGTGTGGACAATCCCGTGAGCCTGTATGCTGCCACAAAGAAGAGCAATGAACTATTTGCCCATTGCTACAGCAAACTTTACGATATCCCCACTACGGGCCTCAGGTTCTTTACGGTGTATGGCCCTGCAGGGCGCCCGGACATGGCGTACTTCGGCTTTACAAATAAACTCCTGGCCGGAAAGACCATCCAGATTTACAACTACGGCAATTGCCGCAGGGATTTCACTTATGTGGATGACATTGTGGAAGGCATCGTGCGCGTTATGGGAAAGGCCCCGGTGCGTAAGAAAGGTGAGGACGGCCTGCCCATCCCTCCCTACAAAGTATACAACATCGGTGGCGGCCAGCCGGAGAACCTTCTGGACTTTGTACAGATCCTCCAGGAAGAACTCCTGAGAGCCGGTGTCCTTCCAAAGGACTACGATTTCGAGGCCCACAAGGAACTTGTCCCTATGCAACCCGGAGACGTCCCCACAACCTACGCAGACGCAACTGCTCTGGAAAGAGACTTCGGTTTCACTCCCAAGATCACACTCCGCGAAGGCCTAAGGCACTTCGCTGAATGGTATAAACAATACTACAAATAACAATGCAGTACCACATTTTCAGCCCATACCGCGTTTGCCCGCTTGGCGCTCACGTAGACCATCAGCACGGCCTTGTAACAGGCTTTGCAATTGACAAAGGCGTAGACCTTTGCTTTGATGTACGGCAGGACAGTCAGGTAATCCTTGACAGTGAAACCTTCACCGGTCACGTGGAGTTTGACATTGCTATGCCCACTCTGGTGAAACAGGGCAACTGGGGAGACTATGCCCGCGGAGCAAAGTATGCCCTCCAGAAGCGTTTCAAACTGGAAAAAGGTATCAAGGGCACCATCAAGGGCTCTCTTCCCGTGGGAGGCCTCAGCAGCAGTGCAGCGGTTCTTATCGCCTATGTGATGGCATTTGCCAAGGCCAACAACATAACGCTTGAAGCCTTTGAGGTAATGAAGATTGCATCGGAGGCAGAACGTGAATACATTGGACTTAACAACGGTCTTCTGGACCAGGCCTGCATTGCCCTTGGTAAGAAGGATCATCTCCTTATGCTGGACTGCGAGAGCAATGAATACCGCCTCATCCCCAAGGCTCCCAATATGCCGGAGTTTGAACTTGGAATCTTTTTCAGCGGTCTTACAAGGAGCCTGATGTCAAGCGACTACAACCTCCGCGTAACGGAGTGCAAAACCGCCGCCTGGATAGTTCAGGCCTATGAAAATGTGCCCCTGAAGACCCACGACAAAACCTTCCTGAGGGATGTTCCTGAATCTTCCTTCAAGCGCAACCGTGACAATATGCCGCCGCGTTTTGCACGTAGGGCAGACCATTTCTACAGTGAGCACAAGCGCGTCCGTGAAGGCATAACCGCCTGGGAAACCGGTAACCTTGAGTGGTTTGGAAGCCTCTCCAAAGCCTCCTGTGAATCCAGCATCCACAGTTATGAGTGCGGCAGCCCGGAACTCATTGCCATCTATGAGGCAATGCTCACCACTGACGGTATTTATGGCGGCAGGTTTTCCGGCGCCGGCTTCAAGGGCGCCTGCATTGCCCTTGTGGACCCTTCCAAGAAGGAAAGCATAGAGAAAGAAATAACAGAAAAATACCTGGCCCGTTTCCCTCAGTACAAGGACACCTTCAAAGTGTACTTCTGCAAGAGCGACGACGGCGCAAGATTCGTATGAAGAACATAGTAATAGCCGCAGGATACGCCACTCGTCTTGGGGAACTCACCAAGAACTTCCCCAAGCCCCTTCTTCAGATTGGAAGCAGTACCATTCTGGGAAGGATGCTGGACGATATTGACCGCATTCCGGAGATTGATGAGCATATCATCATCTCCAACGGCAGGTTTGCAAGTATCTTTGAGTTCTGGGCAAAGGAGCAGCACTACACAAAGCCCATCACCGTGGTGGACGACGGAACATTCTCCAATGAAACCCGCCTTGGAGCCGTGTGTGACCTCCTTTTTGCCATGGATAAACTTAAACTGGACGATGACCTTCTGGTTGTAGCCGCAGATAACATCCTGTTTTTCAGTTTCCAGGAGTTCGTGGACTTTGCATACAAAAAGAACACTTCCTGCATAATGTGCCATGAACAGCCTTCAATTGAGAAACTTCAGCGCACGGGCGTTATTGTGGTTGATGACAATATGAAGGTTCTCAATATGGAAGAGAAGCCTCAGGTTCCAAAGAGCACCTGGGCCGTTCCTCCCTTCTATATTTATCTTAAGAAGGACCTGGACCTTGTCCGCCACTCCGTGGAGAACGGATGCGGCAAGGATGCTCCCGGCAACCTTGCGCATTATATGGTTGAGCACACCACAATGCACGCCTGGCCCATGAGCGCCGGCCGATTTGACATTGGCTCACTGGACACTTACCTTGAAGCAAAAGAGAGGTTTAAATAAGCATAAAAATGAAAATAGCAGTAGCAGGAACCGGATACGTTGGTCTTTCAATAGCCACGCTCCTTGCGCAGCACCATCAGGTTGTTGCGGTAGACGTCATTCCGGAAAAGGTAGAGAAGATCAATAAGAAGATTAGTCCCATTCAGGACGAATATATAGAGAAGTATCTTGCGGAGAAGCCGCTGAATCTGGTTGCAACGTTGGACGGAAAATCTGCCTACAAGGACGCAGACTTTGTTGTGATTGCCGCTCCCACCAACTATGATTCCAAGAAGAACTTCTTTGATACTTCACACGTTGAGGAGGTAATTGAACTTGTACTTGAGGTAAACCCTGATGCCGTAATGGTTATCAAGTCTACAATCCCTGTAGGTTACACCAAGCACGTGCGTGAGAAGTTTTCTTATCGCGAGCGTCAGGCCGATGGCTCTTTCAAGGTGGTTGTCCCTAATATCATTTTTGCCCCGGAATTCCTCCGCGAAAGCAAGGCACTGTATGACAACCTTTATCCTTCACGTATCATTGTTGGTTACGATGAACCTGCCCTTGAGGAGGCCGCTCACACTTTTGCCGGCATCATCAAGGAAGGCGCTATCAAGGAGGATGTTCCCGTTCTCTTTATGGGTACCACCGAGGCCGAGGCCGTGAAGCTTTTTGCAAACACTTACCTGGCTCTCCGCGTTTCCTTCTTCAATGAACTGGATACTTATGCAGAGATGAAGGGCCTGGATACTCAGTCTATAATTAATGGCGTTGGTCTTGATCCAAGGATTGGGTCTCATTATAATAATCCTTCCTTTGGTTATGGCGGATACTGCCTGCCTAAGGATACCAAGCAGCTGCTTGCTAACTTCAATGATGTGCCGGAGAATCTTATAAGGGCCATTGTTGACAGTAACAGTACGCGTAAGGATTACATTGCCGACCGTGTTTTGGAGAAGGCTGGTTACTACACTGCTTCCAGTGCTTACGATGCCGTGAAGGAGAGGGAAGTGGTGGTTGGAGTGTTCCGCCTTACTATGAAGTCCAACTCTGACAACTTCCGTCAGAGTGCCATTCAGGGCATTATGAAGCGTATCAAGGCCAAGGGTGCCAAGGTGATTATCTATGAGCCCACGCTGGAGGATGGAACTACGTTCTTTGGAAGTAAGGTAGTGAATGACATTGAGGCTTTTAAGTCCCAATCTGATGCTATTATTGCCAACCGCTATGATGCCGTTCTGGACGATGTCCAAGACAAAGTCTACACGCGTGATATATTTAAGAGAGACTAGAAACTAAGAAAGATATTTGTTAATTGAAGAGATTTGCTTACCTTTGCAGAAAAGGAAGCAAATCCGGAAATTGCGTAGTTCAACTATTTGCGCCGGTGAGTTTCCTTTTTCTTTTGTAAAAAGTGACTCCAGCCAGTTCACGGCGGCCTTTCCGGATTTCCTCCACGTAGGTGTACAGATAGTCTTCGTAATTTTTTGTGTAGGTGATGAGCGTCCTTCCTGGCCTAGGTGATTGAATCAAACAGGAATCAAAATGGCCGACGATTTCCGGTATAAGCAGGGAATGAGGATGATAAAGAAAAGTTTTATTATAAAGCACACAATTATAATTATATGATATTTGACCACATCAAGAATATTGGTTTGTACAAAGGCCTTACCCCTGCCATTGACACTGCCCTGGATTACATTGCCAAGGTTACTCCGGAGGTAGAGATTGGCACATACTTCCTGGACAATGGAGTGAAGGTGGTGATTAGCGAGTACACTACTCGTCTTGTGAACGAGAAGGGTTATGAGGCTCACCGCAGGTTTGCCGATATCCAGTTCTGTGTTGCTGGAACTGAGTTAGTCCGCTGCAAACCCCTGGCGCAGGTTGAGGAGAGCATTCCTTATAACCCCGACAAGGATGTTGCTCGATACACCGACTGCCCCGGCGCTGACCTCATTGTAGGAGAAGGCTATTTCCTCCTTGTGTTCCCTGAGGACGCTCACGAGCCCTGCCTTGCAGTGGGCGGCGTGCAGGCTCCTGTGAAGAAAGTTGTGGTTAAGATACCGGTGGAATAAGTTCTGTCATTTCGACCGAGCGAAGCGAGTGGAGAAATCTCAGTAGAAAAAGAATATGGGAGTTTACGAAGAACAAATAGTTCCTATCAAGATCTCACATCTTGCGGAATATGTGTCCCAAAGGAAGCGCATTTCTTTGGACGATGCTCTTATGTATATATATGTGAACCCCATGTATGACAAGCTCTATGATGAGGGTGCCAAATGGTGGTATCTTAGCACAGAAGCTTTATATGATGAGTTTGAAGAAACCAGGCGCAGAGAAGATAGAGAGGTTACCAGGGAAGTATTTGAGTTTTTTACATATACACTTGAGAAATATGCCCAGGCAAAAAATTTGACGGGTCTTCAGGCAATAGCCCTTCTCAAGAGATTTGGCGCCGATGATTACCTTTTAGATCACTATGATCTCCTTCACACCCAGGGTACAGGATATGTGATAGATGAGATAGACCGTTATATTCAGAGGAGGAAGAGGAAATGAGATTGTATCACGGATCAAACGTAGAGGTTCGCAAGCCTAGTTTAAGGTTGGGACGGAAAAAGACCGATTTTGGCAAGGGCTTTTATACCACAACCAATGCTGAGCAGGCCGAGCACTGGACCTCTATTAAGATGGATAGAGCAAAGACAGGAAAAAGGACCGTTTCGGTTTTTGAAATTGATGATGCTCTCCTGACAAATCCCGATATTAAGATCAGAGAGTTTAATGGCCCTGATGAAGCTTGGTTGAACTTTGTTGTGGATAGTCGGAAAGGTGTGGAACATGATTATGACTTGGTATTTGGACCAGTTGCCAATGATAAAGTTTTCACTGTTGTAAACCTTTATGAGAGCGGTGTCCTTGATGCTCAAGCTGCCATTGCTGAATTGAAGGCCTATAAAACATATAACCAATTGTCCTTTCATACGCAAAATGTGATTAAGACATTGCGGTTTGTGGAGAGTTATCAAGTAGTTGAGAGGTAGATTTCTTTTTTAAAGGAAAATGCTAGAGAAAATAGCGTCCATATTGACTATTGCTGGTTTTGGAATTACTGTATGGCAACTGATTTCTTTTAAGAAAAAGTTGGACAAGAATTCTGAGGAAGTTAAGGATGCCCAAAGGCAACTAATACATCTAGCTAAGGTGTCCGATGCAATACGGTTAACAGAGTTGATTCAAGAACATCTTCTTGCATGTGAATTGCGTTTGGCATTATACAGAGCTCAAGAGTTAAATAAGGTATTGAATGATATTAATGACGAGAAGGTAGTTAGAAACAATGTTCGTGACAATTATAATATAGTTAGGATATCTTTTTCCGAAAGATTGACTAGTTTGCAACAAGCTGTTGCTGAGAAAGAATCATATGATCCCCAGCATATGTTGAAAGCTCTACAAAACATTAGCGACAATCTTCAAATAGTACAAAAACATTTAAAAAAATAATGATATGACCATCGAACAATTATTATCCAAACTACTTGAATATACACAAAACGATACCATCGAATGGCTTTCTCTATCATCTAATGAGTATCGTTATGTTTCCGAAAAGGGTGGTGTTTCCATAAAGAAACTTCCTTCTAATTATTTTGATATTAAATTATTCGATTTAGATTCATGTTTCGCATTATACAATACAATGACTAATACGAATCTTGACCATTCTGCCGAAGAATTGTTTAATGCTATCGTTGACAGTCTCAACCGTGCGATAGAACATAAGATCGGAATTGTATTCGGTGAGATGTAAACTGATGAA
This sequence comes from Bacteroidales bacterium, assembly GCA_017451395.1. Classification (GTDB taxonomy): domain Bacteria; phylum Bacteroidota; class Bacteroidia; order Bacteroidales; family UBA932; genus Cryptobacteroides. Next base: position 13,200 of record JAFSPR010000068.1, read on the forward strand.
TACACGTCTTAAGTAAATAGAAGACTCATCTTTCACACGAAGAATACACCATATAAGGTAGAATTTGATGATGGATAGAGCCCATTGTTTTGCATAAACTGACAGAGCTACTTTTTAAGTTCTATCGTCATAGCTGGCGAAATGTTTTAAATAAGTTTTTTATAACAAATAGCTAGGTTGTTAAGTTGTGATGCATTTTTAACTGTATGATTTCAGCTTGCTTGACTCAATATGCGCCCGCGTTTGGCGGCAAGGTTTTCCGGGAGCGTTTTCCGTTCCCAGGCCTTGACGTCTGCAATGCGGTTGTGCTCA
>JAFSPR010000069.1 GCA_017451395.1 Bacteroidales bacterium
CTGAGCCAGGATCAAACTCTTCATTGTATATTCTATATAATTCTAGTCTGAACCCTGACGCTTAGTTCCTATACCTAAATAAAGAAACTGACGCTCGTTAAAAAGTTGCTTGCTTGTACTTTTAGTCTTTCAGTATTGTCAATGATCTTCCCCGTTTCAAACGGGACTGCAAAGGTAGTAATTATTTTTTAACTGACAAATTTTTTTAAATAATTTTTTAAAGATTCTTTGCTTTGCTCAGAATGACAGGGGTAATCAGTTTTTTTACTATCTTTGTAAAGATATGGAAAAGAGAGTCTCACTGTGGCAGATATTCGCCGTCTTTGCCAAAATCGGCGCCTTCACAATAGGCGGCGGCTATGCTATGATTCCCCTTATCCAGGCGGAACTCTCAAAGCGGGGATGGATCTCTGACGACGAACTCCCGGACATAGTGGCCCTTTCCCAAAGCGCTCCGGGCGTAATGGCGGTGAATATCTCCATCTTTGCCGGGAATAAGCTAAGGGGCTTCAAGGGAAGCCTTGCCGCCACCCTTGGCAGCATACTCCCCTCTTTCCTCATTATCCTTGCAATAGCCATGTTCTTCACCGCCTTCAAGGACAACCCCTGGGTGGAGAGGGCTTTCAAGGGAATTCGGCCCGTGGTAATTTCACTGATTGCGGTGCCCATGATAAACATGGCCCGGAAATCCTGCAAAACGTGGTGGGCGTGGCTCCTGGCCATAGGCTCGCTCCTTCTTGTGGCCTTCCTAAATGTGTCGCCTATATACATTATTATATGCGTGATGGTGCTGGGGTTTAGTATTACTTTATGGAAACGTTAGGACTCTTTCTCCAGCTGGCCTGGACATTCTTTGTGATAGGGGCCTTCACCTTCGGTGGAGGTTACGCAATGCTGTCCCTTATCCAGAACCAGGTGGTGGTGGAACATGCCTGGATTACGGAGAGCGCGTTCACGGACATAGTGGCGGTAAGCCAGATGACGCCGGGCCCCATAGGCATAAACAGCGCAACCTACGTTGGCTATGAGGTCCTGCAGGGCGCAACCGGAAGCCATATGCTGGGCATTTGCGGTTCCCTCACGGCCACCCTTGCCATAATGCTGCCGTCCTTTATAATAATGCTCCTCATAGTGCGCTTCTATGAGAAGTTCAAGACAAGCACGCTATATGCCGGCACAATGGCATTTGTAAAACCGGCCGTGGTGGGGCTGATTGGCGCCGCCGCCGTCATACTTATACTCAAGACCACCTGGACGGGCTTTACGCCCAGTATCCGGATTGTGGCTGATAACTTCCCGGACTGGAAAAGCTGGGCGCTCCTTGGAGGGGCCCTTGCCGCGGGATACTGGGGAAAAGTGAATCCCATATACCTTATAATAGCCGGAGCCATACTTGGAATTATTCTTTATTAACCACATTATGAAACGTTTACTCCTAATCCTCACAGGCCTGGCAGTGCTTGCCTCCTGTTGCAAAAAGGCGGAGACCTTCTCCGTAATCCCCCAGCCCAACGACGTAACCTTCCTGAGAGGTTCGGTCTGCGTAAAGGGCGCATCCGTAGAGATCGACCCTTCCATTGACAAGGCTTCCCGCGAGGCCATCGGCCGGTTTGTCAAGGCCCTTGAAACCGCTACCGGCGTAAAATGCAAGGCCGATGGCGACGGCTTCGACTTCAAGTACAACCCCAACCTTGGCCCCGAGCAGTACTACATCGAGATTGAAGACGACGACGTGGAGGTGGAGGCATCGGCCCTTAACGGCTTCATCTATGCCTGCGAAACCATCAAGCAGATGCTTCCTGCCGCAATTTATGGAGGAAAGAAGTCCAAGGCTTCCTGGGTCCTGCCCTGCGTTAAGATCTTCGACGAGCCCCGCTTCGGATACCGCGGAATGCACCTTGACTGCAGCCGTCACTTCTGGTCAATCGAAGAGACAAAGCGCTACATAGACGTAATGGCGGCCTACAAACTCAACCGCCTGCACTGGCACCTCACCGACGACCAGGGCTGGAGGATCGAGATCAAGTCATACCCCCGCCTCACGGAAGTTGGCGCATGGAGGGACGGCACCTGCGTAGGCAAGGACTTCGACTCAAACGACGGTATCCGCTACGGCGGCTACTACACCCAGGAGCAACTTCGCGAGGTTGTGGATTATGCGGCGGCACGCGGCATAGAGGTTATCCCCGAGGTTGACCTTCCCGGCCATATGGTGGCTGCGCTTGCGGCATATCCGGAACTTGGCTGCACCGGCGGTCCCTACAAGGTATGGCCCCGCTGGGGAATCGCCCCGGACATCCTCTGCGCCGGTAATGACAAAGTGTTCGATTTCCTTGAGAGCGTGCTTTCCGAGGTCATTAATATCTTCCCTTCGGAGTACATCCACATCGGAGGTGACGAATGCTTCGACCCTTACGCAAAGAACACCGTATATCCCTGGGACGTGTGCCCCAAGTGCGCCGCAAGGATGCGTAAACTTGGCATCAAGAAGGGCCCCGAGGCAAAGCATCTACTCCAGAGTTACGTAACCGCACGCGTACAGAAGTTCGTGAACAGCAAGGGACGCCGTATAATCGGCTGGGATGAAATCCTTGAAGGAGAACTTGCAGAAGGCGCAACAGTAATGTCCTGGCGCGGAGTGGACGGAGGAATCAAGGCTGCATCTATGGGCTTTGACGCCATTATGACTCCTCACACATACGCCTATTTTGACTACTACCAGAGCAAGGAGCGCGACAAGGAGCCCCTGTGCATCGGCGGATATCTTCCCCTTGAGAACGTATACGCATATGAGCCCTTCGACGGCCTTGCACCCGGCGCCGAAGACCACATCCTTGGCGTTCAGGCAAACCTCTGGACAGAGTACATCACCACTCCGGAGCACCTTGAATATATGCTCCTCCCCCGTATGTGCGCGCTTTCCGAGATCCAGTGGTGTGATGCCGACAAAAAGGACTACACCCGCTTCTGCACGTCCCTGGACCACACCTTCGAGATTCTTGACGCCATGGGCGTGAACTACTGCCTGGACTATAAGGGCCTGATCGGCCTTGACCGCAAGCCCGCCCGCGATTCCGTGGAACTTGCGGAGTACCTTGAGGCCGCCAAGGCTTCCTGGGGCTGGTAGGAGATTGCCGTGTCGACACACAGATTGCCCCAATTGGGGTTTTGGCGTCAACACGGCAGTGTTTTGGACGTTTTGGGCCGATTTCTTTGCCGTGTTGGCAGTGAAATCGGCCTTATATGCGTTTTAGCCGTCAACACGGCCGGGAAGGCTCAGTACGGTCGCAGGTACCGGTGACGGAAGCATACAAAAATTGACGGGTCTTGCATCACTGCAGGACCCGTCCTCTCTAACCTAAAAACTTAACCTATTAAAAAAACTATTCAGGTTAATTTACTGCAAATTCCAGGCCAGCGGCCTCTTTTTCGCGTTCTATTTTGTTAAGTTCGTCGTCGGGGACTATTTTTATGATTCTGACGTCATCAACGGGCCTGTCATAGCGGTCTCTTTTGACAGATGCAATCTTGTCAATGACGTTGAGTCCGGCAACGGTTTCCCCGAAAACGGTGTATTCTCCGTCCAGGTGGACGCAGTTGTCAGGGTCCTGGACAATGTAGAACTGGGAGCCGGAAGATTCCTTGAAGGGATTGGCAACGTCTCCGCGGCGTGCGGCTGCAAGGGCTCCTTTCTTGTGCCGATGCAGGGGATTACCGTCAGCATCCCTCATCTCTGCCGGAAGGGTGTACCCGGGGCCGCCCATACCGTACTGTGCCACCTTTGCGGTGTCACGGGTGTAGGGGTCTCCGGCCTGGATCATGAAGCCGTTTATCACGCGGTGGAAAAGGAGGCTGTCATAGTACCCGGCGATTGCCAGTTTTGAGAAATTGGCCTTGTGGCGGGGAGTGTCCTTGTACAGGCGCACTTTGATGGTTCCCAAATTGGTGACAATGTCAAAGACGGGCTCTTCAGGGAGAGCCTTTGCGGCGGCTGCGGCGGCAAGGGTGTCAGGGAAATCATCGGCCTCAGGGGCTTCGGGAGCCGTTCCGCGCTGCTTGCATCCGGCTATTGCGGCTGCCACGAGCAGCGTCATAAGGATAAATTTCTTCATAGGCTTTCTACGTTCTTTTATGCAAAAATAGTTAAATTTGCTCTCAATATGGCAAATCCTCTGAAACAATTGGCGGGAGAAACCGCAATTTATGGCCTCAGTTCCATTCTGGCCAGGATCCTTAACTTCCTTTTCGTCCCACTGTACACCCGTATGCTCACCCAGGCGCAGTACGGCGTGGTGACGGAGTTTATGGCATACATCGGCATACTTCAGGTAATTCTGGTGCTGGGGCTGGAGACAGGCTGCTTCCGCTTTGCCAACAAGGAAGGAGAGGATCCCAGGAGGGTGTATTCGGGGGCGCTTCTTACCGTTACCGGTCTAAATCTTGCGTTCCTGGCGTGTATGGTTGCGTTCAGCGAGCCTATATCGGCCGCTCTGGGGTATGAAGGATACCGCGTCCTTATCATCTATGTGGCGGGCATCCTTTTCTGCGACAATATAACCGCCATCCTCTTTGCAAAACTGAGGCAGGAGCACAAGGCCGTGAAGTTTGCGGTGCTCAAGACCGTGAAAATTCTCACGGAAACGGCCGCAAACCTGGTCCTTTTCTTCTGGTACCCGGCCCACGCCTTCCTTGGAGGGATGCTGTCCCCGGCGCCGGATTTCACATATCCCATATTTGCCATCCTCGTAAGCTGCGTGCTGTGCCTGGCGCTGTTCATCCCGGACATACTGCACCTGAAACTGGTTTGGGACGCCCCCGTTGTGAAGCGTATGCTGCTTTACAGCCTGCCGCTTATGATTGCGGCGCTTCCCGGCGTTGCCAACGACCTTGTGGACAGGGTGCTGTTCCGCTACTTCGACACCTCCTCCGAGGCCTGGCGCGCGTCCCTTGGCGTTTACCAGGCTGCCGTAAAGCTTGCCGTCATCATGAACCTCTTCATCCAGATGTTCCGTTATGCGGCCGAACCTTTCTTCTTCCAGAGGGCGCGCGACAAAGGTTCCAAGGAACTCTACGCCGTTGTTATGGAGTACTTTACGGCCTTCTGCGGGCTGGTGTTCGTGGGCGTCATAGCCTACATAGATGTCATTTCCCTGTTCCTCGGGCGTGATTTCCGCGTGGGCATAGGCATTGTGCCGGTAATGCTCCTCAGTTACATGCTCCTTGGCATGCTATTCAACGTTTCCATGTGGTACAAGCTTTCCGGCCGAACCAACATGGCGGTATGGATCACCCTCACCGGCCTCGTAGTCACCACCGTGGTGAACATAGTGTTCATGCCGCGGTTCTCCTACTGGGCATCGGCCTTTGCGCACCTGTCAAGTTATCTTGTAATGTTCATCCTCAGCGCCGCCCTGGGGCAGAAATACTACCCCATCCCATACAAGTGGGGCCGATTGCTGGCTTTCTTTGTCCTCATGGGCGTGTCCTATGCCGGAATGCTTGGCATCTCCGAGCTATCGGCCACCGTGGAAGGTTCCGGAATGTCCCCCTTGGTGTTCCGCCTTCTCTTCAACACCGTAATAACGGCCACTTACGCCGGCGCGGCATGGCTGCTGCTCCGCAGGCGGCCGGTGGCTGAGGCTTAACGTCGCAGGCCCGTGCCCTTAACGTCGCAGGTCTGCAAAAAACGCTTGACCCGCGACGGTTTTTGTCATCTGTGGCCGATTTGCGTCGCAGGTGACGCCAAAAACGCAGACCTGCGACGGAATAACCCACCACCTGCGACGGTACGGGAGCCGACCTGCGACAAAGGGGCTGCCACGGTAACAATATCGGCACAAAATGACTATCTTTGCACTATGGAACTGAAAATGGAAACTCAGCAAGTGCCGGTGCTTCTTCTCACCGGATACCTTGGAAGCGGCAAGACAACCCTTCTAAACCGCATATTTTCAAACAAAAAGGGCATTAAGTTCGCCGTTATCGTGAATGATATCGGGGAAGTGAATATTGACGCCAGCCTCATCGAAAAGGGCGGCGTAGTGGGCTCTACCGACGATTCCCTGGTGGCCCTCCAGAACGGCTGCATCTGCTGCACCCTCAAGATGGACCTTGTGGCTCAACTCGGGGAACTCATTGCAACGCGTAAGTTCGACTACATCGTCATCGAGGCCAGCGGCATCTGCGAGCCCGCGCCCATTGCCCAGACCATCTCCACGGCGCCCGCCCTGGGCCCGCAGTTCATAAAGGACGGCATCCCCTACGTTGACTGCATAGCAACGGTGGTGGACGCCCTCCGTATGAGGGACGAGTTCGAGAGCGGCGGCGCCCTCCAGAAGGAGGACATCGGGGAAGACGACCTCGAACGCCTGGTGATTGAGCAGATTGAGTTCTGCAACATAGTGCTCCTCAACAAGGCCGATGAAATATCGGCCGAAGAAATGGGAAAACTTAAGGGAATTGTGAAGAGCATCAACCCCGGCGCAAAGGTGCTGGAGTGCAACTACGGAGACGTTGACCTTGACGAACTAATCTACACGGGGATGTTCAACTTTGACGAGGTTGCGACATCGGCCGCATGGATTGCCGCCATCGAGGGCGAAGAAGACGAGGACGGCGAGGCCGAAGGCGAGGCCCTGGAATATGGCATCGACACATACGTCTACACCCGCCGCCCGGCGCTGGACCTCAACAAGTTCGACCATATGGTAGCCACCAAATGGCCAAAGAACATCATCCGTGCAAAGGGCCTGTGCTACTTCTCAAGGGACACGGACAAGTGCTACCTCTTTGAGCAGGCCGGAAAGCAGAAGTCGGTGCGTGACTGCGGCCTGTGGTTTGCCACAATGCCGGAGGACGAACTCCAGGAGATGATGGCCCGTGACAAAAAACTCAGGGCCGACTGGGACCCTCAGTACGGAGACAGGATGCAGAAGATTGTGTTTATCGGCCAGAATCTGGACAAAAAGGAGATCGAGGCTCTTATGGATAGTTGCCTTGCAGATTAAAACCTGTAACCCAGCCCCACAGCAACGCTATTGCCGATAATTTCCGACAGGGTGAGGTAACTCACATCCAGCCGGAAACCGGCGTATTGTACGCCAAGGCCAAGGCTTAGGTGGGAAGGGTAGGCGGCATTCTCCGATGCGATGCGGTATCCCACGCGGGCAAACGCAATGCTGTCATAGGAGTACTCCATACCAACTGAAATGGCATTGGTGCGGCTGTTAAGGTAATAGTTCTCGTCCAGCATAAACTCAATGGCATGCCTGGAGCCGACGCCAAGAACAAGATAATACGCCGCGGCGGCCACAATGGACATTGGCTGGGGATAGGCGTTACCGGCGGAGTCCTTCACTTTTGAGCCGATATTAGCAACACCGGCCGTCAATGTGAGCCCCCGTACGGGAGCAAAAAACGCCATTGCGTCAAGGCCGAAACCATTCTGCGAATACCCCTGGAACAGGTTTTCCTGAACATAGCGGGCATTTACGCCAAGGCCCAGCCAGGGAAGGACACGGATGCCGAAGCCGGCACCAACCTGAATCTCCGCCGGGCGAAATCCTTCAAGATCCTTCTGTTCCATCTGGTATACGCCGCCAAGGGACAGGCCGATATTCCCTATCTTGTACGCTCCCGCAAGATTGATTGCATTGGCTGCGCCAAGTGACGGGGCCCAATACTGATATCCGGCAGCGAAATCGGCCGTATTGTTACTGAACGGAATAATGGCCGAATTTACCAAAGATGCGTATGCGGTGCTGCCCACGGAGGCCGCTCCGGCGCCTGCCAGACCCGCCGCCCTGGGGTTTCTTTCTATGCGTGTAAAGGTGAGAACTTCCTGCTGCTGAGCCGCTAAACTCAAGGAAAACAGTGCAAGCGCTGCTACCAGAATTATTTTCCTGACGTTTTTCATATCTGCAAATATAGCACTTTTTTTTGCGTTGTTTCAAAAAATAACTATCTTTGCAGTCCCGAAAAAACGGGACTTAAGTCTGGAGAGATGCTCGAGTGGCTTAAGAGGCACGCCTGGAAAGCGTGTATACTCCAAAAGGGTATCCCGAGTTCGAATCTCGGTCTCTCCGCTGAAATATTTACAAATAACCCCTTCTGAACGCATCAGGAGGGGTTTTTCTTGTGCTTAGGCCATAAAAGTTGCACCAAAAATGTTAGTTTTTAGATGTGGGGGATATTGACGAAGCCTCAATATGGCTGCAACGCGCCCAGATGCGCAGCGATGCGGCAGAATTATCCGTTATTTACGGGACTCAACTTAAAGATCAGGAAATACAGCGGAAAGAGAATGAGAGACGCCTTCACAATTCCCGCCCGAATAATCACTCAATCCTTTCATTTTATCCAAACATGGCCAATTCTTTCACACTTTGGATGAAGTGGCTATTGCTTAATCATTTGATTTTGCTATCTTTGCATAGTTAATAGTTGCAAAAATGGAAAAGATTATTGGCCGAGAACTTGAATTAGATTTACTTTCAAAGTATTACGCCACCGACCGCCCTGAGTTCATTGCCCTATACGGTAGGCGCAGAGTAGGAAAGACATTCATTGTCCGTAGTTTCTTCAAGGACAAGTTCGATTTCTTTGCAACCGGTATCCTGGAAGGCACTTATGAGGAAGAGATGAAGAGTTTTACTGATTCCTTGACGGAATACGGTTATACGGGTCCTACTCCGGGTAATTGGCTGGACGCTTTCTCAGCCCTGGCAAAATTGATTGCCAAATCAAAGCGTAAGAAAAGGTGCGTCATCTTTATCGATGAGGTATCCTGCTTCGATACTCCCAACTCGGGCTTTGTCCGGGCGCTGGGCCATTTTTGGAACAAGTATGCATCCCGTCAGGATAATGCCTTCCTGATTATCTGCGGCTCTGCCACCTCCTGGATGACCAAAAATGTGCTGAACAATAAAGGCGGTCTTCACAACAGGAGGACGCACGAGATTCACCTCCACCCGTTCAATCTGGAAAAGACAGAGCGGTATTTCAATTCAAAGAAAGCCAAGTGGAGCCGTTTGTCTATCCTGCAGGCTTATATGGTGCTGGGGGGTGTCCCTTACTACTTGAGTCTTCTGGATATGGATGAAAGCCTTCCGTCCAATATCGATAATCTCTTCTTTTCCGAGGATGCTCCGCTGCGCAGTGAATACCGTCGCCTGTATCGTTCAGTTTTCAAGAGCCCGGAGCGCTATATATACATCATCAAAGCTCTCGCCGCGAATAAAACTGGACTCACTCGAACAGAGATTTCTGAGGCAGTCGGCATTGAGTCGGGAGATGGACTAACAGAGATGTTGAAGGATCTTGTGGCCTGCGATTTCATCCGCAGTTACCGCAACGGCCTCAAGAAAAATGGCGAAATATATCAGCTGATGGATTTCTACACGCTCTTCTACCTCCAGTTCTGCGCCAATCCCAGTACGGACCGTAGCTTCTGGAAGAATACGTTGAATTCCCCTATGCAGAACACCTGGTACGGCCTGTCTTACGAGAGGGTTTGCATGGCGCACATCCAAGAGATTCTCCAGGCACTGCATCTGGACACAATCCATACCGAGTACTATTCCTTCCGCAGCAAGGAAAAATCCCTGAAGGTCCAGATCGATATGATTATTGACCGCAGCGATGACTTTGTGGATATCATTGAGATCAAGTATTCGCGAACCAAGTACGAGATGTCCAAAGAGGAGAGGGAGAAGATTGAACGCCGCGTTTCCCGGTTCGTCAATGAGACCAAAACCAAGAAAGGCGTGCAGACCGTCCTCATTACCACACTCGGCTGCGAGCAGAGCAGGAACGCCGATGTTTGTCAGCGATTCTTGACGCTTGACGACCTGTTTGCTTAGTCTTCACTTCATCCAAACTCTGGCTTTTTCGTGCCACTTTGGATGAATCCAGAAAGATGATTCTCTCACTATGCCGCAAGGCGAAGGTTATTCTACCCACACGGGATGTGCGCCGGTGCCGAAATCGAATGGATTGTCAATGACGCATCCTAACTCTAGTGCCTCACCCTGCGGCTACAGTAATGTGGCCGTAGGGTAAACACTGAAGGCCAGAAATCTTGATGTCATGAGTCTTTTACCAATGACAACTCACAAATAATTTGTAACTTGAAACCGTAATTAACATTTGTGCTATGGAGAACACGTATAAGGTTCGCGATAGAATAATAGCTTTTATCAACGAGTTCGGAAAGAGGTTTGGACTCACCGACTCTCAGGCATATCGTTATCTGAAGACATACGATGCCATAAGCAACATTGACAAACACTACGGGGCTCTTCACACACAAGATTTCCGTGGTAACATAGAGGACGTGGCAACATACTGCAGAAGGATGGGAGGACAACTAATATGATACTTTATCATGGATCAAACGTCGCCATTTATGAGAATAGAGAGAATTTTTCAGATTCTCCAATACTACTTTGGCACAGAAGCAGCCATTAAAACACTGCACAAATTATGAATGAGCACTTCCAATACCTTAAAGAAGGACTTGTTATAGAGACCGCGGCACGCCTGGAAAGCGTGTATACGCCAAAAGCGTATCCCGAGTTCGAATCTCGGTCTCTCCGCAACAAAAAGACAGCCTGCCGGCTGTCTTTTTTCGTAGAGGAACGTGTCCACATTGCCGGCAAAAATGCCATATCGTGGAAAAGTTGTATCTTTGTTTGAAAACAACCAGTATGAATAAACTCGTAGTCATCAACGCCTGCGTCCGTCAGGCCGATTCCCGCACTCTCCGCATAGCCGAGCCCGTTATCGAGGCTCTCGGGGAGCGCTATGAGATCACCCGCTATGATCTCCCTGAGATGGAGGGGGTCGTCCCGCTCACGCCGGCACTCTTCGCGGGGCGCGGCCGTGGAGAGATCCCTGCCTGGGCCCTAGGGGCCGCAAGGGACATCGCCGCGGCGGACCGCATCCTCATAGCGGCGCCTTTCTGGGATATGAGTTTCCCGGCGGTGCTGAAGGCTTTCTTCGAGCAGGTTTCCCTTTTCGATGTCACCTTCACGGACACCGGCTCCACCTGCAGGGGGCTCTGCAGATCCCCGAAGGTCCTCTATATCACTACCCGCGGGATGGATATCCAGACAGGAGACCCCCGGGAGCAGGCAACGCCCTACCTGAGTGCCCTCGGGTCCCTCTGGAACCTCGGGGAACTTACCACCATCGCGGCCTGCAACATGGATTACCTCCCGGAGGAAGCCGTCGAGGCAAAGATATCGGCCTGCATAGACAGGGGTCTTGAACTGGCAAAAGCCTGGTAACAGATGATTATACGTGACGCCCGCCCCGGGGATGCTCCCTTCCTCGCGAAGTGCATCCTCTCGGGCATGCATTTCTACGATTTCGAGGAGTACCTATCCGACCACATGGCGGGGATCCTCTCTGGCCTCACAGCCTCAGAGACCTTTGAGGACACCCTCTACACCTTCAGGAACACCCGTGTGGCGGAGCTTAACGGGACGCCTGCGGGAGCCCTCCTGTCCTATCCCGGGGAGGAGTACCTTGTCCGCAGGGAGAGGACCTTCCGGGAGTTCTGGCCGGAGTATTTCTCAGAGCACTCCGATGACGACCCCGAGACGGA
>JAFSPR010000070.1 GCA_017451395.1 Bacteroidales bacterium
CCGGTACTCTGAATCTGAACAACACCGAGGCTAACAAGGCTCTCTGGACTCCCGCTACTGCGGCTGAGACTACTCTCACAATTCCCAATACCGACATAGCAGCCAGCCTGAAGGCCACTGTGAACGGTGAGACTTCCTTCCCCAGCATCACTGGTGTGACCAACGCCAACGTCAACGTGTTCACCGGTGCCGCTCCCGCCAAGACGGATGCCACCTATTACACGTTCATTCCTACCACTACGTCCACCACGCTCAATGTTAAAATCACCTACTATGTGACCACACAGGATGCAACGCTTGACGGCGGACTCAGCTGCGTGAAGACTGTCATCGATAAGAACATCACCTTCGCTGACGGTTTTGCCTGCGGTCGCAACTACAATCTCAACATTGTCCTTGGTATGACAACAGTCAATCTTGAGGCCACTGTTTCCGATTGGGCCGATCCTTCAAATGTTGACATCGACCTCCCTGTCAACCTTTAATCACTCTTTTTATTCAGGCGGGCCTGACCGCCCGCCTGGGTACCAGAAATGACCGTAAGACGTAACATATGGATCCTTGCCCTGGCAGCGGCGCTCACCGCGCTGCTGGCGGAAGCGTGCAGCAAAGCCATCGGCCCCAATACTGAGGATGAGGACGACGGCTGGACCAATGTGGGAGGCGATTTGCCAATCAGTTTCAGTTCCTCACTTGACGTTCCGGCAACTAAGGGCACACTCCCCGCAAACTCCACTTTTGGCGTCTTTGCATACTATACCAAGACCACAATATGGACCTCCGCCAGAGGGTCAACCGTGCCCAACTTTATGTACAATGAAGACGTCACATTTGACGGAACGTCGTACACATACGCCCCTCTCAAGTACTGGCCCAACACTCCCAACGAAAAGGTATCCTTCTGGGCATACTACCCGTATTCGGCAAGCGTTGTGCTCTACAAAGCCAATAATTCAAGCACCCTCTATAACAATGCAACCAAGAACCTTCCCGACATCCGCTTTACGGTAACCGATGGCCAGACGGACTTTATGGTTTCCAATGTAGCGTCCGACAAGACTAAACCGGCCCTGGATACACCAGTAGAACTGACATTCAATCACGCCCTCTCCAAGATATCTTTCTACGTAAAAAAAGTAGACACTGCTATTCCTGAAAAATACACGGTAAAACTGAAGAGCATCCGCCTTGACGGAATCTACCTTACTGCCATCCATAAAAGCACGGCAAACCCCACAGTATGGTACAGTTGGGCTACTCGTGGAAACATCCCTACCTTTACCCCCGCAACCTCTTCCGAGTATCTGACGCTTACCACAAGTTACCCCGCCGACGGATCTCCTCAGGCAGTCTCGATGGCCATTCCTCAGGACCTTTCCTACGAATACGCCATGCTGCACATAGAATATACCATAGACTTTGAGGGACTTCTGAATACCAGGACTATGATCACTAACATTCCTCTGAGCACCGTCTTCGAGGATGCTTCGGCCCTGTGGCAAAAAGGCAAAGAATATAGAGTAAACATAAGCATTACCCCCGACGATCCTATAGAGTTCTCCGTAACCTGGTCCAACTGGGGCACTGTACATAACATAAACTGCTAAGATGAAACTGCATCTGTCCATATCGGCCGTTATTATCCTTACGCTCCTTTCAGGGTGCGCGAAGGAAAGCACGTCCGTGGCTGACAGAGGCGGGGAGCCGATTCTCTTCGGCGCAGCAGCCTATAACGGAGTAGAGACCAAGGCCTTCGACCCTTCCGACAATACACGTCCCAATGATCCAAGGATTCTTATCAATGTGGGAAATGCCGTCAGTCTCTTTGGCGTTTGGAGGGCGACCATCGGGGACGACTCTGTATTTGAGACGCTCTTCAACAACAGGCGCCTCCGCTGCAACAGTGTAATCCTTTCAGACCCTTCCGACCCTCTGTCATTTAATCCCGAAAATCTGGACAGCAGCGTATGGGATTATGACCCTCTGGAGTACTGGAAGAACACCGGAGACTATTGCTTTACGGCAGTTTCCCCTTATACAACGGGCGACGCCTCCATCAACAGCGCTTATGAACTGAAGATTTCATACCGTGTGGGATCCAATCACGACCTAATGGTTGCAAGGGCCTATAGGGCAGAACCTGCGGGCGGGAAAGACCGTGTGGAACTGGCCTTCAAGCACGTAACCTCTGCCGTACGCTTCCTCTTCAGAACGGCTACGGACCAGGGCGACAAATACAAACTTACGGCCTTCCGTCTGGAGAACCTGTCACCGCGCGGAACGCTTACAATTGACAGCCGACTTACAGCTCCAATTAACTTCCAGCCCTCCGACGGTGTCAATCCCGCAGGACCGGATTATCCTTTGAGATGGGCCCCTGGAGCAATCGGTGTCCTTGGAACCCTTTTTGAATGGACGGCCGATGCTTCCGATCCAGAAAAGACGGTCCCTTACCCCACAGACCCCGATGATCCTGACGATTACGCCCAGATGGGCTGGTACTATATGGTTCCACATACGCTGGATGCCGACGCTTCGGTGGTCTTCTCTGTCTCCTATGACGGGCAGACGCCGGTGGAGACGACTATCAATATCTCTGACCTTGAACTTCCCGCCGGTGCCGACACCTGGCAGCCCAACCACGTTTACAACTACTTCATCACGGTCAGCCAGAGCGGTGCCGACATTGAAGTGGTGGCTACACCTTGGGACGAAGTTGATATAACTACGGACTCGATAACCTTTGAAGGATAGGATGAGAAAGGTAAGATTCATACTGGTTTTGACATTATTCCTCTCTGCCGCTTTTGCCTGCAGAAAGGAACAGGAACCTGTGGACGGCATTGCAGGAGAATGCAGCGCCGTGTTCAGGCTCTCAAGCCGTGACGCAATATCCCTTCAGACCAAGACCGATGCCGATGACCTCCTGGACGGTCTCCGTTTCACAAACGTCCTTGTAATCCTGGTGGACCATTCCAACAATGTGGTGGGGAATGTTTACAAGAAATACCCTTATGATCCTGATGCCTCCGGCAATGATCCAAATCAGGAGGAAGTGACCGGGACTTCCCTGACTGATGACGTTATACACTTCGAGCATCTGAATCCGGGCAACTACACCGCTTATGCCTATGCGAATATAGATGCTGAGGCCTGGCAAAAGAGCGGGGAAGTTATTTCCGGCCAGGAAAAAGTTACAACTTCAGGAGATTTCTCTTCCTTCCTTGAGCGGGAACTCAAGGCCGATAACCCCATTACGCCAACTACTGCAGGCGAAACCGCTATGCTCCTTACCGGACAGGCCGAAGTCCTTGTGGGACTATCCGTGGAAACTCACACCATCTACCTCAAACGGCCCGTGGTGCGTTTACGTGTTTACATCAATAATACCACCCCTTACCCGGTCCGTCTGGATGACCTCCAGTTCAGCGAATTCAACGCCGACAGGGCATACATAATCGGCCGGAGCGATGAGAACGGCGTTCCATCAGTTCCTTCAGGGGTAACTTACGGACCGCTACCGGCATATCCGATTCTGTCTTCTTCTCTTGAAACAGCCCCCGAATTCGGGGCCTCCGGCTATGAGGAAGAATATCTGGTGTATGAGACGCTCCTCTATGAGAACGCTTGCCCGGATCCGTATAAGGTCTTTGCTCTTCTTACGCTTGACCCTGCCGATAAAAATTTGCAGATGCCTCTGGGAGAGATGGTATTCGAGCCTGTCAGCGCTTTTACCCTAAACGATATGGAGAACGGAGAACAGATGGATGTCATTGTAACCAATCCCAGAAAACAGACACGCTCTGCCCGTCTTTACTACGGCGTCAGCACTGAGGACAATTATGCCTGGGAGAGTTGCGGATACAATAGCTATTCCGATCTCCTGAAACGCATCCAAGCCATATTCACCGAGTCTCCATCACATCTCTATCTGAATTACACTTATAACGGCCCTAGCAGCAACCAGACCGGCTTGGCCGGATGGACCGGTCTGGCGGAGGATGCCCCGCTGGGTCCTGAGCCAAATGGTCCCACAGTCACTTTTGATTACACCGGAGCCAACAGCGGCTCTCCCAAAAAGTACGTCAGGACGCTTACAAAAGGAGCCGACGGAAAGTTTTCCATAGAAGGTCTCTCCACCACCTCCACTTCCCTCACCAATATGACAATTGAAAAGGGGACAAAGACCGGTGGAGACCGCTTTGCCGCCGACCTGCCCGGTGACTATCTTGTCAATTTTAAAAGCAGCGATAACAAGTGGCTCAAATCCGACTGTATGTACAATGAGAAGACTGTTGACAATGCAAAGCCATCCAAACTTATTTGGGATAACGCCAAGAATCAGGACCACCAGTTTATGCTTTTCAGAGAAAGGACTGACGGCGCTCCCCTCAAGCGAATCCTCAAAGAAAGCCACAAGGAAGTTCCACTTACATATATGACCCGCAACGAGGACATTAAACTGGTAATCAATGTCTTCTACGCCGACCAAGAGGCTACGCTGAACTTTGATGTGGATAACAGCACTTGGGCCACAGCTTCTGAATCGTCCCACACATTCAATTGATTGCATTTATGAAACGGTATATTCTCCATAGAATCCTTCTCACCATAGCGTCCGCCGTCCTTTTCCAGGGCTGCGTACGCGAGTATGAAAATTATTCTTACCAAGGAGAAGGAGAGATGATAGACCTTGTAATTCCCTTTGGAGCGCCGCAGGGGACAGGTGTCACCGTTTCCACAAAAGCGCATCTTTCCCTGGTAGATGAGAGCCACGTGTTCAATATGTATCTTCTCATATTCGACGGCTCCAGTGACGGCAGCAAAAAGATTTACGGCCACTATTTCGACGGAAGCAACCTGGGAACGAGCACTGAGAATAACTGGTGGACAGTTAACAATTTGACCTCGTCTGACAATCCTGAAACCACAACAACTACCGGCACCCTGCATATCAGGACATCAAAGAAGGGTGGATGTACCGTAGTTGCCGTAGCAAATATGAACCCTGACGACCTTGACGTTTCTCCCGGTATCCTCTCCACCATAAAGACTTATGGAGAACTCAATAATGTTGTTGCCACACAGGTCAGAAGTGAGATAGCCGCCAATTCCGGGTATTTCCTTATGACCGGACAACTCTCCGGAGTAGATATTCTTGGCAACACGTCGGATCCAAATGACATCAGCCAAAACACACTTCACCTTAAGCGGCTCTACGCAAAGGTTTCATTCAAAGTACAGGTAGGGAAAGCCGGGGCTGCTGCGGGCATACGCAAGTTTGTTCCGGACAAGTGGTATGTAGTAAACGTCCCCACTTGCTCGTACTTGATGGAACGGACCTCAACCCCATACGTTGATGCAGCCACAGATGCCAGCCAGTTCTTTTCTACTCCGGAACTTGGATTTGAGACAGAAGAACTGGCAAAGGACCCTGAAAATCCTTCCAACTTCGTTTTTTATCACGATGGCGTCACCAAGGCCTCCTGCTACGGATTTGCTTTCTATATGATGGAAAACCGCAAAGCACCCTATGCCCGTTCTGGGGATGCTCTCCCCTCTCCTTTTAACTATTCCCACAGGGAACTGGAGATAAAGGATGGAGCAGGACTCAACCAGGGCTGGCGGTATGCTAGTGAGTATTCTACATACATAGTGATGACCGGGAAAATAGTAATGGGCGTCACATCCGGTTCCAATGCCAATGCCACTCTGGATGCCAATGTGAAGTACAAGATCCATCTGGGCAATTTCGCCAGTGACAATGCCGACTTCAACATACTCCGCAACCACAACTACACCTATAAGATTTACATTAATGGGTCTGACGATATCAAGACAGAAGTTGAAACTGGTACTGAGAATGAACCGGGCGCCACGGGACGCGTCGTCGTAGCAGAAGAGGAGGTATTCGACAGTGACTGCCACTACAGCACCCAGGTGATTTCCTTCCACGCCAACCTTATAGACCCCAGCCAGATCAGTTGGTACGTGGAGACGCCTTTCAACCCTGAAGGCGCCGGCCCGAACGATGGTCTTGAACTCAGCGACATAGACTACAAATGGGTTGAGTTCCACGTAAATTCCCTTGGAGGAGACGGGAAGTACTCTCCCAATCGTGTTCTCTACGAACCTCACGATTGGGAGAAATATGACGAACTTGGAATAGCCCCCGGTACCAAAGGCCATACAATGTACGTCAACGAACTTGTGGAGTACATCAAGCACCAGAAGAGCCAGTACGACCTCCATCTGGCCGATCCGTCCCTCCCCAAGAGCGATTTTGACAACGATACCGACCCTAAGATTTCGGTCACAGCCTTTGTCAACGAGTATTACTACGAGGAACACCCCATTAAGGGCGGATATGATCCAACGCTATGGAAACTGGTGGTGAACCACCCGATGCGGCGTATGCACATTCTGGCATCATCGGCCAAATCTCCTGACGGGGAAAGCAATATGATCGGTGCCTCATTTACCCTTCAGCAGCGTTCCATCCAGAGCATCTATGCCGTTCACGAAGTTGCCACCCTCCAGTCCGCCTGGGGAATGGAGTTTACGGACGACGATAATGAGACTGGGGCTTCCTTTTATTGGAAGAATAAGAATTTAGAAGACTGCGGCAATACCAGTGCGACCAACGGAAGAATCAACTCCCTGAAACTCTGGGGCATCCTGAATCCGGACGGAACGGAAAAGCCGGGATCCCTGCCCCGCTGGGACGATTATCTCGATCTCACCGGAACCAATGAAACGCCGCACCTGCTTTCTGATTATGACTACCTCCGCTACAGTTGCCTGTCCCGAAACAGGGACAACGATGGAGATGGTTTTATAGATCCGGAAGAGATACGGTGGTATATGGCATCCGACGTCCAACTGATTGGCGTGTTTCTGGGTTCCTACGGCATTGAGGGTGACGCCAGGCTTTACCAGCGTAATGCATCCGATCAGGCCGAGTCCGATAAGGATAAATGGCGTCAGCACATTATTGCCAGCAACCGCTATATTTTCACTAGTAGCCCTCCTTCAGATGCCACTAACAGCAATAAATATCCTCGTATAGTCTGGGCTGAAGAAGGCGTAAACGGCAGTAATATGAGTTACACCGGCAGCGACCAGACCTCCAAGTTCAGTACACGTTGCGTACGAAATCTGGGCTATTTTATTGATGGTGGTCAGAGAAAAGATATTACCCTGTCCGATCCCACGGTAGAGACGGACCCCTACGTGCTTTTGACACGCAAGCACCGGAATGAAGACGGGACGATAACCAGTCCTTATACCGGAGCCTACGATACCCGGACATTCTATGAATTTGATTGCTCCCATATCAATCTGACATCCCTTCGCGAATCGGTGGACCACGAACTCGTCGGTCATGACGAACATAGCAAGATGGCCTGCCTGTCCAGTAAATTCGGGACAGCGCCGGTAATAGACCTGAAAACCGTGGATAAGCGCATATTCAATGGTACCACTTATGATTTGAAAACGTTCAGCGGCATCAACAGTTACCTCAACGCCTGCTTCCCTGATCTGGATAGCGAATTCCGGATCTGCCCTGAAGGGTATCGTCTGCCGAATGCCAGGGAAGTATCGTTGATGTGGACAGTTCTTTCGGCCTTGACTACTGGTGATTCTGTATACCTGGGCAATGCCAGTGATTCAGACGGCACCTTCAGCCGAACCTACTGGTCTTTTGGCGCATTAGGTTCTCAAAAAGCGCCCACCTACTGGGGTTGGGGAATGAGTTCCAAGCACCTTCTGATGGCCCTTAACCAGAAGTTCCAAAAGCCCCGCTGCGTCAGGGATTTGTAGACTGCGTCCTTTCTTGCCGTGTCGACACCCAGAACGCTTATAACGGGGTTTTGGGGACCGACACGGCCAGGAGACAGAACGGCAGCGCTAAAGCGCCCCCCCTACATCCCCATAGCGGCAAAGAACTGCTCCGGGGTGGCGTCCTTGAGGAGGACGGTTTTATCGGCCGAGAGTAGATACAGCGAGGGCACGGCGCGGACGTCGTACACAAGGTCCGTGCGGATCACAAAGTCCGGGTCATACCCGTTGATCCAGGAGGCGGGGTACTGGGGGATGTGCTCCTTCCAGGCGTCGATGTCCTCGTCTATATAGATATCCACCACCTTCAGTTCCCCGGAGGCAATGGCTGCAGAAAGGTCCTGAGAGCCCTCCAGGGCAGCCTGCAACTCCTTGCAGGCATTGCAGTCCGGGTTTCCGAACACCAGCAGCAGAAGATCGGCCTTGATCCCGTACAGCGTGCGGGAGCGGCCGGCCGAGTCAATGAAACGGAAGTCCGCCGCGCGCGTTCCGGGCCGATTCAAAGCGCACAGCCTGGCCTCGCGGGCATAGCGCTGACGGTCCAGGGACTCGATGAGCGGGCAATCGGCCATAGCCTTTGCGAAAGGCAGGTACAGTTCCTCGCTGCGCAGAGGCGAATTGGGGTCATAGAAATACCTGGTGATGAGGCCGGTGAGTTGCGGCAGCAGATTGGCCCCTACAAATGCCGTCTGGAACGCCTCCATACGGGTGTATAGGGCCTTCATTGCCTTCTCGCCGTCCTCCGGAGCACCCTGCTGGAGCAAGGTGGCGAAAATTCCCACCTGCTTCTCAAGGTCATCAAGCGACACTCCGTTCACGGTGACGGAATCGGAGTAATATAAGTGGTCCGTAGCGGTATAGCGGTCCCAGAAATGCGCCCCCAGCCACGCGATGCGCTCTTCGGGCTCGGTAATCATCATGGGCACTTCTGCTGCAGGAAACGCGCGGGTCTGGCTCACCGGAGCCTGCACTTTCCTTGGCCCGCAGGCAACCGCCAGCAACGCCAAACTGGCTAAAACTAGTTCTCTCACATTCATAATATGCAAATGTACAGAAAATTCCGCTTACTTGGGACTACGGCCCTGTCAAAGTGCGGATGATGTGACGTTGTTTGTCCAGTCCTTTGTTTTATTTCCGAAATTGTGTATATTTGCACAGTTTCAGAAATGCAATGAACTATTACGAATTCAAAAAGCAATACTCGGGGCAAGGTGTTTTTTCCTTAAACAGTATAGAGAGAAGCAGCGACAACAGCCTTTCCTCCAACCTAAGGCGCTGGAAGGGCGAGGAAAAAATCCTGCGCATCCGCCAGGGCTGGTACCTTTTCCCCGATGAGGCAGGAAGGTCGGACGTACGTATGGCAGCGGCCGGTAAAATCTATTGTCCATCTTACCTCAGCCTGGAGTATGTCCTCTCGTGGTATGAAATAATCCCTGAAACTGTCCTTGCGCTTACATCCGTGAGTACGTTGAAGACCGCCGTATTTGACACTCCGATCGGTTATTATTCCTACCGGCACGTTTCTCCGAACCTGTTTTTCGGGTATAAGC
>JAFSPR010000071.1 GCA_017451395.1 Bacteroidales bacterium
CATCAAACAACTGAAACCCCTCCTCCAGGAATACTATGACATCATATATGTGGTGCAGGCCGGTTTTATCGGCACTTATGGAGAATGGGCTTTCCGTTCAAACGTAAGCGGTGATGTTCAGGACAGGATGGTGGTTGATGCCCTTCTTGATGCACTTCCCGCATCCAGACAGGTTGCAATCCGTACTCCCAGGCATACCATGGACATGTACAACCTGCACCTCAAGGACACCCTTACGCGTAAAACCGCCTTTGACGGCAGTGCACATTCACGTCTTGCCGCCCACAACGACTGCTTCCTTACAAACGGCAACGACTGTGGGACATACGCCGGAAGCGTAGAACGCAAATTCTGGCTCAAAGATAGCCGCTTCATGAGCATGGGAGGAGAAAACTGCATAGCAGATGACCCTAAACTGTGCGGATGTGTGAATGCCTATCAGGATCTCAAGGACTACCACTGGTCTTATCTAAGTGCCGGAAAGCTTACAGATCATTGGAAAAATGGAGGATGCAATGATGATATCGTATCCCGCGTAGGATACCGCTTTGTCCTTAACGGCTTAGCTACTGAGGGCAATTTTGCAGCCGGAAAAGACTTTACCCTCAAGATTTGCCTTACCAACTTTGGTTTTGCATCCCTTATCAATCCCCGGCAGCTTCACTTTGTTATCCGGAACTCCGATGACCCTTCAGAGCTTTACGACTTTGTTTCTGAGACAGATCCCAGGGTATGGGAGGGTTGCAACGCCTACGTGCATAAAGAAACCCTCCGTATGCCAGAGGGTTTGAAGTCCGGTGCAAAATACACCGTTTATCTTAATCTGCCGGATGAATCCAAGCATCTTGCAAATGATCCGCGTTACAGCGTTCGTTTTGCCAACAAGGATGTCTGGGATGAAGCTACAGGCTACAACCGCCTGGCAGAATTTACTGCAGAATAAAACGGGGAATCCGCTCCAGCGGAACATCCACAGTTATGGTGACGGGACCTTCATAGAGGGTTCCTTCATCTGCTTTCCAAGAGCCGGCAGGAAGAGCAACCTCACGGGTGCGGCCTTCGTCTACCATAGGAGCCACCAGCATATCGGGGCCCAGCATGTACTGGTCTATGATATCGGCAAATCCCTGATTGGGGAACCGGTACTCCATTGGCGTAACTACAGGCTCACCTTCGGTTGATGCCTTCTCCATAAGGGAGATAATCCGGGGCAACATATCTTCACGTATGGAGACAGCCTTCTTGACTGCATCAAGATGTTCGCTGTCAAGCACTCTCCAAGGAGCCACACTGAACTGCATCATAGGCATGAGTGCATGGACCTGCGCACTACGGACAATCAAGTCTTCGTTAATCTCGCAACCGGGCAGGAAGGATGCAAAACTACCACCTCCAATCATATCAGGTGCCGAATACCAATAACCATACAGATTGGTTATAAGCATTTCCGGAATAAGACGCTGAAGGGCGCCGAAATGATGTCCCTTGTCATGGAGACGCTGGACATAAGGTTTGCCACCGAGTTTCCAGCAGGCCCGCAGTTCATTGTATTTGTACTTGTCACAGAGTGACGCCCATGCATAGCAAAGTTGCTGTGGGGTGAAATTACCCTTGTTGACACTTACTTCCGGGCTTGGCCAGGCGTCAAGGTCTCCGGCATCAAACTTGAATCCATCTACGCCATACTCTTCCATCAGGTAATCCAGTTTCCCTTCCAGCCACCCTATAGATGCGGGGTCTGAGAAGTCTATTACCCCGGATATGCCGTTCCACCACCAGAAAGGATAATCTCCGCCATCCTTACTTTGTATGAAACCGTTCCCGGGGACATGATGGATTTCTTCACAAATCTGGTACTGATCCAGGCTCACATACGGCACAATCCAAAGCATAATCTTGAATCCCATGGCATGGAGTTCGTCGCACATTGCCTTGGGGTCCGGGAATCGGCCGGGATGAAATACCCATTTACCGTAGTCTTCCATCCAGGTGTCATCAAGCATCAGTATGCCGGGCTTGAATCCGTTCTTCACTATATTACGGGCATATTCCAGAATGCCGGCCTGATTCTGATTGTACTGAAATTCAATCCAGGTGTTGTACTGGGGTTTCTCAAAGAATTCACGCGGAGGCAATCCCTGGGGAGGGAAATACTTCCTCATTGCAAAATGATAGACGTCACGCAGATTCTCTCCCGCGAAATCAGTCTCAACCACAGCCTCATTGTCCTTGATTACAATCTTGTCTGCGGTAACTACAGCGGTGAAAGGCTCATCGCTCCAAATATAACGTCCGGCGCTGGTAAGGATAAGTGGAGTAAGCTGATTGCCGAAGTTGTTATGAAAATCTATGACAAGAGTATCCTCTACCGGGAGATCGATGCCTTGGGCCACCTTACCCGCCCAAACACGTTCTCCGGGTTGCAGTTTTATGACTTCCTGAGACGGATTGCATGAAAAGGCAAGCAGCAGGGTGGTAATGCCTGCTGCTGCCATAACTGAAAAGTGCGATTTAATCATACTCTAGCGCTGATTTTGCTCTATACCGGAAGCGTTAATCTCTACCTGAGGGATACGATATATAATACGGGGATCATTATACTCGTATACGGCATTAGGTTGCATGCCGGCATAGCGGCGGTCGAGTTGTTTCTTGTTGCGCTGGAGGTCAAGGGTACGGAATCCTTCAAAACAGAGTTCCATGCGACGCTCGTCCAGGACAACGTCCAGCACATTGTCATAACCGCGGGCAGCCATATTGCCGGAGGTGAAATCGGCCGCACCGGTGAGGCCTGCACGATGACGGACTGTATTTACATCGTCCAGGGCTTCGCCAACCTTATCAAGATGAGCATATGCTTCGGCACGGTTAAGGATAACCTCGGCATAACGAAGCATTGCCGGTGAAGACTGGAGTGCATAATCGGTCACATTGCCCTCTTGATGAACGTATTTCTTGCAATAGTTGATAGGATAACGGTCATCGGGAAGACGACAGCCAGAGGAATCGGTCACGGACACGTAAACCTTGGTTGCGCCATCATCAAAGTACCAGCGGGGATATGTATTCACAAGCTCCTGTTTGATTATATGGCTATTGCCATCACCGTCCTTGGCTGTCCATGTACCGTCACCATTGTTTACAGGATTGGTATCAATGTTGTTCTCCAAAGTGCCCTGGCCGCTGTCTACGGGCCAGTAAATCATCTTCTTGGCCGGATTGGGATCATACTTTTCCCTCATGGTAGTAAGACGGAGGTCATTGGGATAACGCTCAAAAAGGTCAAGCAATGGCTGGGAATAATAAATCTCTCCCCACCCCTGCTGGCCGGGAGATCCAGCCTTTCCGTTTTCTCCCTGGGAATAGTGCATCTGGCCAACCTGCTTGCCACCGATATAGTCATCGGCAGTCATGGCATTTGCAATGCACCAGAGCACCTCCTCACTTGTGCGGCTGAACTGGAAAAGATGCTCATAGTCCGGATCCAGATGGTTTCCGCCTGACAAAAGATCATCACAAAGATCTATGCAGTCCTGCCAACGCTCCTCTTGAAGGTAAACGCGTGCAAGGAGGGCCTTTGCGGAGTTTACGTCGGCATAGCCATTGTCTCCACGGCGCTTCCCGTCGGTCATGAGCTCAATCGCTTTCTTAAGATCGGCCTCAATCTGGTCATATACTTCACCTACAGTGGCCCTTACGGGAGTAGATGTCATGGCGGAAGTACGGATAACTATTCCAGGATTGTCCCGGCCAAAGCTATAAGGCTGAGAGAATACCTCAGACATAAGCAGGTGCGCCATTGCACGAAGGAAGAGGTTCTCTCCCTTGATGTGCCTCATGACGGCATCTTCGGTGTCGTCCGGGATAACGTTGATGACATTGCTGGTGGCATAGCAGATGCGATATCCCTGTGCCCAATACACTTTTACATTGTCGTCAACCTCCGAATCCTGGAAAGTCGCAGCCAGGAAAAGGGCGTCGGTGCTCTTTCCGGACATCAGGATGTTGTCGCTTTTGAATTCATGTAACTGCTGGTTGTGCCTGACGAAGATATCACCCGCATATCCGGGAGTGGCCTTGAAGAGCGCATAATTGCCGATTGTGGCAGCAATGGCGTTCTCCTGAGTCTGCATGCTTTCTGCCGAAACCTGGTTGTGCGGGAACTTGTCCAAGTTGCATGACGTGGCCGTAACGGCCAGTAGTGTCAGTATAATAATGCTCTTTTTCATCGCTCTAGAATTTCACGTTAACGCCAAGAGAATAGAACCTGTACTTGGGATAGTTGCTGTTGTAGGTACCTGCAGGAGGATTGGACTCCGTGTTACCCGCGATATTGACCTCCGGATCCACGCCTGAGAACTTGGTGAAGGTGTACAGATTGTCAAATGAAAGGAATACCCTGAGGTTCTTCATATGAATCTTCTTGAGGATGTTTGAAGGAAGGGTGTATCCAAGAGTAAGGTTCTTGATGCGCAGGTAACTGCCATCTTCCAGATAACGGGACGTGGCACCGTTTGCATTCTTGTTGCCGTTGAGTTTGGCCTTGGGGTGCGTTGCGATTGCGTGAGTGCTTTCGTCATCCTCTACCCAGCGTACCCAACCAAGTCCGTTATTGAGGGACATGGAGTTGAAGCTGGGATATGCGCCGTCGGCATCCAGGGTGATACGCGTATAGTTGTAAACCTCGTTACCAACCTGGAAAGTGAGGTTTAGACTGGCATCAAAGTTCCCCCATTGGAAAGTATTGACCAAACCACCCGAGAAGTCAGGCTGTGCACAGCCCACAATCTGGGAATCGGAGAAATTAAGGGCATTGGAAGGAACCCGGTCTCCGACCTTGTATTCATTGGAGTCATATACGCCAAGTTCAAGGTCCGCTTCTGTTACAAAGTGTTCCCAGAGAGGGTCTCCGGTTTCGGGGTCCACGCCCAGCCATTTGGGCATATACCAACTGAACATGGGGATCCCGGGTTGGTACACCTGCTTAACCGTAGTGGTGCCGGCATACAGGGGCTCGTTATTGGCCAACTGCTTCACCACATTGCGGTTATGGCCGATATTGAGTGTGGTGCTCCAGCGGAAATTACGTTTGACGATGTTGTTGGATGTAACCGACAGTTCCACGCCGGTGTTCTGGACAACACCTATATTCTCAAGACGTCCGGTAAAGCCGGAAGTATAGGAGATGTTAGGGTTGTTCAGGAGAAGGTCACGGTTCTGGTTGCTGTAAAAATCCAGGCTGGCCGAAATAATGTTCTTGACAGAGACATCAAGGCCAACATTCATCTTGACTGCGGTTTCCCACTTCAGGTTAGGGTTGCCGTTAGTCTGGGGAACGCCACCGGCCTTTTCCTCATACTGATACGCCTTGTCAAAGGAATACGTGTCATAGAAACGGTAATTGCCGATTCCGGAGTTACCGGTAGTACCCCAGCTGGCGCGCAGTTTCAGGAAGGAAATAATGTTCTGAGCCTTCATGAAATCCTCATTGGAGATAAGCCAGGAGGCAGATACCGAAGGGAAGTAACCCACCCTGTTTCCGGGAGCGAATACGGATGAAGCATCGGCCCTGAGCGTGGCGCTGAACACATACTTCTCCATATAACTGTACATTGCCTGTCCAAAGGCAGACCAACTTTCGGTCTCTGTCCAGTAACTGCTGATTTCGTAGGGATTAAGGGAACTGAGGACCCTGATGCCGTTTGCGATTCCCGTTCCGGAAGCGCCAAGGCCACGGTCCCAACCTGTTCCCCATTCCCAACCAAGCAGAGCGGAAACGCTGTGTTTGCCGCCGAAAGTCTGGGAATAACGCAGGATATTGGTTGTGCCGAAACTTTGACCCCATGATACGTCTTCACCTGCATAACCATCAGGGAAAGAAGTATTCTTAGACTCAGGAGTGGTCACGCTCTCGGATTGATAATGACTTTCCGCGTAAGTGTTTGTAGTTTGGAATGTGAGGTAATCCGTAATGTTCCACGTAAGCAGGAGATTGGTGCTGAAGAAACTGCCGCCACCGCCGCTGGAATTCATCTTCTGGCTCCAGAAGGGGTTGGAGACATCACGTCCCCACCACGACTTTCCGTTGTCGGAGCGGGTATTGCTGTTGACATACAGGATTTCACCAGTATTTACATCATAGGGGTTGTCCCAGGGCATCTGCTGAAGGTGCAAAGCACTACGATTGAGACTCCAGGACTTGTCATAGTTCATCCTGACATTCAGGGTCACGCGGGGCAGAATCTCCGCGCCCACGTTTACACGGCCGGACAACTTGCGGTAGCGGGTTTGTTTGACAATACCGTTGTTGTCAAAATAGTCTATGCTGGCAAGGTACGTCATTTTCCCCTGACTGCCGGAAGCCGACACATAATAGTCCTGCTTGAGACCGGGCTGGGTAGCCTCCGCTATCCAGTCTGTGTCGGTTTCAAGGACTTTCTGGTTATCAAGTTGTTTCTGGGAACCTTTGCTCATGAAGAGTTTGGAGTAGTCGTAGAGTTCCTGGGAATTCATCATTTTGAAGCGTCCCAGCGTCAGCTGCTCGATACCGGTCTGGAGGCGAACCTCAACCTGGCTGTCCTGGCCTCTTCTGGCCTGCTTGGTTGTAACCACAATTACGCCGCCGGAACCGGATGCGCCATAGATACCGGTAGCACCGGCATCTTTAAGCACGGTGATGCTTTCAACATCATTGGGATTGAAAGTGCCGCCCACTACGCCATCTACGACATACAGAGGGTCACTGTTGGCCGAAATTGAACCAGTACCGCGGATACGGATAGTGGAGCCGCTATTGGGGTTGCCGGAAGAATTGTAAACTTCCAGACCGGCCACCTTTCCTTGAAGCAGGGTTCCAAGATCATTCGATGACACATCGCGAAGGCTCTCTCCCTGTACCGTTGAAACGGCGCTGGAAAGTTCCGTCTTGCGAACGCTGGAATAACCCATAGAGATAGCCGCGTCCAATGTGTTGATATCGGAATCCATCGTCACATTGACCACAGAACGGCCTTTTATGGGTTCCGTTACCGTAGTATAGCCAAGATAGCCGAAAACCAGCGTGGCATCGGCCCCAGCTTCCAGTGTATACTGGCCGTCAAGGTTGGTAACCACACCACGTGTAGTACCCTGTATGGCCACACTGACGCCAATGAGAGGCTCTCCTGTTGCGGCTTCCGTAACTGTTCCGGAGACTTTGAGGACCTGAGCCTGCAAAGTGAGGACACTGGCGGTAACCGCAAGAATAGTTGTTAAGATTCTTTTTATCATTTGGTCAGAGATTAAATGTTATCGCATGGAGCCGTCAGCGAATGCATACTTGAAGCCATCTGTCTTCTGCCATCCGCCGCGGGTAAAATCAGGGACCTCAACCGGAGCGCAGCCATTATCCATGGAAATGGAACCGAGTTCTCCAAGGCAGCACCATTCGGCAAGGTCGTATACATCCATATCCAGAGGAAGTCCATAATGCAGGCAGTAAATCAGGCGGTAATCCATAAGGAAGTCCATTCCGCCGTGACCACCGACCCTCTTTGCCTTTTCTTCAAGTTCGGCATCGAGGATGGGAGTGGGATACTTCTCCCTGAGCGCGTTCACAACATCCTCCGGAAGGGCCGCATGCTGATTCTCGATCTTATAGTCTATACCAGCCTTCTCAAGTTGTTCGGGACGCAGGGAAAGCTGCTCTACAGGATACTTGGCGGCATATCCAAGGGTACCCACAAGCTGGTACATGCGGTTGTAGGGACGGGGGTTAAGGACATCATGCTCTACAAGCACAGATTTGCCGTTCTCTGTACGGATAAGGGTGCATGTTATGTCTCCGTTGCGGAAATCCTTTGCATCCTCGCCTTGGAAATACTTTCCTTCGGCTTTCTTCTTCTCAAAGGCAACCTGTCCATTGGCACTCTTGGTATCTACCGCGACAAGGGTCTTGAAACGGTCTCCGCGATGGATGTTAAGAGCCTGGGCGATGGGGCCGAGTCCGTGTGTAGGATAAACGTCTCCCCTGTTTCTGTAATTGAAGTCCAGGCGCCAGTTCTCCCAGTAGTCGTTCCAGTAATCGAAGAGGTTGTGGCAATATGCGCCTTCTGCGTGGAGGATTTCTCCAAAGAGGCCTTCACGGGCCATCTGGAGGGCGCTTAACTCAAAGAAGTCATAGCAGCAGTTCTCCAGCATCATGCAGTGACGGCGGGTCTTTTCGGCGGTATTGACAAGGGCCCAGCATTCTTCCAAAGTGGTGGCAGCCGGAACCTCAATGGCGACATGCTTTCCATGTTCCATGGCATAAAGGGCGATGGGGGTATGGTGCACCCAGTCTGTACAAATGTACACAAGATCAATGTCGTCACGCTCGCAGAGTTCCTTGTAGCCTTCCAGTCCGGTATAGCCATCCGGGCGGCTGAAGCCGTTCTCCACAAGGTAATTGGCCGATTTTTCCACTTTTTCCGGAAGGACGTCGCAGAGAGCCACGATTTTGCTCCAAGGGACGTTTGTGTAACGGTATACGGCAAATGAGCCGCGAGCCCCAAGGCCCACAATACCAATACGGACAGTGTCAATGGGGTCTGCCTTAAGACCAATCACATCTTCCTGTCCGGCAGGGCGGACTGGAACCTTTGTACGTATTACACCGTCATTCTTACCACAGCATGAGACGAGTAGCAATGCTGCGCTAGCAATAATGGCAATTCTGCCAATAAATGAATTTGACATAGGTTTTGTTAGTTATTATTTGATAATAAGATTCTTACCTTCTTCATAGCTCATTTCCCAGGGGCCTTTGCGAACCTTGAGGTAAGCCTCAAGTTCCTCGGGGGTGCGAGCGGGCTTTTCATAGCCGGGCATACCCACAATACCCCATAGATGTTTGGCATAGGTATAACCCATGGCCTCATAGATGTCACGGCTGTGGTCCATTGCCGCGCGGAAACGCTCCCAATTACGCGAGCCGACGGCTTCCCACTGGACCTCGCTCAGAGCAGCCAGTCTGGGCAGGAGCATGTACTCCAGGTAATCAGGACTTGCTATGAATTCAGTCCACAGATTGGCCTGGACGCCTATGATATGGGATTCGGCACCAGGTGCGACGCCTTCGCAGGGTTCGTAGGAATAGACCAGCTCCGTAGGAAGACATGCACCTATAGAGACTGGCTCACGGTCCCATTCTTCAGAATTGTAACGGTCTATATACATGTAATAGCCCGGGGACATTATGGCGTCAAATCCGCGCGCCGCCGCACGGATACCGGGTTCAATTCCACGCCAGGACATTATGGTAGCCCCTTCATCAAGGTCTCCCTCCAGGATTTCCTCCCAGCCGATTATCTTGCGACCATGTTCTGCAAGGAATTTCTGGATGCGGTTTGTCACATAGCTCTGGAGATACTGCTCCGCTGTGTGGCCGTCGTGGTCGGACAATCCAAGCTCCTTGATGCGGGCCTGGCAACGGGGACATTCTTTCCAACGGATTTTTGGACATTCGTCACCGCCGATATTAATATATTCCGACGGGAAAAGGTCCATCACTTCCGTAAGGACATCCTCAAGGAATTCGAAAGTCTTTTCCTGTCCGGGACACAGTACATCAGGTTTTACACCCCAGGTGGTTGCAACCTCATAGGGGCCGCCGGTGCACCCAAGTTCAGGATATGCGGTAAGGGCAGACTGCATGTGTCCTGGGAGATCCACTTCCGGAATAACCGTAATGCCGCGCTCTTTGGCGTAAGCCACAACGTCACGGACTTCTTCCTGGGTATAAAAACCGCCATATTCCTTATGGTCCAAACTGTCTCTCCAATGGGCCACCTGGGTTTCCTTCCTAATGGAACCAACCTCGGTGAGGCGGGGATACTTCTTTATCTCAAGGCGCCAGCCCTGATCCTCTGTAAGATGCCAGTGGAAACGGTTTACCTTATAGAGAGCCATTATGTCCAGGCACTTCTTGATTTCGCTTGCGGGGAAGAAATGACGGCCGGAATCAATGAGGACGCCGCGGTAGGAGAAACGCGGGGAATCTTCAATTGAGGCATACTGTACGCGATAGCGGGCGTCTTTTGTTTCCGGAGAGAAGAACGAGGCCGGAAGCATCTGCATTATCGTGTGAATTGCGTTGAAAACGCCCTCTACGCCAGAAGCGGTAACGGTTATGCCAGTCTCATCTATCTCCAGACGATATGAATCCGGATTATCAGAAACGGCTCCGGACACAAAACGTACTCCGTCCTTGAACTTTGCGGGAGCGCCTGCCTTCACTTTATTTTTGCAGGCCGAAACTTCGTGAAGGCGTGCGGCGAAACCGCGTACGGCATCCAGGCTCTCATCTCCAAGATTACTGTCGACATAAAACTTTGCGCCGGTAATCTCATAAAAACCCTCCGACATCTCAACCTTCGAGGGATAAGGAATTACGCTGAAAGGGACATCTTCAAAAGCATAATCTCCCGAAGGAGCGGATTTACAGGATAATAAAAGAAGCGAGAGTACGGCAAGGATAGTGAAATTCTTCATGTGATTAGCGTTATATTCATACAAATTTAATAATCTCCGGCAAAAAATCCAATATATTTTTTTATCTTTGAGTATGAAAAGAAGAGACTTCATCAAAGGTTCTGCCGCCCTGGCACTTGCTGCCGGCACCGCCGACATCGCAAAAGCAATTGATTTAACAGACAACAACAATCAGGAAGATTCATTTTCCGGGAAACTCATAGGTTCGGCACCGCTTCTTGAGAACTACGCGGAAACTTCCATGGGGGTTGCCTTTACAGTTAATGCACTCGCAAACGGATATGTCCTCATAGGAGAAAAACCGGACCTGTCCGATGCCAGGAAAGTTAAATGCGGCGGATACCGCCTGTGTGACATCAACGACAAAGTGCTTCAGGTGCGCCTCACGGGCCTGAAACCCGCCACCACGTATTTTTATAAGATTGGCGCAGACCGCATTCATTACGGCGGTGGCTACGACATGAAAATCATCGGCAACGAAGAAGATCCCGCCATCTATTCTTTCACCACCGCCGGCAAAAAGGCCAAGGCCCATTTCTGCGTGATTAACGACACCCACGTGCAGTGGGATCCTTTCTCAATGGCCATAGAAAAAGTCGCCCAACTGTCGCCCTCATGTGTCATCTGGAACGGAGACGCCTCCAATACGGAAGAAACCATTGAGGCTCAGATGAAGATCTTCCTCCAGCCGGAGATTGACAGAAAGGATTATGGCTCCCGCATTCCGTACATGTTCTGCCCCGGAAACCACGACAGCCGCGGCTGGGCCAACCGCCACCTGGAGAATGTGTGGATGTACCGCCAGCCAGAAGAACGCAGCCCCCGAGACTGGGACCTTGGCCGCAACTTCGCCGTAAGGATGGGAGACATCGCTCTAATCGGCCTTGACACCGCAGAGGACAAGCTGGACAGCAATCCCGTTTTTGCCGGTCTGTTCAACAGCGCTCCCTACCGTGAGGCCCAGACAAAATGGCTCAAAGATGTCCTTAAGCGCAAGGATATTGCATCGGCCCCTTATATTGTTGCCTTCTGCCATATTCCGCTGTTCGATCCAAGACCGGAAGAAAACCCCGGAGACCTTGCCCCTGCAGATTCCGGTCCCGGCATTACGCATCCCTGGGCATCATGGCAGCGAACCTGCTCACGCATGTGGGGCCCGCTGCTACAGAAAGCCGGATGCCAGGTGCTTATAACCGCGCACCAGCACCGCTTCCGCTGCGACACTCCCGCGGAAACCGGCCAGGGGTGGGCCCAGATCGTGGGCGGAGGCCCGGAGCTCAATTCTGTCACTTCTTTCCCCACCGTAATTGAAGGAAAGGTAGAAAAAAAGGCATTGCGCATAATCGTGCACAATGCCCATACCGGAGAAATATGTCTTGACCGGAGCTTCAAGCCCCGCCGTTAGTCACCCATTACCATCTCCGGACACGCACTTTATAACATGGCAGGTTAACAGAAATACTTGCGTCGCAGTTTTCGGCCGATACTTCCCGGAAAGAAGGGATGTGACGGATCTCATGAGTCCACCACTCCTCTGTAGCCTGGGTGTACCATGCCTCCCCGGTTTCGGGATTGCAGTTGACGGATTTGAGATTTATCCGGCTGGAGAAAAAAGGAATCTCCGTAAATTCTTCCGTTTCAATGTTCCAATAGAAAGCCCAACTTCCGGATACCGTGAGAGTCCCGCTTTCCAGCTTTTGGAGGTCATGCACATGCGTCCTGGGCGTCGGGATGCTCTTGAGAAGTTTCAGTGACGGCGACGCCCCATCCCAGTTTTCAAGGCCGTAAACGTTTACCTTGTCATAACCGGAGGCATAAAGACGCTCCGACTCAGGGTCCCATACCGCGCCGTGGGCAAAATACAGCTGACAGGAATAAAGCACCTCGTTTGACCGGTCACGGTCAAATACCTGAAGACAGTCTCCGCCGCTGGAGCAGGCCACCACAAGGCGGTTTCCGGGAAGGAGTTCCGCACTGTGAGCCATGGTGGACTTGTCTGAAAAGAACTCTACGTCACCGGTTCTGGCATCAACTATGGCCGCCCAGTTATAGGAACTTGTGACAAGATAAGCATTCCCGCCGTCAATTATCTTGCACTCGTCCATGTTGTTTGTATTGGCTGTTCCCAGCTCTGCCTTATGCTGGGAAGAATTCCACTTCCATATCAAACCATCCTTATAGGTTTTACCGCTTGCAAGGTCTGCGTCCACAAGATAGAGGCTTGACCCGGCCACAAATGCAAGCTGGGTATGGTAGCGTGACGCCACGTTGCCCCCGGTGGTAGTTCCTCCCGGAGCGAGTGGCATCCGCCATCCGTGAAATTCCTCGGTGTAATTTCCGGAAGCATCTGTGGCGCCAAGTGTGTATCCTGCCGTAAGCAGCACCGGAGCCACCATGACAGGGATAACCACATCTCCTTTTGATGCATCTATGACACTGGGCAGGACTATGCGGATTTCACTATCGGTAGCCACCTGCTCTCTTGTCTCGGGATTATATGTGACGTCACCGGCTATTAGCTCTCCTTTGGCAGAGCGCACCAGAAGTTCCTTTACAGTGTAATCCCCTTCCCCGATTGTGATGTTCAGTAAATGGAACGGGCTTGATTCAAAACCAGGTATTTCCTTGATTGTTCCGTCCTGCAATGTGGGTATGGTATAATGGATGAGCTCCTCCTTCTGAGAATTGTTATCTTCCGCAGGAGTGACGTCCTCTATGACAGGATCGGGATTTGCAGCCGCAGGTTTTTCACAGGAGCAGGCCGATCCCGCCAGGAACAATAGACAAAGTGAAGATAGAACAAGTTTCATAAAAGAGTTATTGCACCTCCCTGCTTAATTCATTCACCTTGTCACGCATGGATGCTGCCTCCTTGACCATCGAAGATTTAAGGGAAGAGACAATCTCGTCTACCTTGGCGGCCTTTCCGGGATACAGTTTACGTATAAGGTTCAGCTTTTCAGTATATCGCATCCCTTCGCAGAGTTTCTCGAAACGAGGACTGCTCTGTGCCTTCATTTCTGCCGAATTCCTCTCGTCCGGATATATCAGGTAGCAGTCTCCCGGGTAACAAGTAGTGTGCAGGGTGCCATAAAGGGGATCTTCATCATACTTGTTCAGGGCCCAGCGCATTACTCCATCCATTCCGTACTTTTTGGCTTCATACACCGCAAATGCGGCCTCTGCCGGCTGACAGGTAGAGGCCATCTTGCCACTTCCACAGGAGTAGAGGGTGGTCTGAAGGCCTTTTGCCCTGCGTGACCGGGCAAGTTCCTTGGCATCTGAAGGCCTTGCATTCTCCCAGATTGAGACGTCGTACATACGGTCATAGAGCGGAGCAACCTCCTTCCCGTTCACGGCTCCGCCTACCTTGAGCTGGACGCCCTTGGAGTTGGTTATGTCCTCGGCAGCCTCAACAAGTGCCAGAGTAACATCATAAAGGCGCTCGTCCATATAAAGGACCGCCATGTCAAACCACCCCTTTTCCTCCAGATGAGCCACAAGATCCGTCAGGAAAGCATGCGTGGTTGTCTTCCAGCGCTCCTGCCCGGGCTGGGCGCTGAGTTTGTTGGTCACTTCACCGGTAGATTCGTCGTAGTAAACGAATCCCCAGCCCACGCCAGTATGATAGAACAGGTCTATCTGACGGTTGATGCCATGCTTCAGGTTAAGTTCCACATAATAGTCCATATCGGTATAGTCCCACCTGTAGGTACCGTCCTTCTGAAGAATCCACTTTATCATTGAAGGCGTGGCACAAGGGAAACGGCTGTTGTCCGGGCCTTCCACGGTCTGGACGCTTATGGTATTGCCTCCTGCCTTGTGATAGAGTTCCAGCTCACTTTCAAGACCTGCCTGATACTTTGGATCAAGGCGCACATAATAAAGGCTGAAAGGGTTGGTATCCTGCCTCTCCGGCGTAGTGAAATTGAAAAATTCCATGTTGGTTTTGCCGGAGTAGTACCTGTTGGATGCAAACGGGGTTTCCCAAAGATCCAGGAAAGTTTCCCATTCCTCCGGATTGGTGAGTGTAAGATTAAGGACATCCAGCGAATACTTGAAAACTGCTATATCCTTCTGGGCCGATTTCAGCGATACCCTGCCCGTATAAGTACCTGCAGGGGTGCCCGCCGGAACATATATATCAACCCATGCCGAATAAAGATTGCCGGCCTCAAGGTCTTTTACGGCGCTGTGGGTAATGACGTCGTATATATCGTAATCTATGTCAGGATATGCCTCGGATTTGGAGTGGATTGCGTTTATATATGTAGCCGATATATTATCCTTGGATATCACGGCGCCGTTTTCACTCACAAGGTCTTCCACATCCAGAACAGCTCCCGGGAAAGCTTCCTCCTGGGTGAGGATGTCTATACGGCTTGACACATGGTCATTTTTCCACGAACATCCGGACCAGTTGCGGGACTGGGTATACACTCCTGCCTGGCTGGTAGCCATAACCTTGCTGTAATCTCTGGGATTCAAGTTTTTGTCGCCGTCGGAGATCATGGCCCATACAGGGTCATCAAAGACTTCCTCCGATGGATTTTCAACGGCAGGCTCCTCCTGGTCAGAGTCCTGAGGCAATTGTTCTGCGGCAGTTTCACGAGGCTGGGCACATCCGCCCAGGACAAAGAGGGTCAATACAATGGAATTAGCAAGTTTCATATTATGCAGTTTATACAACAAATATACAAAATAAAGCGCAAAGACCAATAAAAACCGGCCGGACAAACGCCCGGCCGGTGCCATTCATAGGGGTGAGAAGATCATCAGTTTTTGTCAAAGTCTTCAAAACCGGTGAAATCGTAACGGTAAAGATAAGATGTATCACCATAATCATCTCCAACCCACATACAACTGTGAACACGGTCTATGCATACAGATTCAGGATTGGATCCTGATACAGGGTAAGCACCAAGATAGTCCATGCTTACGCTGTATTTTCCATCATTCACAGTATAA
Organism: Bacteroidales bacterium; assembly: GCA_017451395.1. Lineage (GTDB taxonomy): Bacteria > Bacteroidota > Bacteroidia > Bacteroidales > UBA932 > Cryptobacteroides. The sequence goes on from JAFSPR010000071.1 coordinate 15,478, forward strand.
TCCACATCAAAGACAAACACCTTCTTGGCCTCAGAGTCAATAATCCAGAGCCAGCCTGTCTTGGGGTCATAGCTGAAACCGGCTATCTCTGACACCCTGTTCCTGTCGTAAAGCTTTGCGTCCCACAGGACAGTCTTGGTCTCAAGGCTGCAAAGGAAGAGATGGGAATTGGACTGCGCGCCGGCAAATACTAATCCGTCCTTGAAGTAAGTGCAGCCTTCCACACCGGCATTGCCATAATTCTTGGCAGCAGGGATATTGAAAAGCGTGGTTGCCCTTGTATTGAAATCCGGTCCCTTTACAAGCCCAACTCCATCAGGTTCAAGTCCTATGAGAAGATCCTTGGTGTCTGGGTTGAGAGACACATCCTCTGCATCTCCGCCAATATGGTAAGTCCAAAGGACGTCACCTTCGAATGAAAGCTTTGCCAGATCTCCGTTGTCGCCTACGCCCCACAGGAAATCCTTGCCCTCACTGAGGCAGATGCCAGAAAGTTCGTTGAACTTCACGGTGAACTTCTGGGAATCCCCCATCCTTGGCATCTTGGGCGGAAGACCACTGTAAGGCTCAAGCGATGAAGTAATGTTTCCAAGGTCCAGAGACCGCCCCGAAGTAAGGGAGACGGCACTTGAAACGCTGTAAGTTGCAGTCCAGGAGCCGCTTTTGCCCAAATACAGGGTATATCCCTTCGGGAAACTGAAGTCTCCGGGGAACCAGATTTTGGACGGCTGGCCGGAAGATACCGTTCCATAACGGAAAGGATATCCGTCGTTTTGCTTTGGATTGAACTTTTTGGTCTCGGAACTATATTCGGCCTCAAAACGGGTTATGCAAATGCCGTTTCGGTCGTTGGATGCAATTGCATAGCTGTCGTAGTCACCGTCAACAGTAAAGCTTAAAAGAGAGGACACGTCAATGAAATTGAAAGTGTCGCCACTCAGATAAGAAATAGTGAGAAGGTCCTCGCAACGCTCAAAAGTTGTCTTTATCTTGAGCACACCCTTGAACATGTATACGGCTTCTGCAGGCCACGCTGCATAGAAACTGTCTGGCTCTGCCGGAGAAGTGAGGGCCTCGGCGCCAACGGTGGCGGTTGCAGTACGGCCGTCGGCCGAAATATCTGAGGCGGAAAGAGTTATAACCTCTGTCTGGGTGCCGATATTTCCGTGGACGTAAATCTGGTCGCCGGCTTCCCAGGCACCCTTCATAGGAGAAACCACGAATTTGTAGGTTACGGCCTTGGCGGTGCCGTCACCTTCATCCGGCTTATTCTCATCCTTGTCCTTATTGTCCTCATCCTTATTTTCAGGCGCAGGAACCTCGGGCTCCTTGTTCTCGGGCGTGCAGGAATAGCAGGAAAAAACTGCAGCGCCCACGATGGTGAGCGCCAGCAGTGATAATAATGAACTTTTTTTCATAGTACTGTCTCTATTCTACGGTAAACAGTTTGTTCAGGCCGGTCTTGGAATCGTACACGCCAACATTTGCAAGCGCGATGCTGAAATCAGGATTGGCGGGGATAAGAGGGTCGGAGAGTTCCAGATAGAGAGTACCGGCGGAGGTGGAAGGAGTGAAGGAACTCACCACTGCGTTGTAGCCGGAGTGCCACTGACGGGGATCGTAGCCAAGAGGGCTTCTCACCATCTTGCCGTCACTTCCCTTCCACACCAGCCAGGCTTCACGTGGATTCATGGGAGCGGCGTAGCCGTTGTTGTAGAAACGGATGGTGACCTTGCAGGGCTTTCCTGCCTCGACGGCCTCATAGTGGACGTCCTTGAGCACCAGGCGGTAACCCAGGTTCTTCTCAATCTCGTCAAAGCAGCCGTCCCTCTTCCAGCGGTTCAGGACATCCTGGTTGTATCCGTCGTGGAGATAGGTCCAGTGATAATCCTTCAGGTCCTTGAGGGTCTGGGGGCACAGGCAGAACTCTGAAACGGCGCAGGTTTCTCCGCCCATAATGGTGTAGCGGGTGTCCTTCTTCCAGAATTCGCGGGTGTTGTCATCCTCAAAAGTGCCCTGGTCGTTGGCGCTGGCCCCAAAGCAGTCGTTGTGGCCTGCAAGCCTTGAGGCAAGGGAGCCGTCGTGGGCGGTAGCATATGTAAGGGTGTCCTTAAGGGACATTCCGTACATCATCATCTTGAACTTGGGGGTACGGAGTTCAATCTGGCGGGATTCGGGAAGGGCTGCAAGAAGGGCATCCGTCACCTGTTTGCGGGGCTTGTAGTCATTTGCGCTCCTTGGACCCTGAATGAAGTGGGAGGTGTAATACCACTCACCCCATACGCCCACAAAACCTGCCTGGAGCACAAAGATCACGTCCTCGTACATCTGGAGGGTGGGCTTTAACTGCTCGATGTGCTTTAGCACCTGCTCAACCTCGGCGTCCTTTATATCGGCATACTGGTCCTGGGTGTAGGCAAAGCGGACGATGGCCTTGCAGCCGCCCTGACGCATAGCCTCCAGGTTTGCCTGGATGTTCTTGATGTACTTTGAGGTAATGTTTCCGCTGATGTAATCCGTGAGGTAGAACTCCAGAAGGAGGACGGAGTGGCCGGTTGCGCGCCTTGCCTTCACGTCACCCGCCTGAAGCGGAGAATCTTTGTCGGAGTGAATCTCGTGGGCGGCATACAGGCCCCTTTCAGGGTTCACTATGGTGGCCGATGTCTCATCATATTCAACGGCGGTACCCGCTACTGAATCATCAGGACCGGGGATGGCGCTCTTGCCGATACCCTTGATCTCAAACGAAAGGTCCTTGGAAGCGGCCTGGAAATCTCCGGCGGCATCCTGGGACACCTTCACCGCCACCTTTGTATCCTCGATGGCAAACACGGAGACCTCAAACTCCTTGTCTGACTTGGCGCGGACACCTGCCATGGAGGGCTTGTCCACAACAACGCGGAAAGCGCCTTCGGACTTTGAAGAGAGTGTGAGGGTGAAGGATGATCCGGACTGGACAGCCTCAGTGGGCGTTCCGCTTACGGAGAGTTCGGGATCTGCTTTCTCCTTCTTGCCGGATCCGCCTGAAGGAGTGGGATCCTGTTTCTGGGCGCAGGCCGCCACAAGAAGCAGCGCTGCGGCAAAAGGAAGTATTCTTGAAAGTGTTTTCATCTGTATTAGTCTGTTGCTACGTTATTGGAGCGGGGATCGTTCTGGGCGATTCCGCTGGTCAGGATCTCATCGTCGGGGATGAGCAGGGCGATACGGGGATCGTCGTAGTTGATGGTGGTGAAGGGATGGTAACCCACATAGCGGCGGTCCAGGGTCTTCTTGTTGCGGAAGACGGAGAACATGCGGTCTCCCTCGAAGCAGAGTTCCATACGGCGCTCGTCAAGGACTACGTCAAGGGATGATTCGTAGCCGCGGGCGGCCATATTTCCGGTTGTGAACATAGCGTCGTTGGGAAGGCCAGCGCGCTTACGGATGAGGTTCACGTCCTCAAGGGCTTTGTCGTCATTGTGGAGACGAGCATATGCCTCGGCCCTGTTCAGGAACACCTCTCCCCAGCGGAGCATAACGGGAGAAGAGAGGGTGGCCTGGCCGTCCTGCCAGGAGAACTTGGTGTTCATATAAGGCATATACATATTGGTACGGAAGGCCCAGCCGTCGGTCTCGTCAATGTCCGGGCGGATATAGGCGGGAGTCTTGCCGCCGAAGAAGGTGGCGTCTCCTGTGAAGTTGTGGTCTATGAAATAGCGGGTATAGCCGTTCACGTTGGTCTTCTTGGCGGTGTACTCCGTTCCCTCATAGGTGAACACGTAATCACCTGCGGCGTTGGGAGTGAGGCCGGCCACGTGAGCGGTGTAGCAGGCGTCGTTCTCAAACGGTACGGGGAAGCAGACGGTCTGCTTGCCGTTATTCAGGACAACCGTCTTAGCGGGCATTCCGGAAGCGGGCCATTCTGCTGTTGCGGGATACCACTTGTAGACGAAGTAGGCGTTGAAGCGGTTGTCGGCGCAGGAGCCGTCAGGATTCTTATAACGGTTGAACAGTTCAATGAGTTCGTCGCTCCAGTACCATTCTCCCCAACCGTTGGTGCTATATTCCTGGCACAGGTACATGGCGCCGATGGAAGCCTCCGGTGAAGGGTGGTCGTTGGGGTTGATGTAATGGACGCACCAGATGGTTTCCTTGGAAGCCCAGGTGGCCTTGGGATAATTCTGGAGGTCTGTGAGAGGATATACGCCCTTCACATAGGCGGGAGCGCTGTCGATGAGTTCATTGCATACATTGACGCAGTCCTCAAGGTGATCGTCGCCCATAAACAGGTACACGCGCGCAAGGAGGGCGCGGGCCGCGGTTGCCGACACATAGGAGGCGTCTCCGCGGGGAGAGCCGGCGTCCATATACTCGATGGCTTTCTTGAGGTCCTCAACGATTGCGTCGAATACCTCGCCGACGCTTGCGCGGGTGGTGGTGGAATAGTCCATACCTATGCGGAGGGGAACTCCGGGAAGGTCACGGCCGCATACATAGGGACGGGCGAAGAGAGTCACCATATGGAAGTGGGCGATGGCGCGGAAGAAGTAGTTCTCGCCAAGGAGTTGGGATGTCTCCTTGGGGTTGTCGCTGGTATCGGGGTTCAGTTCCTCGATGTTGGAGTTGGCTGCATAGATTATCTTGTAGGCCATCCACCAGGTGTAGGTCTTGTTCTTTCCGCGGGGTACGTCCTCATAGCGGTAAGGGGAAGTGAAGGGGTCTTCGGAGTAACCGGAAACGGTCACGTTGTCGCCGCGGCTTTCGGCCAACTGGAACAGGTGACGGAGATAGGTGTTTCCGGCCTCGGCGGTTCCCTTGTATTCAAGGTTGTCCTTGAAAAGGGCGTAGATGCCGTCCGTGGTATATACGGCCGATGCAGGATTCTCCTTGAGGGAGGACGATGTCATTGCATCGGAGGAATAGAAGTCCATCTTGCAGGACACCATAGCGATGAGGGCGATGCCGATTGCTAATATCTTTTTCATAACTGTAGTCTCCTTTTAGAATTTGATGTCAATACCCAGGACAACCGACATGGGAACGGGGTAAATATCGGCATACATACCGGGCAGGCTGTAAGAGCCAACCTCCAGGTTTACTTCGGGGTCCATATCGGAGAAGCGGGTGAGGGTGAGGAGGTTATCGGCCGATACGAAGACGCGCGCGCCGCTCATCTTGATCTTGCTGATAAGGCTTGTGGGGAAGTCGTAGGACAGGGTGACGTTCCTCAGGCGGAAGAAACTGCCGTCCTCAAGATAACGTGAGGATAGTTCGTGGGCCTGGCTGTTGCCGCCTCTCTTGGCCTCAGGGTGGGTGGCCATATAGTTGGTTCCGTCAGGGTCTCCGTCCTTCCAGCGGATCCAGCCAAGGCCCGTGTTGAGGCTCTGCTGGTTGTACTGCTGCTGGGCGCCGTCGGTGTCCATAATGGTCCAGCGGGTGCGGTTGAAGATCTTGTTGCCCACCATGAAACTGCCGTTTGCGCTGAGGGTGATGCCCTTCCAGGACACGCCAAGGTTCAGACCGCCGGTGAGCCAGGGAGTTGCGCTTCCCACAAGTTGGGAAGTGGCGTCTCCGTAACTGCTGGTGATGATTCCGTCACCGGCCTTGTACTGGTCAGCGTCATAAAGGTCGGCGTCAAGTTCCTCCTGGGTGATGATGTGCTCCCACTGGGGTTTACCGTTCTCCACGTTCACGCCCATCCACTTTGGCATATACCAGGAGTAGATCTGCTGGCCTTCCCTCACCAGTTGGGTTACCTCCGCGCGGGTAAGGGGCATATCGGCGTGATCCGGAAGTTCAACCACGCGGTTCTGGTTGAGACCGAGGTTGAAGCCCATTGTGACGTTCCAGTCGCGGTTGCGGAAAACAGAACCGTCGGCGGCGAGTTCAAGGCCCATATTCCGTACCTTACCCACGTTGTCCATCACGGAGAAGAAACCGGTTGAAGGAGCCTGGGGACGGTCCAGAAGGAGACGGGTGTTGAGCGTGTGGTACGCGTCAAGGGTGATGTTCCAGTTCTTGGCGATTGTTGCATCTACGCCGAGGCTGGTCATATACGCTTCCTCCCAGCCCAGTTTGAAGTTGGCCTGACGCTGAAGGAATGCGGCGACCACATTATTATATTGGGCGGTTAGAGAGAATGTATCCTGGTACTGGAAGGGAGCGATAGCGTCGTTGCCGGTCTTACCGAATCCGGCGCGTACTTTCAGGAAACTCAGAACGTTGTTACCCTTGAGGAAATCCTCGTTGGAGGCCACCCAGGCGGCTGAAACTCCGGGGAAGAAACCACCGCGGTTGAGGGGGCCGAACTTGTAACTTTCGTCGTAACGGAGAGAAGCCGTCACGATGTACTTCCCGAGGTATGAGTACTGAGCCTGCGCAAGGAGGGCCCAGGCGCGGGTGTGGTAGTCACTGCCCTCACCCAGGATGCCGTCAGGGGCGCAGTTGCTGATGGAGCGCTGGCCTGCGGGGAAGCGGTCTCCGGAAACGGCCAGGTTACGGGAATAGCCTTCGCTGTACTCCCAGCCCACCACTGCGTTTACGTCGTGACCCACGCCGAAGGTCTTGTGGAACTTGGCGAGGTTGGTGGTGCCCCAGCCGTTCCATTCTCCGTCGGAGTTGGAATAGGAGCCCTTTGAATCGGCCACTTCAGTGGTGCGGGGATCGTAGTAACTCTCCCAGAAGGAGTTGGAACTGTCGTAGCGGTTGGTGGACACAAGGGTGAGCCAGTCCGTTACGTTCCAGGTGAGCTGGAGGTCTGCGGTGAGGTTTTCTCCGTGGCCTTTCTCGTAGTTGTATTTCTCGTTGTGCAGGATGTTGTAGGTATTCTTGGAATACCACTTCTTGCGGTTGTCGGGACGGGTGCTGGAGTCAATCTTGATGGGGTCCGTGGTGTAGTAGTCGTCCTCTATCACGTAGGGAACGTCAAACGGCATCATTGTGTATGCGGCCTCACGGGTGCGCCATTTCTCGGAGTCGGAGTAGTCCTTGGCGTAATTCACGCGGACGTTCATCAGGAGGCGGTCAGTGATGGGGGCCGACAGGTTTGCGCGGGCTGCGGTACGCTTGTAGCCGGTGTTGATCATAGTACCCTTCTCGTTGTAGTGGTCAAGGCTCACATAGTAGTTCACCTTGCCGGCCTTTCCGGATACGGAAGCGTAGTAGTCCTGGACAAGACCCGTGCTGAACACGGCGTCAATCCAGTTGAAGTTCTGGACGTCAAGCATATCCTCCGCGGGGGCGTTGCTCTTGATGGAGCCCTTGTAGAGGATCTTGCAGAAGTCGTACATCTCGTAGGAGTCCATCGGCCTGAAATGACCGGTGAGGGCCTTCTTCACACCCGCGCTTGCCTTGAAGTTCACCTGGACCTTGTCCTGCCTGGCGCTCTTGGTGGTGACAACTATGACGCCGCCGGCTGCCGCGGCACCGTAAAGGGCCGTGGCCGATGCATCCTTAAGGACGGTGAGGGTTTCAATGTCGTTGGGGTTGAAACTGCCGCCTGCAACGCCGTCAACGACGTACAGAGGGCCTGCGCCTGCGGTGATGGAACCGGTACCGCGGATGCGGATATCGGCGCTGGCGCCGGGCTGGCCGGTGGAGTTCATAACCATAACGCCGGCAACCTTGCCCTGGAGCATATTGCCTACGTCGGCGGTGGTAACGTCAGTGAGTTTATCTCCGTCCATGGAAACCACGGCGCTGGTGAGTTCCGCCTTCTTCTGGGAGGTGAAACCCAGCACCACCACTTCCTCAAGAAGCTCTGTATCCTGGCTGAGTTGAGCGTTTACCACTGTCCTGCCGCCTATTTCAACGGTTACGGAAGTGTAGCCAAGGCTGGAAAAGGTGATTGAACCGTCCTTGGGCGCGGAGATGACATACTTGCCCTCGTAGTCCGTGACCGTACCGGCACCGGAAGAGAGCATTACGCCTGCGCCAATGATCGGTTGTCCGTCTGTAGCGTCCACTACGGTACCGGAGACATTGATGTTCTGGGCCATAGCAAGCAGTGGCAGCGACATTGCCGCCATCACCATCATTGCCCGGATGAATAATCGTTTCATTGGTTATAGTTTTATTTGATTTTACAGAAGATCGTTCACGTTCACAAGGTTGAACGCTCGGAAATACTTGTCCATATCGCGCTCTATGCGGCCGAGTACTATTTCCTCCGCGTCAATTCCAAGCCTCTGGAGGTTTGCATAGAGGAAGCCGCGGGCGGCAAGGGTGCGGGGCTGCTGCCAGATGTACCTGCAGCAGGTGGCCACTATCCAGTCCTGGCGCTCCGGGGTGAGGGCATGGAGGGACTTTCCCTGCTCATCCTCGTGGAGCCATTTTTCCCAGCGGTGGCTGTCCTCAACCTCCTTCAGGAGAACTTCCTTCATATGGGAAAGGACTGCTACGCGGCCTTCCGCGTGGTGCTTTTTCTCAAGCTCCTCCAGTTCACAGAGGGCGCGGTATTCTGACATAGTGAATTCAGGGCCTACGTTGGCTGCTCCCATTCCGCAGAGAGGATACTCCTCAGGGTTAGCCACATCATCGGTGTAATGACCTTTGATGTAGCTACCCAGAGGACGTACCTTGGACGTAAGCCGGCGTGCAACCTCTCCGTCGAAGATGGTGGTGTCAAGGTCTGTTCCCACCTTTCCTACGATGAAGCAGGGCCATACATCCGGCAGTCCTGCAACCATTAACCCATTTTTTAAATCACTAATGAAAGTGTCGAAAGTAGTTTCGTCGGCAAGGCCGCCGTGCACTTCCTCCGTTCCCACCTCATAGGAGATGGGAGCGACTCCGTGCTCCTTGCGGAATTTCTCCACGTGGGAGATAAGTTCCACGGTGCGGGCGGCAACCACGTGAATGTCTATTATTTCCCCCTTGGGGACGTTGATGTCTACGGTAGGATCCACGTGGATGAGGTCATATCCGGCAAGCACCGCAGCCTCGAATGACTTCTTCACGCCGTCCATAGCGTCTTTGACGCTCCACTTTTCCACGCGCTGCCTGTCCTTGAGCCAGGGGCCGCCGTGGTCTATGGCGATTATGACGTCTCCGGTGAAATTCACGCGCTCCGTCTCAAAGCGGACGGTGCGCACGAAGTCTTCCTGCGTCATTCCGGTGTAACCTCCGTCACAGTCAATCTGGTTGAGGGTGGCGGCGAAATAGATGGGGGCGTTGTTGCGCTTTGCAGCCCTCAGGGATGCGCGGATTACGGTAGGAGAATTGGGGCAGGCCGCAAAGATGGTGCGGGGAATGCCGGTTTTCTCACGGATGGCGTCCAACTTGTGGAGCAGTTGTTCTGTCTTAGGCATTTTTCTTATTAATTATATAAGGTAACGCCCTCCACCACTCTGGAAATGTTTCCGGAGATGGACGGAGAGTCCGGGCTCAGGCCCAGATCCAGCGATTTGAAGAATCCAAGGAGTTGGCCCACCCAGGCGAAACTGATGCAGCCGTAGCAGGGGGGCATGGCAGGATTCATTCCGGTGATGATTCCAAGGTCATAGTAGGATTCATCGATGGAAGGGTCGTCGGCCGATATCACGAGGGTTCCCTTTACGTTGTTGTTGGCCTTTACCTGACGGATGAGGTCAAGTTCATAGCGGCGCACCTTAGGATTTGGCGAGAGAAGGTACACAAGAAGGGAATTGGGCTTCACCACTGCCTTGGGACCGTGACGGAAGCCAAGGAAGGAATCGTAGGAGCACATCACGGCGCCGTCCGTAAGTTCCTGGAGTTTGAGGCGGCATTCCTCCGCCACGCCCTTCAGGGGGCCGGAGCCAAGGAACACTGCGCGCTCGAAATCCCGGGAGGCGATGTCCTTGATGGCTTCCTCGTACTTGTCAAGGGACTTCTCCACTGCGCCTGCAACCTCCCTGATAAGGGGGATGTCATCCTCAATGTGGTCTATGTTGGCTATCATAGAGCACGTGAGGAGCATTGTTGAATAACTGCTTGTCATTGCCAGGGAGAGGTCGTTGGTCTCCGGAGGGAGGAGAACGCAGAGGATGTTCTCACCCTTCATCTGGGCCAGTTCACCGTCCTTGTTGCAGGTGATGAAGATATGGGCAACCTTTCCGGCGCTGCCTTCCACCGCCCTCAGGGCGCCCACGCTTTCCGGGCTGTTGCCGCTGCGGGCGAAACTCACCAGAAGCACCTTGCTTGAAGAGTCGAAGTACATCTGGGGGTTGGTGATTATATCGGTGGTGGCAATTGCGCGCGCTCCCCTGAAACTGGTGGTGTAAAGGGCGGGCTCCAGGGCGTCTCCGATATAGGCCGATGTCCCGGCGCCGGTGAGCACTACATCGTAGCCGGCGTTTAGGTATTTGTCCTTGAAGGCTTTGATTTCCTGCTTCTGGGCAAGGATGGAATCCAGGGTCTTGAGCCAGACTGCCGGCTGCTGCCTGATTTCCCGGTAAGTGTTATAACTGTAGTTCATTTGCAATTTTATCAGTAAGCAAATTTAGGTTTTTTTATCCAAAAAGTTTCGGTTTGAGTTTTGATTTTTTATTCAACGCTCAAACCGAAACACTATCAGCCTATTATATACAATTAATAATCAGCACATTAACCCGCGAATAAAAAATATTTCAACAGGTTTCGCTTTTATTACGGTATAACTGTTTCCACGTTTATGTTCATAGATTTCAGTTGCCTCTTCACATTGGAAGGAAGGTTATTGTCCGTAACAATGGTGTTGATCTTGTCAACCTCCGCTATGAAGGCCAGGGCGCGCTTGTTCACCTTTGAGGAGTCAAATACGCCAATCACCTCACGGGCGCGGGAAATCATCACCTGATTGGTGCTTGCCTCGTCTACGCTGGGGGTTGAAAGACCGGTTTCAACGGAGAAACTGTCAACGCCCAGGAACAGTTTGTCACAGTAGAAAAGTTTGAGGTTGGACTCTGCCAGCGGGCCCACCATAGACATACTGGACTCACGCACCGTACCGCCAAGGAGAATGACGTTAAACCGCTTGTACTTAAGGGCTTCCGCCATTGCGCTGATGGAATTTGTGATAATGGTGAGGTCGTCGAAGGACTGGAGGTTCTTCACCACTTCCAGAGCCGTTGTTCCGGAGTCCACCAGGATGGTGTCCCCGTTCCTTATATACTTTGCGGCGGCGCGGCCGATGGCTTCCTTCTCACGCATGTTCACCATCTTCTTGAAACTGAGATGGCGCTCTTCCGCGGCAGGTTCGGAGGCCGATGTAGCCCCCAGGATTGCACCCCCATGCACCCTCACCAGGAGTTTCCTTTCCTTGAGGATTCTGAGATCTTTTCTGATAGTAACTTCCGAAACGCCGAAACGATTGCTCAGTTCAGTAACATTTACCGACGAATCGCTCTTTAAAAGTTGAAGAATGGCAGATCTTCGGCCCTGAGCGGAATCATATATATCCATAGCGATTTAATTTTAGTGTTGCGGCAAATATAGACATTTTTTAACTGAAACAAAACGAAATGTTTTTTTATTCGTAAAATCGAAACTCAAATGAAATATTTTCGCACTTTTTTCTAAATTAGCAAGGTTAAATAACACTAATATCTATGAAAAAATACCAAATAGCGGCTATCGGCGAACTAAACGTGGACATCATCCTCAACGGAATTGAATCTGAACCGGAGATAGGAAAGGAGAAATTCTGCAAGGATATGACCGTAACCCTGGGCAGTTCCACAGCCATTTTCGCCGCAAACGCAGCCGCGCTGGGAAGCCGCGTATGCTTTGTGGGCCTCGTGGGCCGGGATTCCTTCGGAGACCTTGTGAAGAGTTCCCTTGAAGCAAAGGGCGTAGCCACCCATTTCATCGGCACCGGAGACACACCCACCGGCGCAACCATCTGTATGAATTACGGAGAGGACCGCGCAAACCTCACGTACCAGGGCTCCATGGACGTGATGGGATTCGACGATATAGACAAGAGCGTGTTTGACCTCTCCCAGCATATCCACCTATCTTCCCTCTTTATGCAGAGCGCCCTTCTGAGGGATATCCATAAGGTCCTTGACCTTGCGGCGGAAAAGGGCGTCACAGTATCCCTTGACACCCAGTGGGACCCTATGGAGAAGTGGGCACTGGATTACAGGAGCGTCCTTCCCAAGATCACGGTCTTTATGCCAAATGAGAAGGAACTCTGCGCCCTCACGGGCAAGGCCAGCCTGGAGGAAGCCATTAGCGAGGTCCGTCCGTACCTTGGCGGCATAATGCTGGTAAAATGCGGCTCCAAGGGGTCTCTCCTTGTGAAAAAGGACGGCTGGCAGAAACTCCTTCCCGCCTTCCTGAACAAGGACGTGGTGGACGCAATCGGGGCCGGAGACAGTTTCAATTCCGGCTTCATCAGCGCCTTCGTGAAGGGCCTTGACCCTGAGGAATGCCAGAGGACTGGTAACCTCACCGGAGCCGTCAACACCACCGGCGCCGGCGGCACCGGAGCATTCACCTCACTTGAGGCGGTGCGTAAAGTCTGCAAGGAACGTTTTGGACAGGAACTCCCCCTATAGAAAAGTATGAAGAAAGTTTTAATTATAACGGCTATCGCCGCGGCTGCTGCGGTATCCTGTGCCGGTCCCGCCGCCGAAAACGCGGTTTTCTACAAGGGAAAGGCCCTCAAAGGATTTGAAGTGGTTATGGACGCCTCGCCCGTGGACGGGCTTGACGGAATGACCGTCCGCAACATAGGATTTGTCAACACCACCGGCAAGGACCTCCTTGTGGACGCTATGGAGACATCGGCTATAACCCTTGAAGGAGGAGACATCTGGTCCCTCCAGCCTTCTTCCACGGCAGAGCGCAAGGACTGGGTGCTTCCCGTCCCCAGGGGCTTCTACCAGAAGAATTACCTTGGAATGAATGACTCGGACTATGGCGGCGGCATCCCTATGGTAAGCCTCTGGAACGGGGAAAGGAACGTAAGCGTGGGCCTAGCGGTCCCCTGCCTTGAGACCGTAAACTTCCCGGTTGAGAGAAAGGGAAATACGGCAAGGGCGTCCATCCTCTTGGAACTGGACTCGCCCGTCGTGCTTGAACCCGGAGACACCCTTTTTGCGCTGCAGCAGTTCGTGTGGGAGGGAAAGGGAGACTTCTTCAGGCCCCTAAGGGCTTTCTCCGAATATATGCAGGAGACCTACGGCTTTGAGATGCCCGTTTCCCCTGAAGACGCCTACGAGCCCGTATGGTGCGCCTGGGGATACGAGAGGAATTTCACCGTGGACGAGGTAATCGGCACCCTTCCCAAGGTTGTGGAACTGGGTTTCAAGTGGGTGGACATTGACGACGGTTACCAGATCTGCGAAGGGGACTGGACCACCAACGACAGAATCGGCCCGGAAGGGATGAAGCGTATGACTGACGCCGTCCACGCAGCCGGCCTCAAGGCCAAGATCTGGTGGGCCCCCATGGCCGCAGACCCTGAAAGTTCGTTGGCGAAGGAGCATCCTGAAATGCTTCTTGTCCAGAAAGACGGCTCCCATGAGGACATTTCCTGGTGGGACAGCTGGTACCTCTCCCCCGTCAACCCCTACACCTGGGAATACACGGAAGGCCTTGTGGATATGTTCCTTGCGCAGTGGGGCTTCGACGGCTTCAAACTTGACGGCCAGCACCTTAACCTGAGCGCCCCGGACTACAACCCCGCAAGCGACCTTGAATATCCCGGAGAGGCCCAGGAGCGTCATCCGGAGTTCTTCCAGCACCTTTATGACCGCGCGCAGTCCATAAAGCCCGGCGCCGTGGTTCAGATATGCCCCTGCGGCTGCGCGGTGAATTTCTTCTACCTTCCTTATATGAACCAGGCCGTGGCTTCGGACCCCACTTCCAGCGCCCAGATACGCCAGAAACGTAAAGTCTATGCCGCCCTGGCCCCCGGGCTGGCATACTACGCAGACCACGTGGAACTCTCCGACGGCGGCCTTGACTTTGCCTCCCAGATAGGTGTAGGCGGCATCATCGGCACAAAATTCACTTGGCCTAAGGTCAATCCTGACGCCAAGGAGTCCGGCGGCAGCCTCCTCACCCCCGAAAAAGAGGAACTCCTCCGCAAGTGGGTGCCCATCTACAAGGAAAAGATGCTCTCCAAGGGCCTTTACCGCGGAGATCTCTATACTTACGGCATCGACAAGCCGGAAGCGCACGTCATTGAAAATGACGGTGCAACGTTTTACTCTTTTTATGCATCTTCCTGGAGTGGAGATCCCATTGAACTACGCGGCCTTGACCCTGCAAAGTCATACACCGTGACGGAATACACTGAAACTGAGCCCCGCTCCTACACCATTGACGGAGCAAACCCCATAATTACGCCAACGTTTGAAGGCAACTACCTCATTGAAGTCAGATAATCAAACTCCATAACCATTATGAAAAAGATCTTAACCCTACTTCTTATCCTACCTCTGCTCCTTTACTGCACCCCGCAGAAGACTGAGGAGCCCAAGGAAGACGAACAGGAACAGCAGCAGAAGCCGGACGACGAAGGTAAAGAGCAGTCCGGCGGAGGAGATGAGACTCCCGCCACTGACCCTTACGAAAAAGCAGCCCCCGAACTTATGGACGGAACGGAAGTCCAGGCCTCAAACCCCATCGCGGAGAAATTCGTAAATGAGGTTACGTACCCGGACAAAACCTACAACCAGTACACCGAGATCCTCAACTATTATGGCGGCTTCAACGGCAAGGCCTACAATGAAAACGGAGAGGAAGATCCCAGCGGCGTAGTCCTCACCTGGAGCAATGCCGGCAAGAAGGGCGTATGGCCGGACGGCGACAGGCCCATGCAGTACAGCATCCGCTGGAGTGCCGATGACCTTGTTGAAGGCAGCGCCATGACCCTCAAGATGCAGGACAACAGAGACTGGAGCGGAGAACTTCCCATCAAGGCAGGCCTGCTCTATGTGAATATCTCCAACCTTGTGCCCGGCACTCAGTACACTTATTCCGTCACCGCTGACGAAGGCGGAAAGGTTATTAAGCAGGGCAGTTTCTCCACCAAGGCCAGCAGCACCCTTCATCAGGTGTTCTTCGAGCCCGGCTGCCGCAACGGCCGTGACCTCGGCGGCTGGAAAACTCTTGATGGAAAGACCGTCAAATACCATAAACTCTACAGAGGCGGAAGAATGCAGGGCGAAACCCTTGGCACGACAGGAAAGAACCAGGTCAAATTTGAAGGCATAGGCGCCCAACTTGACCTACGCAACTCCGACAAACTCAGCGCCACCGCCGTAAAGGGACTCGATTTCCTGGCTCCCGGAATTGAGGAAGGCGGAAAATGGATGCTCACCAACGGAAACGCCAACGGCAATTTCGGCAAACAGTGCTTCGAGTTCGTGGTAAACAGCCTCCGCGCCAACAAGCCCGTATATTTCCACTGCTCACTTGGCCGTGACCGCACCGGCACCCTGGACATCCTGCTCCTGGGTCTTCTGGGCGTCCCCGAAGGCCAGATCGGCGTTGCCTATGAAGTCACTTACTTCGCACCTGTAGGATACAGCGTATCATCCTCTGAAAAGAGCGGCAACCCTGAGCCCATCTTCAAGAACACCCGTATGGCCTGGGCCTACTCAGACGTGGTTCCCTACTTCTGGGAACTCGCAGGTGACGGCACATTCGCAAGCGGCGTGGAGAAATATCTCCTTGGCGTGGGCGTATCCCAGAAGGACATTGACGATTACCGCAATATGATGCTGGAATAATAAACCTGAAACTATAAGAAAAAGAATAACTATGATCAGAAGATTCCTTACACTATTACTCATTCTCCCCGTGGTGGCATTCTGCACGCCGCAGGCTGCTCCCCAGCAGGAAGATGACCAGAACCAGGAAGAGCAGAAGGACCCCGATGGAGGCGAAGAGCAGGGCGGACAAAATACCGATCCCAAAGAAGACGACACCGACCTTTATGCCGATGCCGCCCCTGAGGTAAAGGACGGAGACCTTGTACAGGCAACCAATCCCCTTGTGGAGCAGTTCCTCACCGAGGTCAACTACGAGGACAAGACCTGCAAGGAAAGCACCAAGGTACTTGACTACTACGGCGGTTTCCGCGGCACCGACCTCAACTGGGACAACTGGAAGAAGGAATGGCCCGACGGTGACAAGCCTATGAAATACAGCATCCGCTGGGGCAAGAAGGACCTTGACGACACAAGCGCCAAACTCAAACTCCACCTTTCCGACAAACTGGGATGGAGCGGAACCCTTGACGTGGCTGCAGGTTCATACTATGCGGAGATCACAAACCTTGTTCCCGGTGACGAGTACACCTATGTGGTCACCACCGAAGCCGGAAAGCAGATCACCGGAGGCAGTTTCAAGACAAAGGACGGCTGCACCCTCCACCAGGTATTCTTCACCGGCGCCAGCAAGAAGACCGAGGCCAAGCAGAAAGGAACGGGCGTACGCAACGCGCGTGACCTTGGCGGCTGGTCCACTCTTGACGGCAAGAGGGTCAAATACCGCAAGTTCTACCGCGGCGGCCGTATGAACGACCCCTGGGAGACTATGCTCAACAAGCAGGGTAAGGCCGAGGTCCTGTTTGAGGGAATCGGCGCCCAGATAGACCTCCGCGGCAGTGACGACGTAGTGAAAACCGCTGCTGTCAACGGTCTGGACCACTGCGCTCCTGTCATCGAGGAAGGCGGCAAGGTGATGCTTGGCGTCACAAAGCCTTCAAACAAGAACTGCGCAAAGTGGCTGATGTACGACCAGGGAAGGACCGACATAACAAAGGATAACCTCAGCAGTTACACTCCCACCGCAGATGAACTGGAGGCATTCCAGGTTGCATACAGGGCAAAGACAAAGCAACTCTTCGAGTTCTGCCTTGCAAGCCTGAAGGCAAACAAGCCCGTCTACTTCCACTGCTCGCTGGGCCGTGACCGTACCGGTACCCTTGACATAATCATCCTTGGCCTCCTTGGCGTACGCGAAGGCATCATCGCAAAGGAATACGAGGTTACCTACTTCGCTCCCGTAGGCTACAGCGTCTCCAGTTCCGACAAAGCCAGCAACCCCGAGCCCATCTTCAAGAACACCCGTATGGCCTGGGTATATTCCGACATTGTCCCCTACTTCTGGGAACTTGCAGGCAGCGGCACCTTCGCCAGCGGCGTTGAGAAGTATCTTACAGAAATCGCCGGTGTAGCCAAGGCCGACATCGACGAATTCCGTTCACTTATGCTTGAGTAATTACTGAGCGGTAATATAGAACACGGCGGAATCAAACATACGCCGGAATTCCACATCCAATCCTTCAAGTGTGAGATAATCTCCCTTGAAGGATTGATTGTTTCCCCACCAGTAACTGTTCTCCGCGTTGAGTTCGGTAACCTTGTAGGTCCTTGAAGGGTCAAGGCCCTGGAGTTTCACTACCGGAGCCTCAAGGGCGCGGCTTCGGAAGGTTGTGGAATAGGCAAAGAGAACGGCGCGGGATTTATCCTCGGACACGTACATAAGGGCGTAAAGATCAGTATTCCAGGGGTCCCCAAGCCGGTAGAGGTCTCCGGTGAAAACAAGGTCACGGTACTGCTTGTAGGACTCTATGCAGCGGGAAGCAAACGCGCGTTCTCCCTCAGTCATATTCTTGGGCTGAAGTTCCATTCCAAGGCGGCCGGCGCAGGCCACGTCAAAGCGGAACTTAAGAGGTGTCATATTGCCGGTCTGGTGATTGGGGACGGTCGACACGTGGGAACCCTGCAGGCAGGCGGGATAGATCATGGAGGTGCCGTACTGGATCTTGAGGCGGGTTATGGCATCCGTGTTGTCACTTACCCAGAACTCGTTGAAATACTTCATGGCGCCGTAGTCCACGCGGGCTCCGCCGCTGGAGCAGCACTGGACAATGACGTTGGGGTATTTCTCCCTGATCCTTCTCACAACATTGTAGAAGCCCTGTATGTACTCCACGTAGAAGCGGTTCTGCTCCGCGCCAAGGTAATCGGAGCCCATACTCTCCACGGGGCGGTTGCAGTCCCACTTCACGTAGTCAATCTTGTCAGACATTGCCATAGTGTTGTCAAAGACTCCGAACACGAAGTCCTGGACTGCAGGATTTGAGAGGTCCAGGATCCACTGGTTTCTCTCCTGAAGGATTTCACGGCCCGGGGAACGGACCACCCAGTCAGGGTGCGCCGCGGCAAGGTTACTCTTGGGATTAACCATCTCAGGCTCTATCCAGATGCCGAATTTTATGCCTTTTTCGTGGGCATAGGACGCAAGGTAATCTATGCCTTCGGGAATTTTTTCCGTGTTCAGTTCCCAGTCTCCAAGGCCCTGAGAGTCGTCGTCGCGGGGGAAGTCCTTTGCAAACCAGCCGTCGTCCAGCACAAATAGTTCAAGGCCCATTGCGGCGGCATCGTCTATCATTGCCGTGAGAACGGGGGTCTTGAAGGTGAAATACGCGCCCTCCCAACTGTTGAGAAGAGTGGGGTTGATATCGCCTCCATTATATATATTATACTTTCTTGCCCATCTGTGGATGCTCCTGGATGCTCCGCCTGCGCCTTCTGCGCTGAAGGTCCAGATCATCCTGGGAGTTTCAAATGTCCTGCCGGGTGCAAGGGGGTATGCGGAATTGAAGGGGTTTATGCCCGCAATGATGTCCACGCTTCCGCCGGTTCCGCGTGAAAAGTCAATCTTGTAGTTGCCGCTCCATTCCAGGGCTCCTGCTATCACGTCGCCTTCTGTTTCGCTGAATTCACGGGCGTTCACGCTCAGGACAAAGGAAGGATTGGCCCTCTGGGTGGTCTGGACGCCCCTTCTTGTCTCTATGCTTGTGAGGCCGTAGGGGACGGGGGTGCGTTCCACCTGCATCTCAAAGGCCCAGTCTCCGTGGAACTGCGTAAGGAGGAATTCCTCTCCGGGGACATTCAGCGAGGCCGATGCAAAACTTGTGAGCGTAACGGGCTTTTTCCCGGGGTTTGTGATCTCACTATGGGAGGCAATCACATCTTCTTTGATGTATGCCTCATATACCAGTTTCACCTCCAGGAGGGTGACGTAATCCTTGAGGGAAATCTCTGTTGTGGCTATTCCATCGGCCTTTTTCCGCGTGACTCCGGTAACATATAGTTCCGTGTTGAGGCTGCCGTCAGGGTAGGTTACGGCAAGGGCCGCGTCATCGGCCGTATAGCCGCCGGCGGTGGGATAAGCGCGGGCCGTGTGCTTGCGGGAGTTCCGGAACGGGGCCGCGTCCAGTTTCTTGCCGTAGCGCACCTGCCGGAGTTCTCCTTTTTCGGTGGTCCTCAGAAGAAGTTGGGTGTTTTCCGTTTCAATCTCAATGAGCTGCGGCTGCACCTTGGGCACCTCAACTACGGTATGCTGTTTGACCTGTGGCTTTTTCCTGGCGTTTGCGCCGGGAGTGGCTGCCATGCAAATGAGAGCAATCAGGAATAAGGTTTTCTTCATAGTGCTATATTGGTTACAGTTCTTGCTTCCCACAAAGATAACAATTATTTGCAAGATGAGAGACTCCCCGCGCAATTCCTCGCCCCGCTTCCCGCCGGGCAACGAAACGCGCAAAAAAAGCCAAAAACGTGTAGTTCATTGACCAAAAGGGCAACGAAACGCACATAATCGGCCAAAAACGTGTGCTTCATTGCCCCACATATTGTAATGCCTATGCGGTGGAAGCTAAACCATTATCACACAGCCACTTACACAATTCTTTGGGATTACCGGTAATCCCAAAGAACCCCATAATCCGCTGATACACAAACAGTTAACCCCCACCCAATCGGCATTACCATGTCTGCTGAGCACCCAGTTAACCTCCACCCAATCGGCATTACCATGTCTGCTGAGCACCCAGTTAACCTCCACCGCCAGGGGAGAAACATAAAGGGAGTGAGCGAAAGCAACCATGCGCACTACAACTCCACCGGGCAGGACTCGGGAATGGGGCGGGAGTTTGTGTAAAAAGTTGTATATTTGTAAGTTCAACAGCAAGTGAATGGGAAACATCAGGCATATTCTCACACTAGTGACCGCGGCAGGGACTCTTCTGGGCTCCGGAATTTTTACCGGCTGCGGCTACAGGGGGGCGCTGCACGCTTCCTACATACCGGAGGTGACGGACAGCACGCTGTACCCCGGTGTGAAGCCTGAGTACCAGCAACTTGCCGCTCTGATGGAAAAGGATACGGGCATCCCGCCAAGCACGGGGAACACCGTCGGGTTCATCCCGGACGGAGACCACAAACTCCAGTTGATGCTTCAGGACCTGAAAGCGGCTTCCAAGGCAATCTATATGGATTATTACCGTATATGCGCCGATTCCGCCGGAACAATAGTGCTGGATATACTGAGGGACAAGGCCCTCCAGGGACTGGACGTGAGGGTTATGGTGGACAAGGCCGCCGAAACCCCGAAGAATTACAGGGCCCTCAAGAAACTCCCTGAAGCCGGAGTGCTTTTCAACAGTTTCTATAAGCCGGTATGGCTCATTGACGGCCTGGTGCCACCCGCCGGAACGCACCGTGACCACCGCAAGATCCTGATGACGGACGGCGCTACGGCATACCTTGGCGGCCGGAACATCCAGGACAAGTATTTCACCTCCTGGAGGGATGCCGATGTAAGGATAACCGGCCCCGCCATAGAGCACATCGCGACAGTCTATATGGAGAACCAGCTGCGCCTGAACCCCCAGGCAAAGCCGCTCCACATAGACCAGGACCTGAAGCAGGCGGCCGCAGCGGATAGCGTCCCGGGCCTCATCCAGCACCGGGGAAAGACGGTGCAGGTGGTCCACGACTCCCCCATAGACAGGAAACTCCCTATGAGGAACCTCTTCGAATGGTCTATCGGCCACTCAAAGCGGTATTTCTGGGTATATTCCCCCTACACTCCCCCGCCCAAATCCACGCTGAACGCCCTCAAGGAGGCGGCCCGGCGCGGAGTTGACGTGCGCTGGATAGTCCAGGGCGTATCCGACGTTTTCTTTGAAGAGTATGTGGCCGAATTCCTGTTCCGGGACCTCCTGGAGACAGGCGTCCGCATCTACAAGTGGAACAGCGGCATAATGCATGCGAAGCAGTTTATGTCCGACGACTACCTTATGGCAATAGGCTCCGTGAATATGGATAACCTAAGTTTCTTTCTCAACTACGAGAACGAAGCCATAATCTACGATGAAGACGTCACAAGGCAGGCCGCGGAAAGGTTCCTTGAGGATCTCACCACCAACTGCTCGGAAGTCACAATAGAGGAAGTGAAGCGATGGAACATTTTCCGCAAGTTCCGCAACTGGTTCTTCTACACCTTCGGCGGCCCCGTGGGTTAATGAAATGATATGAAAAAGACCATCATAATTGCAATCATCGCCCTCCTCGGCCTAACGCAACAGGCCAAGGCACAACTTTACGTGGGCGGCAGCCTTACGGCCCACGCAAGTTTCAACAACAGCCGTTCCATCGCCGTAAGCGTAGCCCCCGACATAGGTTACGGCTTCGGCAACTGGAATGTGGGCACGATGCTTAACGCCTACACCTATCACGACCACGAAGATCTGGGCTCTTCCCTGAGATTCAGCGTAACCCCTTACGCAGAGTATTACTTCTTCTCCGCCGGTCCGGTGTCCCTTTTTGCCGAGGCCGGCATAGGGCTCTCCTTTACCAATGATATTGTAGACGAAGCCCCTAAGGGCCATTTCTTCGTCAACCCATATCTGGCTCCGGGAATTGAAATTTCACTCACGGACCATTTCTCCGTAATGTGCCATCTGGGCAGGCTGGAATGGAATTCCGAAGCAAATGACATCAACCTTACGATGAGCGGGGAATCGCTTTCTCTTGGCCTATACTACAGTTTCTAGGAAGTTGGTCAGGTTCCGACACATACCGCAGGAGACCCGCCGTCGTTTCATGGAGACAATGTTTGTTCTGATTGTCTCAGAGATGGCCGATTCCCTGTGCGGCCTCATAGACGGTATGTACGTTGGTAAATTCCTTGGCAACGACGCCATGGCGGCGCACGGAGTGGCGGCCCCGGTATTCACCTTCCTATGCATCTTCAGTTACCTGATTGCCGCCGCCATCCAGCACGCCTGTCCCGTGGCCCTGGGCGAAAATCGGCCCCGGGAAGCCAACGGCTACTTCAACATAGCCCTCACCGCCGTACTGAGCCTTGGAGCCGTCCTCACGGTCATCGGCCTTGCCTTCCCCACCTGGACGGCCACGATGCTTGGCTCCGGAAGCGGCCCCATAAGGCCCCTTGCGGCCGATTACCTTAGAGGCGTAGCCCCGGGCACCATCCCCCTTGTGCTGTTCCTGGTGCTGGTTCCCGTGCTCCAGATAGAGGGCAGGTGGGGCCTTGTCCACGTCGGGAGCGCCGTTATGGCCGTTTCCGACGTAGCCCTGGACTACATCAACATCCATTTCCTCCATGGCGGGATGTTCGGGATGGGCCTTTCAACAAGCATAAGCTACGCACTGGGTCTTGGCGTATTCCTCCTCTATTTTACCCGCAGGAAACGCATCTTCAGGGTGGATCCGGGGTCGATGAAGGGCATCCGCGTCCCGCAGTTTTTCTCCACCGGCCTTCCCACCGGCGTAAGGATGACGGCAAGGATGTTCTCCCTTGTCATCATAAACGTTCTGGTAGTGAACATGGCCGGATCCACCGCCATGGCCGCAATGGCCATCCAGAGAAAC
>JAFSPR010000072.1 GCA_017451395.1 Bacteroidales bacterium
GCGTGGCTCCCATCTACAGGGATGCCTGGGTGGCCGTGGATGGCGTGAGAGGAGACTTCAACCTCCGTAACCTTATGCCCGGTGAATCCACCTGGATCCAGATTGAATGTGATGCCTCTGAATCCTCCAAGCCTTCCATAGAGTGCGACCACCTAGTGAAAGGCCAGAAGATAGAGTACCAGGCTTCCGTGAAATAGGCTCTTCCGAAACTTAAACCGCATCGGTGGACCTGGTCCAGCCACTTTTTGGACGAGGTGCAGGGCGCTTGGAGCCACCATTGCCGTGTTGACAGCCAGAACGCGTACAAGGCCGATTTCACTACCCACATGGCAGCAAAAACGGCCTTTCCCCGGAAAAACCTTGCCGTGTCGGCACCCAAAACGCCCACAGGAGCAATCTGAGTGTCAACACGGCAAAAAAATTCCCGGTCTCCAAACCAATGGACACCGGGAATAAAGATCCAGATATAGATTAATTAACTATAGTGAAATCTGCTATCCTTGTATAAGGAGTACCATCTGCACTTTTATTGCCATAAGCAGCAATATTTATCACATCATTTTTATCTATAGCCAAATCGCTACGAAGCATTCTTAACTCTATTTCAACATTATCAGAATCATACGTACCAGCATTTAAGAAAGGAATGCTGCCTCCAAGAGAGAAGCCACCAGATGCCAAATTGGTAGATCCTGAGTCTACGAATCCGGGCACAGCTGTCAGTTCTGAATCTCCCTTAGTTCCGGCAAACGGGTATAGGTATAAGCCGTATTCATAATTGTAACCTGACTTCTCTATACCATTTGAGGAATCATTATCTGTATCAAAGAACATATAATAATATGCCTGGTTTACACCCCAAAGTGTATACACCCTGTTTCGCTTGATATAGACGTAAACGTACTTCTCATCATATGCTACCCTCAATTCCTTGAATGTAGAACTACCCTTTGAAGCTGTCTTGATATTGCTAGACGTTAATCTAGTATTACTAGCAGGATTCCAGTCAGACATATCTCCATCAATATCAATTAGCGGGACAAAAGGAGCGACGCCAGTACCCGGAGCGGAAATATCGGGGACAATGATAACACGATTGTATTGTGTACCAAGATCTCCTGAGAAAGCAGAAGTCGCTGTCAATGTCTTTATTGTATAACCGGTCTCCGCATCATAAAGCGTAAGGATAGGGGTAAACTGCCCTTCCCAGGTTTTAAAAGGAACATAGAATGTCGCCTTCTTGCCAACTACATTTTCAACAAAAGAAATAGAATGGTTGGCATTTCTACTGAAAGCATAATTATAAGCAATCGCAGAGCCAGCGGCATTAAGAGGATTATTCCCGGAAAGGAAATATGATTCCTGATTCTCAACAGTTAGCCTTACCTTAGAAACATCAAGTCCTGTGAATGTAAACTTATATGCAGATGCCAGATGGTTGAACACAAAATGATTAGAGCCATCGCCTTTCGCCGCCATAGGGATGTTCGCGGAGAAATGACTTGCCGAAAAGTCTGTCTCAGCAGGAATATTGAACATCACTACAGGATCGGTTGCGGGATCCGCCACACCCGGAGTATATGAATGACCATCACTTGCCGGGAATAGTGCCCACTTGGTTTCTGTATCTGACGCGCCAATGGTATAACCATCTAAAATCAGACCTTTGAAAGTTGCGGAAGTACCATCACCGGTCTGATTGGTCAAGGTGAAAAACTCATTCTCTGTTCCTTTGTGGAAAAGAACAGAAATCTGATCTCCAGCACTCCAATTGAAAACCTTATCACTGGCAATTGAACCACCGTCACCTGTATAGTAGGTCTTTGTTTCGGGAATTGAGCTCGCTTCCAGGGTGAATAGATACATCCCGTCAGGGACCTCTATAACTGAATCAGGAACATTGTTTACCTTATTGCAAGAGGAAATGGCAAATAAACCGGCCACGATCCCAGTAAAAAACAGATACTTTTTCATAGCTAGAAAATTGTGTCAAATTCATCACTTGTCATAACATAAGGGTCGCTTAAATTAGTTCCCTCAACTGCAAGAATAGAAATAGAGGGAGTTTGCAAGGTTTCTTGCATAGTTCCCAGCGAGAGCACCTGCACCGCTGGTTCTAGATAAGTTTGCTTCTTCATGTTGATATTGTTTTAGTTATTCTTTCTTATGCGGTAATACAAAGTCTGCGCAATTTATCCAAAACGAAACAAAATCGCAAGCATTGCTGCGTTTTTGTTCGATAGAAAAGATTTCGGATTATTTCGGATGAAACATCCGAAGCACTGAGCCTGACTTTCGGATACTAGTGCGGGGCACCTTCAGGGGCTCCGGCCATAATGCTCCCCGCGCCCTCTCCGCCACCGCTCCTGCCACTCCCTTGCCGTGTTGACAGCCAGAATGCGTACAAGGCCGATTTCACTACCCACACGG
Organism: Bacteroidales bacterium; assembly: GCA_017451395.1. Classification (GTDB taxonomy): domain Bacteria; phylum Bacteroidota; class Bacteroidia; order Bacteroidales; family UBA932; genus Cryptobacteroides. Next base: position 2,431 of record JAFSPR010000072.1, read on the forward strand.
CAGCAAAAACGGCCCTTTCCCGGAAAAACCTTGCCGTGTCGGCTCCCAAAACGCCAATACAAGCAATCTGAGTGTCAACACGGCACGAGCCCGCGCAAGCCCTGGCAAAAAAAATACTCCCGGAGCCGTAAGAAGCACCGGGAGCATTGGACTAAAGCACTAATCCCTAGCGGGGATTGGTGGGGATACCGCTCACGCTGGTCTCGTCGATGGGGATCTGGTACTGGATCTTGGGACTGTCGTAAGGGATAACCTCGGCGATGGTCTTGCTGGGGTAGACGCGGTTGATGTCCTTCTTGTTACGGATAAGGTCGATGGCGCGGAAGCCCTCATAGAAGAGTTCCATACGGCGCTCGTCAAGAACCATATCCACAAGGTTGGAGTAGCCGCGGCCGCCCATATTGCCTGCGCTCATAGTGGGGATACCCGCACGGTTACGGATGATGTTCACGTCATCGATAGCCTTGGGATCGTCAAGATGCGCGTAAGCCTCGGCCCTGTTGAGGATAGCCTCCGCGTAACGGATCATAATGTATGAGCTGTTGAGTTCATAGGCCGATCCTTCTCGTACGCTGAACTTGTTGCAGAACCAGGTGGGATAACCGCCGGGACGGACACTGCCCATATTGGCCTCGAACTGAGGATTGCCGTCGGAGTCGATGATGGGAGTGGGCATCCTGTGACGTACATAGCACCTTGTGTTCTTGCCGTCGTTGAGGATGTATCCGGGGAAGTCGTCGGAGTACTTGGAAGAGGTGTTGTCCGGAATAGCCTTCATAGCCTTACCGCCGTAGGTGAAGGAATAAGTGCCGTCACCGTTGTCAGTGATGCTGGAAGCGATTGTGACAGGGGTGGTGGTGGCATTCACCACGGTGGGATATACGCTTACGTCGTTGAGACCGCCGTTTACCTCGTCAATCTCACCCCAGTAGATGTAAAGGCCCGCCTGGGAACCGAACAGGGAGATGAGGTCGTTGTAACGCTTGTCCTGGGGATAGCGCTCGAACAGGTCCAGAAGAGGATCCGCGACATAGAGTTCGCCCCAGCCGCGGCCCTGGGTGCCGTCCGGAGAATCGAACATACTGCCGATCAGGCCCTTCACGCTGCCGCCGATTCCGGCGATGTCACCGTCGGTAATGTTGATGCACCAGATGACCTCCTTGTTGGTGCTGGCCTTTGAGAATACATCGGCCACAACGGGCTCCAGATTCTTGGAAGGATCAGTGCCAAGGAGTTCATTGCTGATGTCAATGCACTTCTGCCATTCTCCCTCATAGAGATAGAGCCTGGCAAGGAGAGCCTGGGCGGCTTCCTTTGAAGCATAGCCGTTCTGGAGTTCACCTTTGTGCCTCCTTGTGGAAGGATCCATCAGGCGGATTGCCTCCTTGAGGTCTGCCTCTATTGCATCGTAGCATTCGCCAACGGTAGCGCGCTTTGTCACGGAGTAGTCAGTGCCGATACGCAGCACGATACCCATATTGTCCCTGCCGAAAGCGTAAGGCTTTGCATAGAGGTTACAGAGGATCAGATGGAAGAATGCGCGGAGGAAGTAGTTCTCACCCTTGAGCTGGTTTTTCTCGCTGGGGCTTTCGCTTTCCTCCAGACCTGCGATGTTGGAGTTGGCCGCATAGATCATCTTGTAACAGGACATCCACATATAACTGGCGTCTGCGGAGTTTGCATCGTCCATATACTGGGCCGATGTCCAGAAGGGGTCTGTACTGGTCCAGGAGAAGCAGATGTCGTCTGCCCTTACGTCGTTGAGGAGGAAGTACTGACGTGTGAAAGTGTTGTTCTGGCTGGTTGAACCACGGAATTCAGACATATCTTTCATCATGGAGTAGATACCGTCCGTGGTATAGATAGCCGCTGCAGGGTTTGCAGCCAGCGAGGCGCTGTTCATTGAATCGGACTCGAAGTAGTCCATTTTCACGCATCCTGCCAGAAGAAGGGGAACTATTATGAATAATATCTTTTTCATAGGGCCGATAATTAGAATTTAAGGTCAATTCCCAGGATGAAGGATCTGGGGACAGGATAGTTGTCGCTGAACGTACCGGCAAGTGAAGAGCCGCTGCCTTCCAGGCGGACCTCAGGGTCTGCGCCGGAGAACTTGGTGAGAGTGAACACGTTGTCGGCGGTGAAGTACACGCGGCCGCCCTTTACGAATCCCCAGAGGATAGGCTTGGGGATATTGTAGGCGATGGTGACATTCTTCAGACGCAGGAAACTGCCGTCTTCCAGGTAACGGGTTGAGTAACTGTTACTCTTCTTGTTACCGTTCTGCTTGGGACGGGGATGGGTTGCAATCTCGTGGGTGCTTTCATCGTTGGGATCCCAGCGTACCCAGCCAAGGCCGTTGTTGATACTCATCATATTGTAGTCGATGTAGGAACCGTCGCAGTCGTTGGTGATACGTGAACGGTTGAACACCTTGTTACCATATACAAGGTAGAGGTTGGCGCCCAGGCTCCAGTTCTTCCAGGTGAGGTTGGTGGTGATACCGCCGGTGAACTTAGGCGTTGCTGAACCGGTCATACGGTAAGTAGCCCTGTCGTAGTTGTTGGTGGTCTCACGGTTGCCGGTGTAAACGGGCCATGCAGTTTCCGTGGTGCCGATCTCGGAGGTAGGATTGCCGTGGTCGTTGAGCTGGTAGTATAGAGGGAAGTCGTCATCGTCGACTGCCTGCTCGTAGACCCACCACAGAGGATCGCCGTTCTCAGGGTCTACGCCTGCCCATTCGGGCATATACCAGGTGTAGATGTCATAACCTTCGGCAACGATCTGCTCCACCTTGGGGGTGCCGTAACCGCGGCGGAACGCACCGTTGGGGAGGTATGCCACGGTATTCTTGTTAAGGCCGATATTGAAACCGAGATTCCACTTCCAGTCTTTGTTCTTAATGATGTCACCGTCAACTGCAAGTTCGATACCCTTGTTGTTGATGGTACCTACGTTTGCGGTGTAATATGAGAAACCTGTTGAAGGCGCTACGGGAACATCCAGGAGGAGGTTCTTGTTGTCGGTGTTGTAAAGGTCAAGGGCGATGTTCAGGCGGTCGAACAGACGTGCCTCAAGGCCGACGCTGAACATATGGGCAGTTTCCCATCCGAGGTTGTCGTTGGCCATACGCTGTGCCACTGCAACCACTATGTCGGAGTATGTGGTGCTGGTGGAGAAGGAATCCTGATAGAGGAAAGGAGCGATATCGGAGTTACCGGTCATACCGTAACCCACGCGGAGTTTCAGGAGATCGATGAACTTAGCGTCCTCCATAAAGGACTCCTTGTTGATAAGCCAGGCTGCGGATACGCCGGGGAAGACGCCGCCGCGGGCCTTGGGCGCGAACTTGTAAGTGCGGTCATAACGGACAGATGCGGTAGCGATGTACTTCTCTGCGTATGAATACTGGGCCTGCGCAAGGACTGCCCAGGAAGCTGAGCCGTAGTCGTTGCCCCATACTCCCATACCGTCGTTACCCACGCTGTTGAGGGCCTTCATACCGGTGGGCATGAAACTTCCGGATGCGCCGAAGCTCTCCGTGAAGCCCCAGCCTACCTCATAACCCACGATTCCGTTGATGGAGTGGGCGCCGAAGTTCTTGTGGGCCTTAAGGAGGGCGGTGAGGCCGATTCCCCAGCCGCGGCCGCTGCCCTGTGAGAGGTTACCGATATCCTTGGCGCTGGTGTTGGTACGGGCGTCGATGTAGGTGTTGCTGTTCCAGTTGGAGGAATCGAAACGGCCGGTAGCGTTGAAACTGAGCCAGTCCGTGATGTTCCAGATGAGCTGGAGGTCTGCTACGATTTCCTCAGAGTAACTGTGGCTGCTGTTGTACTGCAGTGAGTGGAAGGGGTTGTACTGCTCCTTGCCATACCACATAACGCCTGCAGCCTCTGCGGTGCCTATGCCGAGGGGATTGCCGAATTCGTCGTAGGGGTTATCCCAGGGCATTCCCTGATAAGCCATGGAGAGGTCCTTCCAGTCTGTGTGGTAGGTGCTGTGGCTGCGGTTGTAACCGATACGGGTGTTGAAAGTGACCTTGCTGCCGATAGGGGCGGAGAGGTTCACACGAGCGGAATTGCGGTCAAATCCGGTGCCGATAAGGGAACCCTGTTCGTCGTAGTGGTCAATACTTGCGAAGTAGTTCACACGGCCGGCGATACCGGAAATGGAAGCGTAGTAATCCTGGACAACGCCGATCTTGAAGATGTTCTTGTACCAGTCGAAGTCCCTTTCAAGGAGGCTCTCAGGACGCTGGTTCTTGAAAGCGCTCTTTGACATCATCATACGCTGGGTCTCGTAGAGTTCCTCGCTGTTCATTGAGTGGAACCTGCCGGAAAGGGCCTGCTTGATACCTGCGCTGGCCTTGAAGTTGACCTCAGTGCGCTCACGGTCCTTTGCCTGCTTGGTGGTGACCACGATGACGCCGCCCGCAGCGGATGCGCCGTACAGGGCGGTTGCGGAAGCGTCCTTAAGGATGGTCACGCTCTCTACGTCATTGGGGTTGAATGTGCCGCCGGCGATACCGTCAACCACATACAGGGGGTCTGCGCTTGCAGAGATGGAACCGGTACCGCGGATACGGATCTGGGCGCTTTCACCAGGCTGACCGCTGGCGTTCATAACAACGACGCCGGCCGCCTTGCCCTGGATCATATTTCCAAGGTCAGGGGTGGAAGTGTCCACGATTTCGTCGGAGCGGAGGGATACTACTGAACTGGAGAGTTCATTCTTCTTCTGGGAAGTGTAACCCATAACCACTACCTCGTCCAGGAAATTCACGTCCTCTTTCATAAAGACGTCAATCTTTGTCCTGCCGTTGACCTTCTCAACCACGTCAGTGTAACTGAGGAGGCTGAAGGTGATGGTGGCGTCCTTACCAACATTGACGGAGAAATTTCCGTCGAAGTCAGTGATGGTGCCACCGCCGGTGGAAACGATCACTCCCACGCCTTCCAGGGGTTCCCCCGTTGCGGCGTCTTTCACTGAACCCGTAACGGTTGTCTGCGCAAACGCAGCCACCCCGACCAGGCTCAGGAGGATGATGGAAAAAAGTTTTTTCATTTTGTTGGTATTTGATTAGTTAAGTGTAAATGCATTTAGCCTTGTAAATTTATTCTACCTGCGTGAAAAATTCAAGTTTCCTAAAGGAAAATGCGATAAAAAACTATTTCGGAATATTTCGAAACGGTTTCAATTATGTTCCGAGTGCCCTAGAATACAGTCGTATACGAAACTTCAACCGTTCCGTCTGCAGCCACCACAAAGTAGATGGGAGTCATCCTGGGGTCAAACACCGGATTGGAGGAATTCTGGTGAACGTATTCCCATCCTTCCACCGAAGGCTCCGGGCCATAGCCGCAGCACACGGCAACGCGCCTTACGTCCGGCCACTTTTCCTCAAGGAGCGTGAGGGCCTCACGGCAGGTGGGGCATCCCTTGTCCAGCACAAGCACAAGCGTTTTCTCACGGAAAACTACGCCCGGCACCGTTGCCTTCTTCCCCTGAAGGTTGTATCCTGCCCATTCCCTCTTCTGGATATAGGGATCCGAAGACCCGCGGGGGATAACTCCATCGGCCACAATCCTTTCCACGGCCTTTGCGTAAAGCGCCGGGGAATGGCAGGGTGAGAGCAGGTTGTAGAAGGCCGATTCCATCCAGTCGGAATAGATGTAGTAAGCAACTTCATCGGCCTTGAGGTGGTTGTAGAGCACGTCTATGGCCTTACGGGCATCCCGCTCCGGGGCCGCCGCCGCAAGTTCCGCGAAATCGGCAAACTGTTCCTCCGCGGCGTCAATGTTGGAATAATCTATGCTGTGGGTGTCCCAGAAGCGCACTATCTCCGGCCTGGGGCCGCAGGAAAAGACAAGCACTGCCGCAAGGACGGGCAGTGCAGACAAAACTCTTCTCATACTAAAGTTCCAGCAGTTTGTTGTAGCCCTTGGAGGCATTCCACACATCCTTGTTGGCAAGCGCGGCGCTATACTCCGGACGGTCCGGGAGAAGGGGATCGGCAAGGTGGAGATAGAGCGTTCCCTTGGCCTCCGGAAGCGTAATTGAAGTCTCTATCCTGTACCTTCCGGGATGCCAGGAACGGGGATCCGACCCAAGGTCAAACACGGTTTCATCGCCGTCCTGGGCAACAAAGACAAGGCGCGCCTCACGGGGATTCTGGAAAGCGGAGAAGCCGTCGTTCCTAAGGTACATGGCCACCTTGTAGGGCTGCCCTGCCACGGCTTCCGGCGTATGGAGGACCTTCTCCAGCACTATGCGGTATCCAAGGCGGCGCTTTACTTCGTCGTAGCACCCGCCCTTCTTCCACACGTTCAGGACCTTTGTGTTGTAACTTATGTTGAGATATGTCCAGTGATAGTCTTCCATATCACGGATGGAAGGGCCGCAGTCGCAGTAATTGCCCGTAGAACTCTGCTGGACGGCGCAGGTTTCGCCGCCCATAAAGGTGTAGCGGGTATCCCCTCCCCAGAACTTGCGGGAATTTGAGGAAGCGTATGTGCCCCAGTCGTCGGCCGACGACATAAAGCAGTCGTTGAAGCCGCCTATACGTGAAAGGGTGGTGCCGTTGTGGGCGGTCTTTGAGGTAAGGGTGTCCTGAAGGCCGATACCGTACATCCCCAACTTGAAATCCGGGGTGCGGACAGCCACCTGACGGCTCTCCGGCAGGGCGGCAAGCATAGCGTCAAGGACGCGGCGGCGGGGCTGATAGTCTTCGTAGGATTTGGGATTCATACCAAAGTGGTCGGAGTAGTACCACTCTCCCCAAACGCCCACAAAACCCGCCTGGAACACCATAATCACGTCTTCGTTCTTCTGGAGGATGGGCCTGACCTGCTCTATGTGGCGCATCACCCATTTCTCCTCCGGGTCCCAGGGCTTGTTGGACTCAGACTCATTCTGTTTGTAGCAGAAGCGGAGAACGCACTTGGCGCCGCCCGCCCTCAGTCCGTCCATATCCTTCTGGATATTGTCAAGGATGTTCTGGGGGATGTCTTTTGACATATATTTGGGGAGGACATACTGCACGTAAAGAACCGTATGGCCCTGGTTGCGTTTGCTTTTCACGGCGCTTGCCGTAAGGGTGTTGTACTCCCCTCCTCCCTCGTAGGGATAGTAGAAACCGCGTTCCGGATTGATTACATCCCCCTCAATCTCCTCAAAGGACACAACGGTAAGCCCGGCATCGGCCTCAGGGTCATCCCCGGGAGACGGCGGCTGCGGAGTGGGGGTGTCCGGGGTATCCGGATTGTCAGGGTTGTCCGGGTTGTCCGGGTTGTCCGGGTTATCCGGGTTATCTGTACCGGAAGGGTCATCTCCCTCCGATGAATTCTCTTCACCCGGCCCAGGGACTTCCACTTCCGACACGGGCTGCCCGCAGCAGAGCACTAAAAGCGCCGCGGCAAGGCAGGAGAACAAAAGGGTGACGTGGCTTGATTTCATTGCGTACGGTATTAGTTTACACAAAGTTATAAAAAAAGGGGCTGACATCAAAATGCCAGCCCCCGAAAAATCATGAAAAATTACTTTGCGTAAGAGACGCGGAGGACACCGGTTGCCTGATAGATGGCATCCCTGTCGTCCCAGTCGAAGATGACGCCGCAGGCAAGTTCTTCGTCGGAATCCTTCAGATTCACGATGTCGTCCTTCTCAAGGGCGAACTCAACCTTTACGATACCGCTGCCGTCAAGTTTGCCGGACTTCCAGTTGGAAGACCTGGGGCAGTCGTTGTCACCGGTACCTGAATCGTCGAAGTTCTGCCAGCCCCAAAGAGGGAATGCGGCTTCGTCGCCGGAATCGGGCCAGTCCTGGCAGAATGTGCCGTTGTAGTCATAGTCTCCGGTGTAGTCTCCGTCAACCTGGTCGTTCTCTCCCACAGGGCCAACCTTGGTGGGGCCGATGAGGGTCTGCTCGAATGCAACGCAAACTTCGCCGAGCGAAGGCTTGAAGTACATGAAGAACTGAGCGCACATCTCTGCGCCGAGGTCCGCGATGGCGGGAACGGTGTCGTCGTCAGGATCTGCGAATGAGAGAAAACCGGTGCGGCCGTTGCTGTCGGGGTCTATGAAAAGGTGCATAACCTCGCGGAAGGACTCGTCGTCGTCTCCCATCTCAACATCCAGGGCGTCTTCGGTGAAGGAACTTCCCCAGGTGCCGCAGGCTTCGTTCTGAGGCAGGAGTTCTGCCAGGAACTCGAAGTAGAAATAGATGTTCTCGGGGTCAGAGGCTATCTTCATGACCTGAATGGGGTCGTCGGAACCGCCCTTGAGCATATCGGCGAACTCACTACTGCCTGCAACGGCCTCAGTGATGGCATCCCAGTCGGCAAAATTGCCGTCGATTGAAATCTCGATGGTGTTGCCTTTGTCACCGCCCTGCTCATCACCGTCCTGCTCCTGACCTTTTTCATCATCATTGTTATCCTTGCCGGCCGGCTTTGATGACGGCTTCTGGCAAGCGCTGAACATAAATGCTGCAGTAGCAACTGCAAGAAGGATAACGTAAAGTTTTTTCATTTGGTTGAATAGTTAAGTTAATGAGGATAAGTTACTTGATTCGTGCCATATCTTCACCCTTGGAAGGAGCGAGGCCGATGTCGTCGCCGGCCATCCAGGCGCCTTCTGATGCACCGTCTTCAGGATACTCAACATACTGGTCCGTAAGGGAAACGCCGAAGTAGAGAACCTTTGACTTGAGGGCGTCCGTTGCGCGGCCGAAGCAGAATTCTCCCCTGTACACGCCGTCCTCGATCTTGGCCTTGCCTGCGAAACCGGTGTCCCAGTTGGCCATAGTAGCCTTTGCCTTCTGCATAAGCCATACCTGGAAGAGGACATCGTAGGTGCAGCCTTCTTCACCGCCCCAATAAGTAAGAGGTGTGGCGCCTTCGCCGCAGTCGATATAGATGCTCAGGTAGTTTGCGTATGAACAGTCGTCCACATAGAGGGAATTTACATCGGCTTCAATGTAGAAGTAGATCTTCTGATCATTCATCTGGGTTTTCATAAGGAGGATGGCATCGTCTCCGCCGATGGGGTCGATGTCCTTCCACTCGCCGAACTTGCCGTCAACAGCCAGTTTGACCTCTTCCTCATCCTGGGTTTTGCCTTCATCTTCCTTACCGCTGTCCTGCTCCTTGGAGTCCTGCTTTGCAGGAGTCTTGGGCTTGGAACAAGAGACTAACACAAAGGCGGCTACTGCTGCCACGAACAAAAAACTAAGAACTTTCTTCATAATGGTATTAGTTAAGTTAAAATAGATTTCCACTTTTATTAGATGCAAATATATCGAAAAACGTTTAATAATATTCCGTTTTATTTCGAAATATCGTTTCGCGACGTTTCGAAACGAAACAATGAAACTATTGATTATTTTTGTTTCTGAAATCAATTTATTATTTTTGAACCCGCTAATTCGCGCCATGAAAAGAATATTTGTATTCCTCTTCTTGTCCTGCTCTCTTTTGGCTCTTTCCTGCGGGAGAACGCCCGAAGAACCGGAGCAAGTAATAATAAACGAAGGTACAGTCCCGCAGATATGCAGCGTGGGCGCACGGGAGAAGTTCTCCCTTGACGGGGCATGGAATGCCCTCATAGACATATACGAAACCGGTTATTACAGTTACCGCAGAACGCCCATTCCCGTAGGCAGTTCATGGTTTATGGACAGAAGTTATTTTACCACGCCCGACCAGCTCATAGAATACGACTTTGACGCAGCACCTACACTGGACGTTCCCGGAGACTGGAACACTCAGCGCCCAGAACTTTACATGTATGAGGGAACAGTATGGTACAGGCGGAAATTCGACTTCAAGCCAGAAGAAGGGAAACGTTATTTCATATACTTTGAAGGGGTGAATTATGAAAGCGTCACCGGCCTCAACGGAGAAATCCTGGGGCGTCATGAAGGCGGTTTCACCCCCTTCTGCTTTGAAGTGACCGGAAAGCTACGTGAAAAGGACAACTCCCTTATAGTAAAGGTGGACAACCGCAGAAGGCTGGAAAACGTACCCACGGTCAATTTTGACTGGTGGAACTATGGTGGCATCACCCGCAGCGTGCACCTTGTGGAAACGCCGTCCACTTTCATCAGGGACTTCTCCATCGGCCTTCAAAAGGACAATCCCGAATACATGACAGGAAGCATTGACATTGACGGCGAAAACGTAAGGGGTACGGCGGTCGTTTCCATCCCTGAATTAGGGCTTGAGATACCTGTAAGCATAAATGAGACGGGCCTTGGCACTTTTTCCGTGAAGGCCGATCCCGAAAGATGGAGCCCGGGAAATCCAAAACTTTACACTGTCCACGTCACTTACGGAAAGGACAGCCTGAAAGACAAAGTGGGCTTCCGCACCATAGAGACAAAGGGGCATGACATCCTGCTAAACGGAGAGCGCGTTTTCCTGAAGGGGATCTGCATCCATGAAGAGAAGCCCTCCGGCAAGGGTGGAAGGGCGTTCAGCGAGGAAGATGCACGCACCACCCTGGGCTGGGCCAAGGAACTTGGATGCAATTTCGTGCGCCTTGCACATTACCCCCATAGCGAGGCCATGGTGAGGATGGCGGAGGAAATGGGCATAATGGTGTGGTCTGAAATACCCGTTTACTGGACCATAGACTGGACAAATCCCGCCACATTCAGGAATGCCTGCGCACAACTTGAAGACAACATCGGCCGAGACCACAACCGCTGCAACATCATAATTTGGAGCGTAGCCAACGAAACACCCGTAGGAGCCCCCGGCCGAAAAGAATTCCTCTATGCGCTTATAGACAAGGCCAGGGAACTGGATGGGACCCGTCTTGTGGGCGCAGCAATGGAAACGGCCTATATCTCCGACACCCTTGCCACCATCAACGATGCAGAACTTTTTGAGAAGGCCGATATAGGCAGTTTCAACCAGTACGTGGGTTGGTATGACGGCACTCCAGACAAATGCGACGTCCTTTCCTGGACTTTTTCACTAAACAAGCCGGTAATAATCTCAGAGTTCGGAGGAGGGGCCAAGTATGGGTATCACGGGCCTGAAACCTGGAGGTTTACGGAAGAGTACCAGAAGCTCCTATACAGGAAAAACCTTGCCATGCTGGATAGGATAGGGCCCCAATTGGCCGGTACTACACCCTGGATTCTCAAGGATTTCCGAAGCCCTAAACGCGCCCTAACCGGCATCCAGGACGACTACAACCGGAAGGGCCTTATCTCTGAAAAGGGAGAGAAAAAAGCCGCTTTCTACGTAGTCAGAGACTGGTACAGTACAAAACAGTAATCAGAAAGACACAAGTTTTACCGGCCATGCGCTGAAATCCAAGGACTTGATAACCCTGTCATTCGCCTCCCTGACGCGGTTCGCATCAACTTTCAGCACTTCCCTGTCGTAGGTTTTGAGCCCGTTTATTTCAGACTCCACATCGCTGGTCTGAGTGTAGACGGCTGCGGAAAGGCCGCTGCGCACCAGGTCTTCAAGCATAGCCGAATACTCCTCGAAACGGGAAGTGAGGACTTCCGTATCGGCAGTCTGTACATATCCCCAATGGCGTTTTTCCGTTTCCCAAAGATGGCCTTCCACCGGACAGCCTATACCGCCGTATTCCCCCAGGACGTTGATCTTGTCATAGTCCCAAAGCCGCATGTATGGAGCCGGGTAGTTGTGGCAGTCCAGGACATCTCCCAGGCCCTTGTAGTAATTACCTCCGGACGCGGGATTAACGAGCCGGGAAGGGTCCATGGCCTTGATATGGCGCGTGACCTCCGCCGTTTGGAACTGCCCCCAGCCCTCATTGAAAGGGATCCACATCACCACACAGCCAAAACACCTCACCCAGTCAATCATCTCATCCAGCTCCTTATAATAGTTCTCGCGGACAGACAACGGGTAATGGGCATCTTTTCCTATATCAAAACCGCCCGGGTTCCAAACTCCTCCACCGGCAGAAATTGAAGGCATATCCTGCCATACCAGCATGCCAAGACGGTCACAATAGGTATACCACCTGGCCGGCTCCACCTTGATATGTTTACGGATCATATTGAAGCCCAGTTCTTTCTGAAAATGGATATCCTCAAGAAGTGCCTGGTCAGAAGGTGCCGTATAAAGACCTTCGGGCCACCACCCCTGATCCAGCGTTCCCATGTTGAAAAGCGGTTTTCCATTGAGGCCGATTCTCTTGAATCCATCAGGCGCCGTGATAACGGAAATCGTACGCACGGCGGTGTATCCCCGGGCAGTGTCAATCACTTTCCCATTCCTGATAATCCGGAACAGGAGCCCGTATAGATAAGGATCTTCAGGTGTCCACAAATGCCAGGATGGAATAGTGAAAACAGCTTCTCCGTCCGCCGCCCTGACAGTTTCAAGCACCTTCCCGGAAGGTTTTTCCGTATCATAGCCGCACCGTCCCTCCAGAAGACTCACCTCTATTGTATCATCGGCCAAGACGCCGGTTGTATTAACATATACCGTCAATGAACGAAGGTCGGTATCGGCATGATAACCCTCTACACGGGCATCTTTCACAGGCTCCAACCACACGCTTTGCCAGATGCCGCAGACAGGAGTGTACCAAATACCTCCAGGGGTATTGTAGGCCTGCTTTCCGTGAGGAATGCAGTCATTGGAATCGGTAGGGTCCCAAACCCTTACCTCCAGGCTTTCTGTTCCACGTCTGTTGAGGAAAGGCGTTATATCCAGGGACCAGGGGGAATATCCTCCCGTATGGCCGCCGGCACGGTGTCCGTTCACAAACACCTCCGCGCCCCAGTCCACGGCCCCGAAATTAAGAATAACCCTGTCTTTTTTCCATGACGCCGGAACCTTGAACCGGCGGCTGTACCTAAGGGTGTCAAACTGACCTGGAAGAGAAGCCCCTGAAAGCGGGGAACCTGCAGGAAAAGGCACCATAATGGTTTCCTCACCAAGGTTCCACTGCCCGTTCAAGCTCATCCAGCGTTCCCTAACAAGTTGTGGACGTGGATATTCGGGATGAGGGATTGACGGTGCAGCAAGCAGGAAAAGGGACAGAAGGACTTGAAGCATATGCTCAGAATTTTAGTTTCAGCACAATGGGACGGTGATCAGAGTTTGAGTCGGTGAAAGAGTCTGAAATAACGGCTGATTCCTCAGCATATACAGATATGGCCGGGCTCAAATAAAAATAATCCAGGCGCTCATAGTTCATCTGGCGTGGGTTTTCGGCCGTTTTGGCCATGCGGTCTTCGTCCCACCTGTGGTCCCGGGCATATGTGAACAAGGGGTTGTCGGGGTGCTGTTCCCTCATGATATCATTCCAGTAATCCAGGCTTTGGATATACTTATGCTCCACCCAGTAGGATTCTCCGTTATTCCACCAGCGGGCTTCAGTTGGAGAAACGGCATTAAGGTCTCCGGAGAGAATCCAATACCGGTTCTGGGGCTCCTTGAAAATAGTGTTGTCAAATAGGTTCTGGAGTTCTGCCAGGCGATAGTCAAAGGAATTTATGTAGCCGTTGCCGTCATAGTCCTTTTCCGACCCACCATACCAGTTATTGGTGTCAAACCAGGATGCGCAGGAATGTAAACACAGAAAATTCACCCCCATAATCTTCGCGCGCACGGCCCCGTGTACAAATCCACGGGTGTATTTTTTAACTTTCTCCAGCGGATATCGGCTTGTGATGGCCGGATTCCAGCCGTCGTCAATGGTAACGGCAACGTAAGGATGCCCCCACCGCATTGCAAGTTCCTTAAGAGACTTGTCATTGAATTCATTACACTCACAGAGCAGCAGGACATCCGGGTCTTGTTCCTTCACCCAGGCCACAAAGTTATCAAAGCCGTTTTCTTTGTCGGCAGCCATGCCCTTTTCTATATTGAATTCTATTATGGTGATTTCTTCTCCGAGCTTGAACATAATTCTGTCTGCCTCAGAGTCCGGATCCTCCGGCTGGGTATTATCCGTAGTCTCCACAGTTTCAGAGATTTCTGGGGTCTTAGGGATTTCTGCCGCCGGCTGGCCGCAGGAAATCAGAGCGCCCGCAATAATAAGGATTGGTACCATTTTCATAGCGCTGTCATCAGTCTTCCAAAGGTACAAAAATAAATCAAAATGGCGCCACATTTACAAAAAAACAGATTTGCCGGAACATCCGATTTATTTTTTTCCTATCTTTGTGTTGCCGACAAACCGAAACCACATGAAACACTTTTAACCTATCGTAAACATGAACAAGCTATTTTATCAGGCGCCCTGTTCAACGACAATGACGCTAAACTGTGAAGGGAATCTCCTTACAGGTTCAGTTGACACTCTGATAACCCTGGATGCCGCAACCTACGGAATGACCGGAGAGGATTTGATTGCACCCAACGACCTTGACATTAACTGGTAGGAGGGCATGATTATGAAAAAGACCGTATTTAGCATCATCGCCATTTGTGCACTTGCCGCAGTTTCCTGTCAGGAAATCGAGCCCGAATTCACTGCAACAAAAACCCAGACTATCACCCTGAGGGCCCAGATAGACCCCGAGACCAAAACAACCTACGGCAGCGACGTTACGTTTGGCTGGAGCGCCGGAGATGCAATCTCCCTGCTTGTCAAGAACGCCGACAATTCTTATTCCTTCATAGAACTCACCACCACGGACAGCGGTGCCAGCGCAGACTTTACCGGAACCCTTCTGGCTGGACAGACCATTCAGGACATCGCCCTTTACCCCGCCAGCGAAAATCACGTTTATACAAATGACGGAACTGAAACCATCCAGTTCTATCTTCCCACTTCTTATGATTACACGACGCATGAAAGCGTGAATCTTCCGATGGTGGCAAGAAAATCTGCGGGAACATACACCTTCAAGCCTGCAGGCGGAGCCCTCAAGGTAACCTATAACAATCTTCCCGGCAACACTGTGCTTGATTTCCAGTTTGCGTCAGACAACAAATTGAACGGGCTGATGGAACTTACGGATGACAAACTGCCCACCTGCTCATACGACGGCGCCGGCGTAGACGCCCATGCCATTGTAGTGAAAGCCAGGACGGATGCTTCCGGCAATGCCACCATCTACTACCCCATGCCTCCAAAGACCGACAACGGATACAACAGGCTCAGGATCATGTGGGACGGCACCACCACTAGCCTTTACAACAAGCAGAACAATGGTGCCGCATATAAGATTCCCATCGCCGTAGGGCAGATAACAAGGTTGAAGGCCATCTCATTCTCCCACTCCCCTGCCACCGAGTCCGATTTCACAAAAGCCAAAGCCGGTCTCACCAAGACCGCTTCCGGCGAAGCATCCTGGAAACGCGGAATGAGGCTTGTGAAACTCGCCTACGACAATGACAACATCTATGGATACATTGAAGTGGACCTTGGTAAGGACAATGTCACCCGTATGAATTACCTCTGCGTCGCAGTTGATAACGACGGCGTACATGAAGGCCAGAGTACAAGTTGGATTTTCAACAACTACAAAGGCTATGACAACGCCTTCATGGGCAAAATCGGCACAACGGGGTGGGACCCTCAGGAAATGACCGAGCCCAAAAAGTATGAACGTGGTGGCTCCACCGAAGGCTTCAATTTCACCAATGCCGCCGCCACTACCGGTTTCACAGGAACCGGACGCATTGACGGAAACGTTTGGAAATACACGTTCACCCTTGACCGCGCCGTTGCAGGAATCGACGCACTCACATCAACCGAGATCGGCATAGCCCTTTTCC
>JAFSPR010000073.1 GCA_017451395.1 Bacteroidales bacterium
CAGCGCAGTGGTCACCCAGCGCTGGAGCATGTTTGTGGGCTCTGAAAACACCGAGTGGTACCTGCCGGTAGAGAACCTGGGGCCCATGACCATCGGCTCACTTAGTGTAAAGGACAACGGCGTTCCCATGCAGAGCCTTGGAGACAAGTGGGATGTGGACCGCTCCCGCAGTTGGAAAACCGGAAAGTGCGGAATTGTCCGCAAACGTGACGGCGTTGAACTGTGCTGGGGCCTTGGAGAACCCGGCGCCCACAACTGGGAGGTCACCTTCGTCCTCACCGGCCTTGTGCAGGCCTATGATGATGCCGATGCCTTCAACTTCATGTTCGTGAATCCGGGTATGCCGGATGCCCCTGAGCACGCCAGGGTTACTGTGACCCCCGCTTTTGACTGTCCTCAGTGGACCTACGACAACACCCGCGTATGGGCCTTCGGATTTTACGGAGACATCAACGTGAAGGGCGGAAAGGTTGTGGCGGAGACCTCCGAGTCAATGGACTACAACTCCAAACTCATCACCCTGGTGAAGTTTGAAAAGGGCATCTTCCAGCCCACGGTTGTGAAAGGCGGCCCCGTTCAGGGACTCATAGACAGGGCCCTTGAAGACAGCTCCTACGGAGAGGAAGACCCCGCGGAAAAGTGGTTCCTGCTGGGTTTTGCCCTCGTTTTCCTTGGTGGCATCTTCCTGGCGATTTACGTTGCCATAGCTTCGGCCCTTGGGTACAAGTGGAAAAAATCCATTTTCGGACGCACCAAGATTGACGGCTGGTACAGGGACGTCCCTCTGGAGGGGAACCTCTTTGCCGCCGAATATCTCCTTGCCAAAGGTGGCCGGTTTGGAAGCAGCGTCCCCGCCCAGAATATCATAGGCGCGTTTTTCCTCCGCTGGATCATGGACGGAAAACTCAAAGTGCAGCCGGACCCTAAGTCCGACAAACGCGTGAACCTTCTCTTTGAGGCCGATACCGCCAGCATGGATGACGTTGAGGAAGATCTCTTCCAGTGGGCGCTCAGTGCCGCAGGAGAAAACAAACTCCTGGAAAAGAACGAGTTTGAGAAGTGGTCTACCAAGAACTACAAGAAGATGACAGCTTGGCCCGACCGTGCCGTGGCGCGCGGCAAAACCTGGTTCCGCGACAAGGGCTACTTCCTCACGGAGGGGACCTGCACAACGGAAGGCCAGCAGCAGGCCTGCCACCTCATAGAGTTCCGTAACTTCCTCAAGGACTTTACCATGAGCGGAGAAAGAGGTTCCGCCGAGGTTGGCCTCTGGAAGGATTACCTGGTGTACGCCCAGCTATTCGGCATTGCAGAGAAAGTCGCCAAGCAGTTCAAAAAGCTGTACCCGGCTATCTATGAGGAGGTTGCCCGCAGCACCGGCATGGACTCCAACACCTTCACCTATATGGTGCTCTGGACCAACAACATGAGCACCCGCTCCTTCGGCAACGCGGTTGCCAAGGCCGGCAACATAAACGGCACCGGCGGCCACTCCTCATTCGGCGGCGGTGGCGGCTTCTCCGGCGGCGGCTTCGGCGGTGGCGGAAGGTAGTGGACATACACGCCCTGCCGTGTTGACGGCTAAAACGCGTATAAGGCCGATTCCGGAGCCAACACGGCAAGGAAATCGGCCTTTTCCCTGGAAATCGCTGCCGTGTTGACGCAAAATCGCCACTACAGGCAATCTGAGTGTCGACACGGCAAAGATTTGGACAAACCGCCAAAAAAGCGTATCTTTGTATATTATTCGGGGTGTGGCGCAGTTGGCTAGCGCATCTGGTTTGGGACCAGAGGGTCGTGTGTTCGAGTCACATCACCCCGACGTATGTTTCTACTAGGTTATGATATCGGCAGCTCTTCTGTCAAGGCGTCGCTGGTAGACGCTCAGACAGGGAGGTGCGTTGCATCGGCCTTCTATCCGGAAAAGGAAGCCCTCATCATTTCAAAGCAGCCCGGCTGGGCGGAACAGGATCCCGCAATGTGGCTTGGGAACCTGAAACTGGCTACGGCCGATGTCCTCCATCAACTTAAGGAGGCCGGAGAAAGCGCCAGTGACGTGAAGGCTATCGGCATATCCTATCAGATGCACGGGCTTGTGTGCGTGGACAAGGATATGAATGTCCTGAGGCCCTCCATCATCTGGTGCGATTCCCGCGCTGTCCCTTACGGGAACGCCGCTGCAGAGGCCCTGGGGCAGGATTTCTGCCTGGAGCATCTTCTCAATTCTCCCGGCAATTTCACGGCTGCAAAACTTGCCTGGGTAAAGGAAAACGAGCCCGCGCTGTATGAGCGCATATGGAAGATCATGCTCCCCGGAGACTACATTGCAATGCGCCTTACAGGAAGCGTGTGCACCACTGTGAGCGGTCTTTCTGAGGGCATCTTCTGGGACTTCCGCCGGAATTCCCCGTCAAGGGAACTTCTTGATTACTTCGGCTTTGATGAGACCATCCTTCCTCAGGTAAGGCCCACCTTCGGCATACAGGGATATCTTACCGCAGAGGCTGCAAAGGCCCTTGGGCTCAAGGAAGGCATCCCCGTTACGTACCGTGCCGGAGACCAGCCCAACAACGCCCTCAGCCTCAATGTCTTCAACCCCGGAGAGATTGCCTCCACGGCAGGTACTTCCGGCGTGGTGTACGGCGTAATAGGAGAGGTCAATTATGACCCTCAGTCACGTGTAAACACTTTTGCGCACGTTAACCATACCGCCGCGGATCCCCGTCTTGGCGTTCTCCTCTGCATCAACGGCACCGGCATCCTCAACTCCTGGATCCGCCGTAACGTTGCCCCGGAGGGCCTCTCCTATGTCCAGATGAATGAACTGGCTTCCAAGGCTCCCATCGGCAGTGAAGGCGTATCCATCCTGCCATTCGGAAACGGCGCTGAAAGGATGCTCCGCAACAGGGAAACCGGCTGCAGCGTGCACGGGGTTTCTTTCAACCGTCACGGCAGGGAACACCTCCTGAGGGCCGCACAGGAAGGCATAGTTTTCTCCTTCCAGTACGGAATTGAGATTATGCAGGAGATGGGCCTGAAGGTAGACAAGATCCATGCAGGCCTAGCCAATATGTTCCAGAGCGCCATCTTCAGGGACACCCTTGCGGGCGTTTCCGGAGCAACCATAGAACTTTACAACACGGACGGCTCCGTGGGCGCCGCAAAGGGCGCGGGAATAGGTGCGGGCATCTATAAGGACAGCCGTGAGGCCTTCTCTACCCTTGAAAGGCTTGCCGTAATCACTCCTCAGAATGAGGCCCTCTACAGGGAAGCCTATGATCGATGGAAATCATATTTAACACTATAACAAAATGGCAAAAGAATATTTCCCCGGAATAGGAAAAATCCAGTTTGAAGGACCGGAGAGCGTAAATCCCCTTGCTTTCCATTATTATGAGCCCAACCGCATTGTCATGGGAAAACCAATGAAGGAATGGCTTAAGTTTGCGCTTGCCTGGTGGCATTCCCTTGGCCAGGCTTCAGGAGATCCCTTCGGCGGCCAAACCCGCTCCTATGAGTGGGACAAGGGTGAATGCCCTTACTGCCGCGCCAAGGCAAAGGCCGATGCCGGATTTGAACTGATGCAGAAACTGGGAATAGAGTATTTCTGCTTCCACGACATAGACCTTGTAGAGGACTGCGACGATATCGCGGAGTACGAGGCCCGTATGAAGGACATCACGGACTATCTCCTTGTGAAGATGAAGGAAACCGGCATCAGGAACCTCTGGGGCACGGCAAATGTCTTCGGTCACAAGCGCTATATGAACGGCGCAGCCACCAACCCTCAGTTTGACGTGGTTGCCCGAGCCGCCGTCCAGATAAAGAACGCCCTGGACGCCACCATCAAGTTAGGCGGCTCAAATTACGTGTTCTGGGGAGGCCGTGAGGGCTATTACACCCTCCTTAACACCCAGATGCAGAGGGAGAAGGACCACCTTGCAAAGATGCTCGCCGCGGCCCGCGACTATGCCCGTAAGAACGGCTTCAAGGGCACCTTCCTCATTGAGCCCAAGCCCATGGAGCCCACAAAGCACCAGTACGACGTAGATACGGAGACCGTTATCGGCTTCCTCCGCGCAAACGGCCTTGACAAGGACTTCAAGGTGAATATAGAGGTGAACCACGCCACGCTTGCCGGCCACACCTTCGAGCACGAGCTTACTGTTGCCGTGGACAACGGTTTCCTTGGCAGCGTTGACGCCAACCGCGGAGACGCCCAGAACGGCTGGGATACTGACCAGTTCCCCATCGATGACCTTGAACTCACGCAGGCTATGATGCAGATCATCCGTAACGGAGGTCTCCATGACGGCGGCTTCAACTTTGACGCAAAACTGCGCAGAAGCTCCACTGACCCTGAGGATATCTTCATTGCCCACGTGAGCGCAATGGATACCATCGCCCACGCCCTCCTCAACGCTGCGGCAGTGCTTGAAAAGAGCCCCATCCCAGCAATGGTGAAGGAGCGTTACGCAAGTTTTGACTCCGGTCTTGGAAAGAAGTTCGAGGAAGGAAAGGCCACCCTTGAGGACCTCTACAACTACGCAAAGGATAACGGAGAACCCGTTGCCGCATCCGGCAAACAGGAACTCTATGAGACCCTCCTTGCCATCTACTCCAAATGAGCGGGTACAGACAGAAGGGCAGTTATGCCTACCTCATCGCCATAGTCCTTGTGGCGGTAATCGGCGGTCTCCTCTTCGGATATGACACGGCCGTAATTTCCGGCGCAGAGAAGGGCCTGCAGGCGTTTTTCCGCGGTGCGGCGGATTTTGACTACACGGACGCCCTCCACGGGTTCACAACTTCAAGCGCCCTTATCGGCTGTATTATCGGCGCTATTATTTCAGGCCGATTGGCCCTCTACCTTGGCCGAAAGAAAACCCTCTTCGTGGCCGGCATCCTTTTCCTCCTGAGCGCCCTCGGGTCCTATAACCCGGAGTTCCTCTTCTTTGAGAAGGGAGTTGCCTGCCGGGGGCTTCTGGCGGCATTCAACGGCTACCGTATCCTTGGCGGCATAGGCGTGGGACTGGCATCGGCCCTGTGCCCTATGTACATTGCAGAGGTTGCGCCGTCGTCAAAGAGGGGCAGGCTCGTGTCCTGGAACCAGTTTGCCATCATTTTCGGCCAACTGGTGGTGTATTTTGTCAACTTCCTCATCATCCGCTCCCACGCCTCTGACCCCAACGTTGTAGCGTGGACAAATGCCATTGGCTGGAGGGTGATGTTTGTTTCCGAGGCAGTTCCCGCCGGGCTGTTCTCCCTCCTTATCCTGCTGGTGCCGGAAACTCCGCGTTACCTTGCCATCCACGGCCACGAGGACAAGGCCCTCACCGTGCTATCCAACATTAACGGAGAGGCCCGCGCCCGGGAAATCCTTGCAAACATCAAGGCTACGGTCAACGCCGAGGCCAAGCGCAAGCACGACAAACTGTTTGCCTTCGGCTTTATGGTGGTGTTCATCGGCTGTATGCTGTCCGTGTTCCAGCAGATTATCGGCATAAATGCCGTGCTGTATTTTGCACCGCGCATCTTTGAATCGATGGGAATGGGAGATCCTATGTTCCAGACGGTCCTGATGGGCATTATCAACATCACCTTCACCTTGGTGGCGGTGTTTACCGTTGAGAAACTGGGCCGTAAGCCCCTCCTTATCACGGGTTCGCTGGGTATGGCCGTTGGAGCATTCGGCGTGGCCCTCAGCAATGTCCTCACCCTGCCGGCGCTGGTGCCGGTTGTGAGCATTATGCTTTACAGCGCCTGCTTCATGTTCAGTTGGGGGCCCATCTGCTGGGTTTACATAGCGGAACTCTTCCCCAACACCATCCGCAGCCGCGCAACCGCAGCCGCAGTGGCTTTCCAGTGGGTGTTCAACTTCATCGTGTCCAGTACTTTTGTGCCGATGTACACCCGCAGTCCCTTCTTCGCCTATGCGCTTTACGGGGTAATCTGCCTCATTGCGGCCGTCTTTGTATGGCGCCTTGTCCCTGAAACCAAGGGCAAGACCCTTGAAGAAATGACCAAATTCTGGAGAGAACACAAATGATAGTTAAAGCGGAAAACATAACCAAGTCCTTCGGGCAGTTGCAGGTGCTGAAAGGCGTGGATTTCAAGGCCGATGAAGCGGAGGTTGTTGCCATAATGGGAGCATCCGGCGCCGGTAAGTCCACCCTTCTGCAGATACTTGGAACGCTCTCCACCCCGGACGGAGGCAGCCTCTCGATAGACGGCACGGATGTACTCCGGCTGGGCTCAAGGGATCTGGCATCTTTCCGCAACCGCCGCATCGGCTTTGTGTTCCAGGCCCATCACCTGCTTCCGGAATTCACCGCCCTTGAGAACGTGATGATTCCCGGCCTCATTGGCGGAAAAAGCAGCCGTGAAGCCCGTCAGAGGGCGGAAGAACTCCTTGAGACCGTGGGCCTTGGGAAGCGTCTTGACCATAAACCCTCCGAACTTTCCGGCGGGGAACTCTCCCGCGTAGCCATAGCCAGGGCTCTCCAGATGGCACCTGCAATTGTGTTTGCCGATGAACCAACCGGCAATCTTGACACCCGCACAAAGGAGGAGATTCACTCCCTTTTCTTCGACCTCAGGAAACAGTTGGGCCAGACCTTTGTCATAGTTACCCACGACCCCGGTCTGGCCTCACTGTGTGACCGTACCTGCAATATGCAGGACGGTTTGATTATTTCCGCTTAAGAGCCTTCTTGGCAGCCTCGGCAATATGAGGAGCGTCAAGTCCGTACGCCTGCATAAGAGCCGCAGGAGTACCGGACTGGCCGAATTTATCGGCCCCATTGACAAACTCCACGGGAGTGGGCTTGTTTGCTGCAAGGACACCGGCGATGGCCTCTCCAAGGCCGCCTGCCATATTGTGTTCCTCGGCCACTACCACTGCGCCGGTCTTTGAGGCCGATGCAATTACGGCTGCCTCGTCAAGCGGCTTGATGGTGGCAATGTCAATGACTTCAGCCTTGATTCCATCGGCCTCAAGGGCGTCTGCGGCAAGGAGGGCCTCCCATACGGTGTGGCCGGTTGCAAAGATGGTGACGTCCTTTCCCTCGTTCATAACTATTGCCTTTCCAATCTCGAAGGGCTCATCCTCCGGGGTGAAGTTGGGGACACTGGGACGGCCGAAACGAAGGTACACGGGGCCGTTGTATTTTGCG
>JAFSPR010000074.1 GCA_017451395.1 Bacteroidales bacterium
GAGAGGATACATCGTCCCGCTATAAGATGGTCTTCTACATGCCGGAAGGCTGGGACAACAGCTACCCGATTTTCCTGGACCGGTATGTTCCCTGTGATGGGCCCGCCTGGCAGGCCTATCAAGGAATGCCCGTGGCCGAGGTCGCTTTGAAAGAAGGCAATATGATCGTGGTTCTGGTGGCCTACAATGAATGGACCGCCATTGCGGACATTCTTCTGGCCGAGCAGTTCCTCAAGGAGCACGATGCCGACCTCCCGGGAGACAGTAAGAACATCCTTACCTCAGCATATTTTGACTATGAGGTGGTTTTTGACGAGTAGCCTCTTGCTGCTCACCTTTTTGGCAGTAAGGCCGGCTGCTGCGCAGACCCACGAGGAACTGTACGGGGACTACATCACTCCGGAGACACAGGCCATCCTGGAGCGGCACGAGCAGGCCATGCGGGAGGTGGAGGCGGCCGAGGCGGCGGCCCGGGCCCGGAAAACGCTGATCCTGGCCGTGTCGGGGCTTATCGGCCTTATCCCCGTGGGGGTAATCGGCCTGCAAATACTAAAAGAAAAAACCTGGAAGGACAATCCCGGCGGCACCGTGCGGGCACTCGGGACAGCCTTCGCCGGGGGCTTGGTCCTCTTCGGCCTCAATTATGGCGTCCTGTACCTGAAATTCAAGTATGGGGACGCCTTCAACACCGCCCTGGCCTTCCTGATAGTAGCGGGACTCATCGTGGGGTGTATTTACCTGCTCAGAGGGAAATAGCCCTTGTGGTGGATTCCGCCACAAGGCAATCATTCGTAAGGGTTACCTTTGCAAAAAACACTGAAACGTATGAAAAAGATTGTTTTTGCAGCCATACTGCTTGCAGCTTTCCTGTCCGTCTCCTGTAACAAGGACGGCTTCGACGGCAATGCCAATGTCACTTTCCGTAAAGCCAATATAGGAGGAGCGCCCATGCTGGCCATCGCCCAGGGAGGCGCCTCAACAAAGGCCGAAGGAGACATCACCGTGGGCCCGAAGGCCCTTTATACTGTTTCTGAAGACGGCACCATGGTGCAGGTAAGCTATAATGTGGATGTAGAAGGGGCCGACGGTGAGGTGGCCGAAACCATCCGGGCGAACCTTATTATCTCCCCGAATTTCATCTTCCCCGTGGATGAGGGATGGCTGTGGATGGCCAACTGCTCCCTGGACGTCAAGGACGGCTGGTCCAACGGGACCATTCCCCAGGGGCCGGCCCGAAGTGCGCTCAGCAAGATCATCAACGGGCACAACGAGAAATACCACGACCGCCACGGTGCCCACTACCTCATCCGCAAGAGCGACGGCGCCCTGTTCGAGTGGACTCTGGAGGCTGGCGCTCCGGATGGGATGGACGACGGCTTCAAGCAGCCGACCTTCCTTAACGGCTGGTTTCACCAGTTGGGAAAAGACCTGTTTGTGAGGACCGGCGGCTGGAATTATGAAGGCATAAACGGAGGCCTTCCGTCACTTATCCGTCTGCAGGACAATGGCAACACGCTGGATGCGGTAAACGTGCTGGGGGACAATATCTCCTGCTGGAAACTCTATCCTGCAGGAGGCACCTGTCTGGGCGGGACTTTCGGTTATCCCGGAGCAATGGGAGGAATGCAGGGAATAATCGCCCCTCCTTCCTTCGAACCCGTGCTTCTCCAGGTGGAAGGGAGCAAAGAGTCTTTCCTCCTTTCCGTAGGCGGGAAACTGTATTATGCTCAAACCTATCAGAAGGAAATCCAGGAGGGTGATGGTAAAGATAACTGGACCAGAACCGAAGACTGCACGGACATCTACAACCTCGCCGTTTCCGGAAGTTCTGTTACCCTCGGAAATCTCATCTGCACATTTAACGAGAGAATGGACCCGGGCGGGGTTTATATCTCCACGTCTGAAAAACTCAGTTGGTGGGGTGGCAATGATTATGACGGAGCCGCGGTCCATACCTTTGATCCCAAGGCCGGCACGGTTTCTTCAAGGAGGCTGCCGGAGCACTATCCTTACAATGAAGGAGAGTATGTGGATGGCGTTGCTTATGCCATCGACGGCATTTCCGGCTTCTGGGAGTGCGACCTTTCCAAGGATGCGGCAGAATACGTGGCTCTTGACTGGTCCAGCGCAGCGGAGTACCAGGGAAAGATTGTCCCCGGCACCCTTAGGATGGAACGTTTTGAAGCCGCTTCGCTTACCCTTCAGTTTGTGGCGTATATGTCCAACGGCACTCAGCTGAACTTCTACACTTCCGTAACCGGGGCCGATAGAGGCGTCATCAAAACCAACGTAGGCTCTGACGGCAACGCCGGAATGGTTGTAACCACAATGGTTAGGCTAAATTAACGGTTTTCGCGTATGAAAAAGATATTATGGACAGCGTTGGCCCTGATGGTTTTATCGGCCTGCGAAAAAGACCCCACGATGAACGATAAATTCTGGGAGGAGGCACCGCTTGAGATGGAGCAGCACCAGTTCCAAATAGAGACGGAAATCCTCTCCGGCCTGTACTGGCACTGGAACAATGCCTACGCCTCCTTTGTGGAAGACTGGACTCCATATAACGGCGAGAAAAAAGAGCCGGAACTGGTTTTCAGCAACCGTCGCTGGTTCCCGGCCGATTACGGCCCGCGGTTCTGGAGTGATTTTGACCTTGATAATAAAATGGTACCAGGCACGCCTGCTGTATCCTATTATGACTGTGACAGCCATCCCTACGAGAAAACAGACCTGGGAGACGGCAGTTACAGGATAGAGGTGGGTTTCCTTGGCTATGAATGGTCCGGCATCCTCCGTCCCGGAGAAGACTGCATCCTGAGTGCCGGTGACTACGACGAATTCCGTCTCCGTCTTCTCCCCGCCGATGCCGTCTACGACCATTCCCTGGACGACCTCCTCCTTGTTGCCCGCGAGTTCGGAAAACAGCGGAAGAAGTAACGGGCTTTCCTCTGCCCCGTGGGGGTTGAGGCCCCTCTGCAGCAACTGCGTGAGATTATCAAAGATGAACCGCGGCTTCGGACTATCTTTGAATCCATTTACGCTGAAGAATCATAACCGTTGCCCCCCGGCACTCCGGCCGAAAGGTATTCTTTCAGTGCTTCTACGTATTTGCCGAAGGCTTCCTGCCCTGCCGGAGTGATTCGGCATGTGGTACGGGGCATCTTGCCCTTGAAGCCCTTCTCCACCGTGATATAGCCGGCGGCGGTGAGTTTGTCTATCTGCACGCTGAGGTTCCCGGAGGTAGCACCCGTCTGTTTCTTCAGATAGGTGAAATCGGCTTCATCCACTCCGGCCAGGATGCTCATCACCGCCAGCCGGAGTTCGGAATGAAGGAGCGGATCTAACTTTGGAAACATAGGCTACTTGTACTGCTGTTTTACAATAAGCCCTGTGGCGGCTAGGACGATTCCGGCAAAAGTGAAGATGAACATCTGCTCAGCGCCCGCTTGCGTAATGTAAAAAATGGCCAGGCCTCCGATGCCGGTAATC
>JAFSPR010000075.1 GCA_017451395.1 Bacteroidales bacterium
AGGGATGCATCAAACATCAACTGGTTCGCCTCCGACTTTATGGATCAGGTGGCCAAATCCTACCCCAAGGGCACATCCCTTGCCGTTTACTGTCGGAGCGGCAAGCGAAGCGCAGCCGCGGCGGCAAAACTTTCCAAGGCCGGCTACAAGGTAAGTAATATGCTGGGCGGATACCTTGCCTGGACAGAGGAGAACAGGCCCGTGACCACCTACGCCGTGGAAACGTTCATCACCCCCGCCGGCACCCCGGTAGCCATCACCCTCATAAAACACGGCACCATTGCCATCTCCTACAAGGGTCTCTCCTTCCACATAGATCCCGTGAGCGGCCTTGGAAAACCGACGGACTATTCTACGGAGTTCACTCCGGCCGACGCAATCCTTGTCACCCACGAGCACGGAGACCACTTTGACGCGGAGGCGATAGCCGCGCTTTCTGCCCCCGGTACCCTGGTTGTAACCAACCCTCGCTGCGCCGAAATGCTGGGCCGCGGCACGGCCCTTTCGAACGGCGACACCGCCGAACTTCCCGGAGGGATCTGCCTTACAGCTGTACCTGCCTACAACTACACCGAAGGCCGTACGATGTTCCATCCCAAGGGCCGCGACAACGGCTTTGTGCTGGATTTTGAAGGCCTCCTTGTCTATATTGCGGGAGACACGGAAGACATCCCTGAAATGGCGGCCCTGAAAGGCATTTCCGTTGCATTCCTGCCCGTGAATCAGCCCTACACGATGACCGTGGAGCAGTGCGTGAATGCCGCTAAGGTTATCGGCCCTAAGGTTCTCATTCCCTATCACTTCTCCCAGACGGATGTTTCCGGGTTGCCGGCGCTCCTTCCCGGCATTGATGTGCGGCTGAGGGATATGCAGTAGGCTATTCCTTAAAGCCGTCCATAATAACCGTGGGGCGCCCGTCAGAAGTGAAGGCGCCCAGTTTGTACTGCCCCGGGCGGCACTCCGGCTCCCAGTAGAAAACGCCCTCGCAGTGGCCTGTGGCGCGGGATTCGCGGATAATCCGGCCAAGTTGGTCACGCCCTTTTTCCATAACCTCCGGGTGATCCTCGTCAACCACAAAGCCCGTTTCCACAATCATAACGGGCGTGCGGTATTTCTTCCATATGTGGCCGATATTCTCTATCCCGTGCGTAATAGTCTCATCCTCATCCGTTTCCAGCCCGGAATCAATGGCCCAGTAGGGGTAAAGGGACATACCCACTATATCCCATTTTGCGCCGTACTTCCTGAGGGTGTCAAGGTTGCTGTCGTAAAGATTCCTGTCAAAGCCGTTGTCAAGATGTACTATGACGCGGGCCTTCGGAAAAACCTTCTTCACGGCATCGTATCCGGCGCTGAAAAGTCCTGCGTACTGGGCGGGATTATTTCTCAGATGGCCGACAGACTCAAGGATAGTAACCCTCCCCAGTGAATCCGGGATGGGGTCTCCCCACTGATTGCCGCGGACTGTCCAGAGGAAACCGTTACTTGTCTCGTTCCCAACCTGCACCCATTTTGGCTCGATACCTTCCGCCTTCAGCGCTTCCAGGACGTCCTCCGTGTGGGCGGCAAGGAGGCCCTTAACCTCTTCATAGGGCTTTCCGCTCCAGGAGGCGGGGATATTCTGCTTCTTTGGATCGGCCCAGAAATCACTGTAATGGAAATCCACCATTATGGCCATTCCAAGGTCCCTTGCAATGCGGGCCTTGACCAGGAGATCCTCCTTGGAGTTCCAGTTTCCGTGCTTTGAAGGGTCCACCCACACGCGGAACCTGACGGCGTCCAGGCCCAGTTCCTTCATAAGGGCGGTGCACTCCCGCTGTTCTCCGTTGTTATTGTAGAATTTCAGGCCGTTTGCATCATATTCAGTGGCCCAGCCAATATCGGCCCCCTTCCAAAAATGCGTTGTATTACATCCGAACAACGTGATACAACATAGCGCGACAGTGATTATTGAGTGCTTCATTGCGGTTAGTTTTATATGCAAAGATAGCATATTTGCCAAATACTTGCACAATGCGTATCTTTGTGTTTGCGAATGATTGTGCGCAGCGCTCATACAGAGGACCTTACATCCATAATGACCGTTCTTGATGCGGCCAAGGGAATTATGCGCGCCAGCGGAAACACCGGCCAGTGGGTGAACGGATACCCTTCCCGTGAGGTTGTTGAGGCCGATATTTTCTCCGGCTACGGCTTTGTTGTGGTGGATGGCGCCCGGATTGTGGGCTATTTTGCCTACATTCTTTCGCCGGAACCTACCTATAGTTATATAGAGGGCGGGGCCTGGCTGGAAGACACCCTTCCGTACCACGTTGTGCATAGGATCGGGAGCGTCCCGGAGGTTCACGGAGTGTTCAGGACCATAATGGACTGGTGCTTTGAGCGTGATCCCAATATCCGCATAGACACCCACCGGGACAACCACATAATGCAGCACTGCATCCTGGACTACGGCTTCACCTATTGCGGAGTGATCTATCTTGCCGATGGCGCCCCGCGCCTTGCCTATCAGAAACTGCTATGACAAAACTTATCGTATTTGACTTTGACGGCACGCTTGGAGATACCCTGGAACTGATCCTGAAGTGCAACCACGAGACCCGCCGGCGGATGGGCGCTCCGGTAATTCCGGACAGCACCATCATCGGCACCATCGGCATACCTCTTTGGGATGGCATCAAAGTAATGAATCCCGGCATAGATGAGGCCGATATCCCCGCGTGGATGAAAATGTACCGGGAGGTATTTGACGGGTTAAAGCACCAGAT
Source organism: Bacteroidales bacterium (assembly GCA_017451395.1). Classification (GTDB taxonomy): domain Bacteria; phylum Bacteroidota; class Bacteroidia; order Bacteroidales; family UBA932; genus Cryptobacteroides. The sequence continues at coordinate 2,769 of JAFSPR010000075.1, forward strand.
TGTGCCCGTCCTTTTTCCGGGCGTAAAGGAAACCCTTGCCAGTCTGCACGGACAGGGTATTATCCTTACGGTGGCTTCTTCCCGCGGGAAGGTATCCCTGAACGACTTCCTGATGGCGATGGGCATTGCTCCGTACTTTGACTATGTTCTTGGCGCAGAGGATGTTGTGAACGCAAAACCTAACCCTGAGCCCGTGCAGAAAACCCTGGAGCGCTTTGGGGTTATCGGCCCCGAATGCCTTGTGGTTGGGGATATGCCCGTAGACATACAGATGGGCCTTGGTGCCGGAGCCGTAACCTGCGGCGTAACGTTTGGAAACTCTTCCCGGGAAGCCCTCGAGGCCGCCGGGGCACACTACGTCATAGACAGTTTTGACAAAATACTATCCATAATATGAAAAAAGTCCTTGCAATAATCCTTGCCGCGGCAATGGGCCTTAGCCTTTCCGCCCAGCCTAAACGCCTCACGGTCAAAGAGTTCCTGAAGGTTTCCCCAAAAGATACCGCCTCCTACATTGTAAAAGGCGTGGTGGACAAAATCCGCAGTGCCTCCAGCGGCAGTTTTTACCTCAAGGACCGCACCGGAACAATGCTGGTTTACGGCATCCAGGACCCTTCAGACCCTTCGGCCACTATTAAGAAGATGGGCATAATGAGGGGCGACACCGTTGCCGTCCAGGGCAGGTTCCTCCTGTACGCCGGGCAGACCAAGGAAATGAAAGACGGCCGCCTCCTTTCTAAGGCCGATGGCCCGGAGCACGGCAAAACCTTCCTGGAGCGCCTTGACAGGCAGCCTTCCTTCCAGGGGAAAGAGGGCCAGGAGGGCGCCAAGGCCTTCTCCAAATGGGTCAACGAGCATGTAAAGCGCCCCGCAAACGGAGAGAAAGGCACAGTGGTGGTGGATTACGCAATAGGCCGCAACGGCAAAGTGCAGGAAGTGCAGTTAAAACGCGGCGCCACGCCTGCCCTTGACGCAGAAGCAGTGCGCGTAGTGAAAAGCGCCCCCAAGTGGAAACCTGCCAAATATGACGGCGTCCCCGTCCGCCTCACGGCTTATGTCACAGTAGTATTCGATTGATTTTCAATTAAGTTTGCTATATTTGCAAATAAGTGCCACATAAAAACACATAGCCATGAGTAACAGTAATCTTCTGGACGACCTTATGAAACTGAAATCGTCGTCGCCGCAACCACCTTCCAAACCCCAGTCCCCCGCAATTTCCCCGGATGCCAAGGCCGAATTCGACAAGTGGAAACAGTGCTGTGAGGACAAGGCGTATGAGGAGGGAGTGCCTCATCTTCTGAAAGCCGCAGATGGCGGTTATCCGCCCGCTCAAAGCGATATGGCTTTTCAGCTTTTCAAAGGCCGGCTCATTCCTAACGACATAATGAAGGCCGAACAATATGCGCGGGCTGGCGCCGTGCAGGGACATGACGGCTGTCAGCTATGGCTGGGCCAGATTCTCCGCCACAAAGGGCAGTTTGCCGAAGCTGTTGACTGGCTCACGAAATCGGCCGCCCAGGGCCAGGGGTGGTCGGCCTTCATCCTTGGAGAAATGTACGAAAAAGGTGAAGGCGTTCCCGCCAATTTGGATGAGGCTGTCCGCTGGTATAAAAATTCGGCCAGAACCACAAACGCTTACGGAAAAGACGCCAAGAAAGCGCTGGATCGTCTGGGGATCGCCGTATATGAGGAGGGAGAGTATATGGAGGCAGTTCTGAGCGTTCAGATAACGCCTGGCTTGAGCGTTGACGACTTTTACAACCATGGCCGCTTCTGGGACAACCTTCAGCAGCCGGAGCAGCTCGCCTACCTTATTGCCGCCGCCAACAACGGCCATCCGGAAGCTGCCAAACAACTGTCAGATATCCTTGTGAGCGACGATGCCAAATCCTACGGATTCTATAGCCCTCAGGCATCGGCCCACTACTTCCAGCTTGCCAAGGATAATTTCAAGAAGTTGGCCGATGCCGGAGACGCCGAGGCTATGTCGGATTACGCATGGATGATAAAGGACGAGAACAATCCTCTGGCCATGCAGTATCTGGAGCGCGGTGCAAATATGGGCAATGATTCCTGCCAGTTGCAGCTGGGCCGAATTTATCTGGATCGCCGGATGTATGACAAAGCCATGTACTGGCTTACAAAGTCTGCAGAGCAGGGTCAGGGATGGGCTGCACTCCTTGTCGGCCAGATGTATGAGAACGGAGAGGGCACAATGCGGAATATCTCCAAGGCCAAGTACTGGTATCAGGTATCTGTGGACTCCAAGAATTACTATGGTCAGTATGCCCAGGAATGCCTGGACCGTCTTGCTGCAACGGGCGGCGGCGGCATTGACCTTGGTGCCATAGGAGATGCCGTGGATGAGATCAACGGTAAACTGAGCGATATCGGAGACACCATCTCCAGCGGCCTCAAATCCCTGTTCGGCCGGTTCAAGAAATAGCCCTGGCGTTTAAGTTGCTGAAAATCAGATGATTATAACTCCTCGGGTGCACTTCCAGGTGCACCCGTATTTGCGTTATCGCTTGATTATCAGCAATTTCCTGGCCAGGGAAAGATATTGCTAATTTTTCGCTATCTTTGCGTACTATGAGTAAGGACGTTGTCATAATACGCGGAGAAACAGTGGCCGATGTAGCCGCCCGCCTTACCGGAGAGAAGGAAATCTTCATAGTCCACGACGAAAACGTGGCGGCCGTTGCGGCAGACGTCGCGGCGGCGCTGGGGGGCGTGAAGGCGGTTTTCGGCCTTAAAACCTCCGAGGAACTAAAGACTATGGACACGGCGGTGTGGGTCACTGAGAGGCTTTTGGAGGCCGATGCATCCCGCGGCGCGCTGGTCCTTGCCATAGGCGGCGGCATCACTACGGACATCGCCGGCTTTGCCGCAAGTATGTACAAACGCGGTATCCGTTACGCCAACATCCCCACCACGCTCCTGGCCCAGGTAGACGCCGCAGTCGGCGGCAAAACCGGAGTTAACCTCCACGGCTACAAGAATATGCTGGGGGCCTTCCACATGCCTGAGTTCACGTTTTTGACTGCTTCCGTGCTGGAAACGCTGCCGGAAAAGGAACTCCGCTGCGGCCTGGCGGAAATGCTCAAGACCTTCATCATAGGGGATGCCGATGCCTACGCCCGGGCCGTTTCATCCGGATTTTCGGCCAAAATTCAGGACGAACTAATCTTCAGGGCTGCGTCAATCAAGGCCGATATAGTTTGCCGGGACCCTCTGGAGCACGGAGAGAGGGCGGTCCTGAACCTTGGCCACACGTTCGGTCATGCCATTGAGCACTGCTCTGAGGGCGCCATCGCCCACGGAGAGGCGGTGGGAATGGGAATAATCCTTGCCGCAAGGCTCTCCGAAGGCCTGGGACTGGCAGAAAAAGGCCTTGCAGCACGTCTTGAGGCCGATTTTGACGCCGTGGGGCTCCGTACGGACTGCCCCTACGGCATTGATCAACTTGCCGCCGCAATGAAAAAAGATAAGAAGGACGGCCGGTTCATCCTTCTTAAAGGCATTGGCCAGCCCGTTATCACCACAGTGAAAGAAGATGATCTGCGTAAGTATACAGAATAAGGAATTCTCTGAGATTCAGGCGCTTCTACCATCCCTTGAGATGGCGGAAATCCGCCTTGACCGCTGCGCTCTCTCTGACGAAGAGATAGAGCAGTTGTTCTCACAGTCCGACGTCCCCCTCATTGCCACCTGCCGGCTCTCCGAAGAGCCTGGTGCCCCGGAGATTCTGGAGCGTGCAATCAAGGCTGGAGCCAAGTACGTAGACCTTGAAATGGAGGCCCCTGCGGCAATTGGCAGGCGCATCCGCCAGGCCTGTCAGGAATGGGGTACGGTGCTCATCCGTTCATACCATAATTATGACTTCACGCCCCCTCTTTCCGTTCTTGAAAGCACTGTTGAAAGGGCAAAAACCTTTGGTGCAGAGATAGTGAAAATTGCCGTGATGGCGGCCTCTGAGAGCGACTCAGGCGTTGTATCAGCCTTATACAACAGCGCAGAGCCCGGCTCTTTGGTGGCCTTCTGTATGGGTGAAGCCGGGAGACGCTCCCGCCTTGAAGCCCTTGCCAAGGGATCCCCCTTTACATACGCCTGCCTTACGGAAGAAGAGGCCACGGCCCCCGGGCAGTGGACCGCCGAAAACCTAAAGGTGGCACTCTACGGTGACTTCCGTTTTGTGAAGGCATCGGCCCTCCCTATGCCGTCCTCCAAAAGTTTTGCCCAGAGGGCTATTGTGGCCGCTGCGCTGGCCCACGGGGTGTCACATCTCAGCGGATATTCTGCCTGTGGAGACAATGAGAGCGCCATTTCCGTGGCTAAAGCCCTTGGCGCGCGCGTAAATATCAACGGCAGCGAACTTGAAATTGAGGGTATTGGCGCTTCCGGCGGCACTTTGAAACTGGCGGAACTCCATACCGGAGAGTCAGGCCTTCTCACAAGGCTTATGGTGCCGCTGCTCTCCGTCCTAAGTGCCGGTCCTGTCCGTGTCACTGGAGAAAAAACCCTGCTAGGAAGGCCTTTGACGGGGGCTCACGACATAATGGCCGCCTACGGAGTGCGCCTGTACCCCGAAAGTAACAAAACTGTTAAGGGGCCTTTTGAGGCAAAAGAGGCGGTTAACAAAGATGTTACGGAGGCTAGAAAATCGGACTGTTATCTGCCTCTGAGCGTATCTGGGCCCATTATTTCGGGGCGAGCAGACGTTTCCGGCAAGGGCGGAAGCCAACTTATCTCCGGTCTTCTTGCCGCGCTGCCTCTTGCGGGCGGAAAATCCGTCCTTTATGTCCACGAGCCCAAGAGCATTCCATACCTTTTCATAACGGTGGATGTCCTGAAGAAATTCGGCATAAGGATAGGCTCTGAAATGGAGGGCGGGGACGATTTCCTTGAAACCCAGGACTGGGCGCTCTGTACAGGCCTTAATTTCCGCATAAAGGGCCCTCAGGCATATCAGGCGGCATCTTTTGCTATAGAAGCCGACTGGTCCGGCGCCGCCCCCTTCCTTGTAGCCGGAGCCGTTTTCGGAGACATTGAGGTGACCGGGCTTGACACCGCCTCCCTCCAGGCCGACATCTCCATAATGGACATCCTTATGGAAGCCGGAGCGTCTATGTCTCAACTGGAAGACGGCAGCCTGCACGTAATGAGGGCACCCCTGAGCCCTTTCAAGGCCGATTTAAACAACTGCCCGGACCTCTTCCCCATAGTTGCGGTGCTGGCGGCGTTCTGCCCCGGAGAGAGTGAACTCCTGGGTGTCGAAAGGCTCCGCCACAAGGAGACCGACCGCGCTGCCGCCATTGTGGAAATGCTTGAGGCTATGGGAGTTACGGTGGAGGTTGACGAAGACCTTATGACAATCACCGGTATGGGGCTCTCCCAGAGGCTCGCTTCCGGAAATCTCCTGAAGGGCGGGAAGTTCCGCTCTCACAGTGACCACCGTATGGTAATGGCTCTTAAAGTAGCATCCCTTGGCGCTTCAAGCCCCGTTGAGATAGATGACGTGGACTGCGTAGCCAAGTCCTTCCCCCAGTTTAATGAAATGTTTGAAAGACTATGAATACTATTGGCAACAAATTCAGAGTAAGTATCTTCGGAGAGTCCCACGGGCCGGTTATCGGCGTAACTGTAGACGGCGTTTTACCGGGCATTCCCCTGAGCGTGGAAGATTTCACCCAGGACCTTTCCAGAAGGAAGGCCGGAGCCCTTGGCACAACGCCCCGCATTGAGGCCGATGCCCCCGAAATCCTATCTGGCGTATATGAGGGCCACACTACGGGCGCTCCCCTTACCGTTATTTTCCGCAACGAAAACACCCGCTCGGAGGACTACGAGGCCTTCCGCAAGAACCCCAGGCCCGGTCACGCGGACTTCACGGCCAATCTCAAGTACGGCGGATACAACGACCCCCGCGGCGGCGGCCAGTTCAGCGGCAGGCTTACCCTTGGGATAGTAGCAGCCGGCGTGATTGCCAAAAAGATGATGTATTTCGCAAAGTTCAATGCCGTCCTCAAGGAGGTTGGCGGGCTCACTGACGCGGAGAAATGGCCGGAGGCCCTCAAGGCCGCCGCGGCCGATGGCGATTCCCTTGGCGGAGTGGTTGAATGCGTGGTGGAAGGCCTTCCTATCGGCCTTGGAGAACCCTTCTGGGATAGCGTGGAGGGCGTTTTGTCCCACGCCGTGTTTGCTATTCCCGGTGTCCGAGGCATAGAGTTCGGAGACGGCTTTGAGGCCGCCAGGATGCGGGGATCGGAGCATATTGACCTATTCCCGGAGCACAAATGTTGCCACGGAGAGCACGAGGAAGGTCACCATTGCCATCACGATGACCCAGATCATGAGTGTTGCCACGGATAGCACGATGACGGCGAGGAGCATCACTGCTGTCACCACGGGGAGGAGGAAGGCGAAGGGCACCACTGCTGCGGCCGTCATAACAGGCCTCAGCCGCCCGTCACAAACCACGCCGGCGGCGTGAACGGCGGTATCACAAACGGCAACCCCGTAGTGTTCCGCGTGGCTTTCAAGCCCACCGCCAGCATAGCAAAAGCCGGAGTTGGCGGGCGCCACGACGTCTGCTTTGCCCTCCGCACTCCGGTCATCGTGGAAGCCATGGCCGCCATCTGCCTGGTGGACCTGGCACTGTAGCCTATTTCAGATAGGGATTGTACTTGTCAAAGGGAGTGTAACTCATCCAGTCAATCTCCAACTCGTAGGGATAGAGCGGCTTTTCAACGGACAGCGGATTGGTTTCCACCGGCCAGTTGTTGGTGTGCCAGAAATTGAGCCTGTATTTGCTCTTGAGGCAGGGAACGCCGGTCTTTGAAGGCTGGTCCGGGAACACTTTCTTGCCCTTGTAGTCCCAGAGGATGATCTTCTTTCCGGTTTCCGGGTGCTCCATCCACCACACCATACGGTCAGGATACCAGTCCCAGCCGTACACGTAGAAACGGGCCGATGCATCGTAGTCCGGAATGGCCTCAATGCGTGAAGGCTTGTTCTGGCGGCCCTTGAAGGCAGTATTTGGCACACGTGTAACGCTGCCGTCCTTATGGCGGACCTCTGAGCGCCAGATGGTCTCAAGGATTTCTCCGGTAGCGATGTTGATGATACGGCCAACGCGGTTGTGGGCTCCGCGCTTACCTGTCCAGGTTCCGACGTAAATGATCCTTGGATCGGCTATAAGCCATTCGATGTCAATTTCTGACTGGCCGAACTCCCTGTCAATGTTGTAGGTGAAATACCCCACTACGGCACCAACGTTTGGCTGAATCTCACGCGGATCCGGAATCTTGATGCGGGCGCTGTAACTTCCGTAGAAGGTGTAGTCCTTGGAGATAATCTCAGGACCGCGGCCTGCTCCGGCGGGATCTGCAGGATCCATCCGGTAAAGCATAACGGAAGTTCCTTCCTCTGATAGTGAGGAAAATCCTGAAAAATAGCGGAAATCCTCTCCGGATGGCCTGTAATTGAAGTCAAAATACTCCGAAGTTCCTTCAGAGAAGTCTTCCTTGAACGCACCATGGAACTCAGGTGCTTCTTCCTGGCCGAAGGCAAGAGCGCAAAGCATCAGGCCAAGGCAAATTGTTGAGCAGCGCTTCATTATTCTTGAGGGCTATATTCTATCCAGTCAATTTCAAGTTCGTAGGGGTAGTTTGCCGCCGCCCCGTCCGTGTGATAATACCTGAAAACAAGTTTCAGGGGGTCCTGGGGCACGTTTTCCGTCACCTCGTCAATTACTTTTTTGTCTCCGGAGGGCGTAGATTTCACCCACCGCACAAGTTTATCGGCACTCCAGTCAAGGCCGATGATACATAACTTTGAGGCCGTGTTTACGCCCGCAACAGTAGGAGACGCGACGTTAATGCCAACTCCCTGGCCTTCGGGGCCGAATTCCACGCCGGCGCCGAGGCCGGGCTGTACGGATTTCACGTCCGGAAGCCTCACGCGGGCGGAATAACTCCCGAAGTGCACATAATCCGTAGATGTAAGTGTAATTCCGTCTCCGGCATCCTTTGCTGCGTCAAGCCTTAGCATAAGGATTGTGGAGCCGCTTTCCGTAAGCGAAGGGAAACCGGGGAAGCAGCGGAAATCCTTTCCTCCCGCGTCCAGGGTGAGCCCGTTGCCGGGTTCTCCGGAAAAGTCTTCCTTGAACGCATCCATCAGCGTTACGGTAACGGGAGGGTTGTCCGGAGTGCCGTCGTCGGGCTTACCGTCGGGGTTGTCGTCTCCGGACTCCCCCTGGTTACCCTCCGGCACCTCCGGCTTTGGCTTTTCCGGAGCCGGGAGCGGATATTTCCCGCTGTTGCAGGAAACAGCCGCCCCAAGCGCCAGCAATAACATTAACCTATTAATATCCATTATCTTCCCTCCACTTGATGTTTATTTCATCGTAGGGCTCATACTTCATCCAGTCCACCTCCAGACAGTAGGGGTACTTGGGCGCCTGCTTGGACTGGGGGTTGGTATCCACGGACCAGTCGTTGGTGTGCCAGAAATTCATAAGGTAGGTTGTGGGCGGCTGGGGAATGCCGGAGAAGTTGGGAGTGGTGCCCTGATAATCCCAAAGGATAACCTTCTCACCCGTTTCAGGGTGCTCTATCCACCAGGTAAGCCTGTCGGGGAACCAGTCAAAGCCGTAGACATAGAACTGCTTTGAGGCGTCATAGCCAGAGATTGCAGGTATGGTGCGGGGCGACAGAGCAGCGTCGTCGTCGCTTGCAAAGTTGTGGTTCTTATTGCCGTCGTGATAGGACCTGTAGTTGGTGTACAGGATCTGCCCCTTTGCAAGGTTGATGGTACGGCCAACCCTCTGGAGGTTACCCACATTGTTTGGCGCGCTAGTCCAGGTGCCGATATAGATGAGTGTAGGATCGGCGATAAGCCACTCGAAGTCAATCTCCGAAAGGCCGAACCCCTGGGTAAAACGGTATGTGAAGTAACCCACAACCGCTCCTACGTTAGGCTGAGCCTTCTTCACGTCCGGGACACGGAGACGGGCCGAATAAGTGCCGAAGTGCGTGCGCTTAGCGGATGAGATTTCCGGGCCCTTTCCCGCTCCGGCGGGGTCCGTGGGCTGGATGCGCTCAAGCATCACGGTAGTTCCCTTCTCCGTGAGAGAAGGAACGCCGAAAAACAGCCTGGGGGCGTTTCCACCGCTGAAATACTGCGGCTTTGAGCCGTCAAAATCCTCTTTGAAGGCACCCATAAAACGGGAATCCGGGTCCTGGGCCATAGCCGCTGCCGGGATAAGGAGCGACAGCGCTATAATTGCTGAAAGTCTTTTCATCTTTCCTTTGTTTTATACCTTGGAGAGGCAGGGCGGGGTCAGCCGCCCTGTCCCTGAAAAAAGAGTTTATTCGGCTTTGCCTACGTATTTTGCGCTCACTTCATCAATGTAGTAAGGCTTGCCCCAATAAGTGGCACTCCATACATTGCGCAGCTCAAATATTACATAGTAAGTGCCGGATTCTTCAGCGGTATAGCAAACACCGGTTCCTTCTCCAAGAGCATCAACGGGTGAGGAGAATCCCCAATCGTCACCCTGTGCATAATTGGTGCTTCCGCTGAGGTCTCCATCATACGCAGGAACAGAAGGGCCATAATGCATTACACCTTCATCATCCTTCCACTCTCCCCAATAGTTGAAGAACTGGACCAAGATGTTTTCATCGGCAGGAGTGGGCTCGCCCTTGGCGACGTTCAACCAGAACAGTCCGCTGTTATTGATGTCGCCCTCCCATTTGAGCTGTGCGGAGAACTGCACTATGTCGCCCGCTTCCAGGTCGATGGCCTGGTAGACGGTAACGTTGTGAGCCCAGTCGTGATACTGGTTCTCACCGCCCAGGCGCAGGCATCCGCCATTTCCGCCGGAAGGACCGTCTTCAGTGTATCCGAATGTGGAAGTAAATGAAGGGACACCTTCCGTTCCGGCATATCCGTCATCGGGAAGTGAAGCGTTGGCGCTCTTAACCGTCCAATACTGTGCATCGTCCTCTTCCATGGATCCGCCCTTAAGGAGCTCGTTGTAAGCAATTACGTCAACCTCGGTCTCATAGGTGTCCATTGCGGAGGCGGAGTTGACTACAACTGCCTTGACAGTGTATTTGCCATAATCGGCATAGGTGTGGGAGGTCTTGAAGTCGGTGCCGGGTTCGGTGGTGGAGCCATCACCGAAGTCCCAGGTAATGTTGGTGGCATTCTGGGAGGAGGTGGCGTCAAAATTGATTACACGGCCAAACTCACCTGCACGGTCCTTCTTGGCCTCAAAGGTGAAGTAGGCCTTGGGGGCACCAGCTACGTCAATCCTGACTTCCTTGGAAGAGACCTCGCCATCGGCATTTGCGGCGGTGAGTTTAACGGAATAACTGCCGCCGGCTGCATAGGTGTGCTCAGGGTTTGCTTCCTTTGAAGTCTCGTCGTCGCCGAAATCCCACTTGTAGGCGGTGGCGTTGGTGCTCTTGTTGGTGAAAGTCACCTTCAGTCCGTCCACTGCGTAGTCGAAGTCGGCCTTGGGAGAAGCAGCGGTTTGCTCTCCTCCGGGGGTGTTTTCGTCACCGCCGGCAGCGGGCTTTGAGCAGGCAGCCATTGCTACTGCAAAAACGGCTGCGGCAAGAAAGTAAAGAACTTTTTTCATAATAGTGTAATATAATTGGTTAATGGTTGTTATTCAAGCGGGAAGAGAGCGCGGACGTCATCCGTCCAGTATTCGCTTCCAAGGTCAAGGATAATGGCAACTGAGGTGTTTGAATCGGCCAGGGAATAGTCTGAAGGTCCCTGCAGGTTGGAAATTGCAAGGCCAAGGACCAGTTTCTTATAGCCTTCAGCGTCCTTGAAGGTGGCGCTCTGGGCGGCAAGGGCCTTGAGGTCAACGCTCACCTTTACGGAAGCGCCGCTCTCGCCGTCCGGAACCGTGATGGTGCCGGGAATGGTGCAGACGGCCGCAGGAAGGGCCACGCCGCCTGTTTCGGCCACCTTTGCCGCAGTAAGATCGGCCGATATCCCAAGGGATACGCTGTAGCCCTTCTGGACGGCGAAATATCCGGAGCGGATGACGCCCACCGCAATGTCCAGTTTACCGCTTGCGGCATCATAGGAGCAGGTGTACTTTGAGTTCTGGCCGAACGGCCCCAGGGGAATGGGATAAGAGTTGTCTATACCCGTCACCGTGGCCTGCGGTATGTACACCTTGGCAAAGCCGTAGTCCTTGGTAGCATCCTCCTTTGAGCAGGCTGCGATGCCTGCCGTAAGAGCAATGAGAAGAAGTAACTTATATGCTTTCATATTAATTGTATTCAGGGTTCTGGGTAATTGCGCCGGCGCTGTTTGAAATCTCCTTGCGGGTGAAGGGGAAGTAGTAGTTGCGCTCGTAGAATGTGCGGTAAGCGACGGTACGGAAGGTGTACTGGAAGCCACCAAGCTCGTTTTTCCTTACGGAAGCACCTTTGATGGCCTTGTTGAGCACTGTCATGGCGTCTTTCCAGCGGAGAAGATCCCAATAGCGGTGGTCTTCAAAGGCCAGTTCCACGCGGCGCTCCTGCTTTACGGCATTACGGAAATCCGTCTTTGAAGCGGCTGTAACGGCGGGAAGGGATGTGCTTGCGCTCTGACGAACCTCCGTGAGAGCCTGGCGAGCGGTCATTCCGTAACCGGCGGGGTCTGCATCCGGACCATAAGCCTCGTTCATAGCCTCTGCATAGTTCAGAAGGACCTCGGCGTAGCGGTAGAGCGGCCAGATATGGTCTGTGCTGCCGCCTTCCACAAGGTTGAGGTTAGGGGCCAGGAACTTCTTGAGATAGTATCCGGTGGGGCTTGCTCCTGCAACGCGGGAGTCGTAGTTGCCGCCCTTGGACTCATCAATCACATTACCGTTCCAGGTGCTGCCGTTGGTGACAATAGTAGCCGCAAGGCGGGGATCCCTGTTGGCATAAGGATCCGGCACCTGAGGGCCTACATACTCGTAGGCATCCACAAGGTTCTGGGTGGGGCATACGCCGCTGTTGCCGCCGCGGGTTCCAACGGGATAGTTGGCTGCCTCGGGGGCGCTGCCTGCCGCCTGGCGGATAAGGAAGATGGACTCGGTGTCCGATGTGGCGTTGTTCTTGATGAAGTAGTTGCCGTAGTCACGGTTCACGGGCATATGCCAGTCCGGGAAAGATTTGGCGCCTTCGCCAAAGCCAAAGCCCTTGGCAAAGATGGCCTTACGCATCTGAATGACGTCATTTGCCGCTTCCGCAGCCTTTTCCCACTTCTCCACGTCGTCCATAGGGTTATTGCGGGGGCTTGCGGCATACAGGAGCACGCGGGCCTTGATGGCAAGGGCTGCCGTGCGGTCGAATCGGCCCGTCTCATCGCGGAAATTCCAGTTTGTTACGTCTGCAATTGCGTTTTCCGGGGTCTCGTCCAGGGCTACTCTCCAGTCCAGGTTGAGCTCATTCAGGTGGTCGTCGATGAGTTTTACGATATGGTCCACTACCTCGTCGTAGGAAGCCTGGCGGGCAATGCCGGTCTCAGGGTCCAGGAGCGGAACGCCGCCGTACATCTTCAGAAGTTCGCCGTAGTAGTAAGCCTCTGCAATGTAGGCTTCGGCCCTCTGCCATCCAAGGTTGATGCAGTCTCGCTTGTAGGCCTTGGGCTGCTCCGTGCTGTAAACCGTGCCGTCCGGGTTATACACCGTGCTGGTGTCCCTGTTCAGGGCAAGGAACTTCTCTCCGTCCTTGGCATAATCCAGGAAGAAGCGTGCCGCGCGGATGCCCTCGTAGCAGTTGGTGTACTTGTATGAGAGCGGGTTAAGATCGGCCGATAAAAGACCCCTGTTGATAGTTTGGACGTCTGACGTGGGGGCGGCCTGCTCTGCTTCGTCGGAGGCGCTTGCAAAGAGGTTTCCGTCAATCACGTTGAAGCCGTTCCCCATAGGGGTATAATATGCATAGGCGAAACTGGTGAGCGTGCTGGAACGGGTCTGAAGCCTGTCCATCGTGTCAAACACGTCTGTGCGGGTGTCCAGGAATTTGGAGCAGGCGCATACTGAAAGCGCCGCTGCAAGTATGATGTAAATCCTCTTCATATCTTAGAAACTGATTTGAAGTCCCAGGTTGACCGCCTTTGAAGCGGGATATCCGTAATTGACCGTTTCAGGGTCCATCTTGTACTTGCTCAGAAGGCTGCTGAGTGTGAGGAGGTTGTACCCCGTGAGGCATACGCGGAAGTTCTTGATTACCCTGCTGTTGATGGGAATGGTGTAACCAAGTTCCACTTCCTGCAGGCGAACCCACGCGTTGTCCTTTATCCAGAAGGAACTTGAGTGGTAGTTGTTGTCGTTCTGGCCGGTGGAGAGGCGGGGATAAGTGGCGGTATTTCTGGTGTCAAGCTTGGCTTCCGGGTAGTATACCCAGGCGCCCTCAGCCCACTCGAAGGCCGTTCCGTAATTGAGGAAGGGCTTCCATTCGTCGTAGTCCAGAAGGTTCACTGTGGAGCCTGCGCTCCCGGTGATGAGGAGGGAGAGGTCAAATCCCTTGAACCGGGCCTGCGCGCCAAGGCTGAAGACCAGTGAAGGATAGGAAGGATTGCCGATTCTCACGATATCAGTATCGTCAATGTACTCGTCTCCGTCCTGGTTCTTGTATTTAAGGTCACCGGGCTGGATGGCGCCGTAAAGCGGAACGGGCTGTCCCATATTCAGTTCTCCGTCCATATCAAAGTCCTTGATCTGGTAGAAGCCGATGCTTTCAAGTCCCATCCTGGTACCGTAAGGAAGGCCCGTAACGGCATTGTAAGGGTACTTGGTGCCTATTTCTCCCATCTCAAGCACCTTGTTTTTGGCAAAGAGAATGTTTCCAAACACGCTCCAGTCAACGGGGCCGCTCTGCTTTGCAAACACAAATGAAGCGTCAACGCCCTGGTTGATCATCCTGCCAAGGTTGGAGTAAGCCACCTGGACACCGTTATAGTCCATAAGGGTGTTGTCCCTTGTGAGGATGCCGGTGCGGTAGTCCACAAAGTAATCGGCATTGATGGTAAGGGCGTTCCAGAGGGTTGTCTCAATGCCGATATTGCCCTTCAGGCTCTTTTCAGCAGTAACATTGGCGTTGCCCTCAAACAGCGGGCGTATGCCGCTGGCGCCGCCGCCGAAGTTGGGACCCATACCCTGGACAAAGCTTCCCGTCCAGGTGTAGTACTGCTGATAGAGGTATCGGCCATTAGTCTCAAATCCGTCAATTCCAACGTAGGCTTCCGTTGCACCGGTAAAGCCTGCCGATGCCCTCAGCCTCAGTTTGTTAACCACTTGGTTTCCCTTTAGGAAATCCTCGTTGGAAGCATTCCAGCCAAAGGAAACGGTGGGGTAGGGAACAAACTGCTTTCCGGGAGCATAGGCATCTGAGCCGAAGACCGAGAGGCCAAGACCAGCGTCGTAGCGGTTGTCGTAGGACCAGTCGGCCCTGGCGGTGAAGTTGGCGTAACGGTACTTCCAGTTGTAGAAGGAGCTGCCGCTGCCGTTGAAATCGGAGATGTGGGCGGCAAGTTTTGCGTTTATCCTGTGAAGACCAAGCTGTCCGTCCCATCCCAGGATCACGTTGCCCTGCATCCAGCGCTCCTTGCCGGAACTCCAGTATCCGTTGGAACGGATGTAGGTGGAGACATCGGCAGTCTGGGGCACGCCGCCGCTGTAACGGGCGTAAGTGTTTGTCTTGGCGGTATTTCCAATTGTCCTTGAATAGAAGGAGAAGCCTTCCTGCAGGTACAGGCCCGGGAGAAGGAATCCAAAGTCTTCCCTGAACTTGAAGTTTGCCTGCATCAGTTTGGTGCGGCTTGTGGTCCAGCCCTGGCCGGCAAGCGAACCTACCGGGTTGTTGGGATACACCGCCGTACCGGAGAAGTTGGAAATGGGATCCGTGGCTTCTGCGTCAAAGATAGGATAAATATTTGACGGATAGCTCATTACATCATCCACAAGCTGGTAGACGCTGTAATTGGGGCGGTTGCGGTCTTCAAGACGTCCGCCCAGGTCTACGCTCACCGTGAAGATGTCATTGAGTTTCATATCAAGGTTGGTACGTACGCCGTATTTCACAAAGGAAACGTTCTTGGTGCGGTCCGTATTCCTCACGTTCAGGAAGCCCTGCTGGTTGGCATAATCCAGAACCACGCTGTATTTGGCGTTCTGGGAGCCGCCGCGGATGGAAAGGCTTCCATCGGCATACCCCGTGACGGGCTTGAATACTTCGTCGTACCAGTTTACGTCAATGCCTTCCCCTGCCTTGTAGGCGTTCATCGCCTCAAAGTCGTAGTAGGGGTCCCATTCACGGCCGTGGTCGTTGCTCCAGGCCTGGTTGTAAAGGCGGGCGTATGCATAGGAGCCAAGAGGTTTTGCCACGTTGATGGGCATCTGGGCG
This sequence comes from Bacteroidales bacterium, assembly GCA_017451395.1. Taxonomy (GTDB): domain Bacteria; phylum Bacteroidota; class Bacteroidia; order Bacteroidales; family UBA932; genus Cryptobacteroides. The sequence goes on from JAFSPR010000075.1 coordinate 18,179, forward strand.
CCGCCACGTGTCTTGAACGTGATTATCGGAGCGCCCTCCGAGCCTCGTTTGGTTGTGATTGCAAGCACGCCGTTGGCACCGTTCATACCGTATTCGGCAAGATCGGCCGCATTCTTGCAAATTACCACAGACTCAATTTCCTCCGGGGAGAGGTAGCTTATGAAATCCTGCTGGACCTCAAAGCCGTCCACAAATATCTTGAGGGTATTTATGTCTGTCCCCTGAGCATAGGAGCCTATACCGCGGATCATCATCCTGGCTGCACCTGCGCCCGGAGTTCCGTCGTTGCGGATCACTATCAGTCCCGGATACTTGCCCTCAAGGGCGTCCGTAAAGTTGGCAAGGTCCTGGGAGTATCCGCTGAAGGATACAAGGATAAGTCCTGCCAAAGCTGCTATTATGGAGTGTCTTTTCATTGCTTCACGGATTTATCTGTTAATAACCGGGGTTCTGGGCTATGATGCCTTTATTCACCTCATCCTGGCGGAAAGGCTCAAGGAGCCACTTGGGATGCCAGTAGCCTGTGTAGGAGTAGGCGTCCCAGTAGGAAATGAGGGCTGCCATAGTGTTGGCTCCGTCAGTTGTGAGGAAGGAGATTTCCGTCATAGGGCCGCCAAGGATCTTGGTGCCGATATCCGGATGCTTCCAGTGCTTTACGTCGTAGTAGCGCTGGTTTTCCTCAAAGAACTCAAGGGCCCTTTCACGTACTATCAGTTCACGCAGTTTGGCCTGGTCCGTTTCCGTCACAGACGGGAGACCGGCGCGGTTGCGGATGATATTCAGGTATTTACGTGCGTTTACATCGTCTCCAAGTTCGTTGTAGCACTCGGCAAGGGACATATAGTTCTCTGCCAGGCGGAACAGCGGGAACTCCAGCCAGCGGCGGGCGCCGGCCTTGTAGTAGAACTTGGTGGGAACGCCGATAGACCTGCCCTCCGTTGCGCGGGACATACTTGCGGCAATCTCTGCGCTGGAGGTAAGGCTTCCCATATACCAGATGCCCTCGTTCCAGTGGGCATCTCCGTCGTTGGAGCGGCCGAATTTACCGGGAACGCAGATATCCACCCTGAAGCGGGGTTCAATCTTGTCTATGTTGGCGGCGAAATCGGCAATGGGACGCGGGGCTGCTTCTCCAACCACAGGCCAGTCAATGTCGTTACCTTCAGTATCCCTGTAAAGGCGTACGAAGTTGGTAAGGACACCGCGGAGAGAACGTTCACCGGCGTCTACATAGGAGCTCCAGTTGTATCCCTCCGTCATATTGTTGTAAACCTGCTGGTCGCTTTCCACCTTGAAGGCAAGGAGAGTCTCCGGCCCGTTCAGCTGGGAAACGCCGCGGCCGTAGTCGTCTATGGCCTGCTCAAAGGTGTTGCGGTTTCCTTCCCCGGCGGTGAAAATCAGGTGTTTACCGTTGCTCTTTGCCCAGTTGATCACCGCCAGATGGGCGTCTATGGCCGTCTGGTAACGGTTGATGTCCTTTCCGCCAAGCCAGATGAGGGAATCGGCGCTGTAGGCCATTCCAAACTCCTTGGCGTAAGACTGGTCGGCATTGAAAAGCGGACGTGCGGCAAAAGTAAGGAGGCGGGCCTTCATTGCAAGGACGGCTCCTTTGGTGATCCTGCCTTCCCACTTGTCTCCGCAGCCGGGCTCGATGTCCGTCCAGGTGTCGGGGAGGCGGTTTTCGGCCTCCTGGAGCATCTCAAGGGCAAATTCCAGAGTCTTCTGGGCCGATGCACGGGGGAAGTTTATGTCGTCGGTCATCTCGTTGGCCTGGCGCACGATGGGAACTCCGCCCCAGCGCTGGAACATTCCAACGTAGCGGTATGCTATGAGCGCGTAGGCTTCACCCTTCATATACTCCTTCATTTCTGCGGAGATTTCGGGGCAGCTGTCAATGTTTGCTATTATAATCCAGCAGGCGCGGATTACTTCCCAGTTCTCGTTGAAGTTGGCCGGAGCGCCCTGGTACTGCCCGGAGGCATCCAGAACGGTGGTGGGGCCGTTCACAACAAGATTGTAGCCGGCGTGCCAGCTGTATCCGCGGGTTATTTCGCCGGAAAGGGATGCAAGGGTGCCGTGGTTGATGGCCCAGCCTTCGGGGAGGCCTTCGCGGAGACCGCGGTGATAGGCCCTCCAGAGCATACCCTCGGTGTCTTTACGGTTGGAGAATACGTCTTCAAGGTAAACGCTTCCGGTTACCTCGGGCATCTCCAGGAACAGGTTGCAGCCGGTGACTGAAAGGAGGGCTGCACTGAGTACTGTAATGATGTGTATCTTTTTCATATCCCTGTCCGTTTAGAAGTTGATATTCACACCCACGTTGGTTGTACGGGTGAGCGGGAACACGTAGGATATGTTACCTTCGCTGCCGCCAAGGTTATCCTTGGTTTCAGGGTCAATGCCGTATCGGCTCATCTGGTCAAACAGTGTGAGGACGTTGTTTGCATTGACGTAAATCCTGAGCATAGAGATCTTGGCCTTCCTGAGGAACGGGGAATTTGCAGGGAAAGTGTATCCCAGTTCAATATTCTTGATTCTCAGGTGGTCTGAAGAGAGGGCCCAGAGCTGGCTCTTGGGGCCGAAGTCGTAGTGGTCCTGGCTGGCGTCATACACGGCGCGGGGGTAGGTGACAGGAGTGCCGGCGGCCACTTTTTCGGGAGTCCATCGGCCCTCATACTGCCACAGGAAGGCGTTTCCGGCCCTCTTGAAGAACGGGCTGGTGATACGGGCAATATAGTAGGACCCCATTGCCGTACCGGAGAGCACTACCTTGAGGTCAAAGCCCTTGTAACTGATGCCGATCTTTCCGCCGAAGTTCATCATTGGCCTGTTGGGATAGCCGATGGGGCCCTGGTCCTTGGAATCTATCACACCGTCGCCGTCAAGGTCTACGTACTTTATGTCGCCAAGGGTTACGGCGCCTGCGCTCTGCGCAAAGTAAGGACGGTTGTTCAGTTCCTCGAGGGTGTCGTAGAAACCGTCGGTCTTGTATCCGTAATACTGGCCGATGGAATGCCCTGTCTGGTTCATCCAGTCGTAGGGGTTGGGAGCCTCGGCCATATATTCTATGGTGTTCTTGGCATAGGTGACGTTACCTTCTATATAATAGCGGAGGTCTCCGCGTTTTTCGCTCCATCCAAGCACCAGTTCATAACCGCGGTTTGTGACGCGTCCAACGTTGACGGCTGCGGTGTCCCAGGAGGGAACGCCGAAGGTCACGGGGATGACGCCAAGGGTTGTGAGGATGTCGCGCCTGTTCTCATAGAAGAAATCGGCATTGAAATAGAGCCTGTCGCTGAAGAACTTGGTCTCAAGGCCGGCGCTTATCTTCTCCGATTTCTCCCAGGTCACCTGGGGGTTACCCAGGGCGCCTTCCGCAGAACCGGTGTAGATGGTATTGTAGGAGCCCGTGCTTGTTCCGAACTGGTAGTAGTTACTCTGCAGGGAACCGGAGGACGTGGTGCTTGTAAGGCTTCCCGGGCCCATATTGATCTGGTATGTGCCGGGGAGGTAGAGGTAGCGCTTGCCACCGATCTGGTCATTACCCACAAGGCCGTAACTTGCCCTTATCTTGAAGAAGGTGAGCCAGGGGTTCTCCGGGAACCAGGGCTCGTTGGTAAGGACATAACCAGCCGACGCCGCGGGGAAGAAACCGAACCTTCTGTCGGCGGCGAAGTTCTCCGTGCCGTTTAGCGCGAAGTTCAGTTCAAGCAGGTAGCGGGTGTCGTAGTCGTAGGTGAGGCGGGCCGATGTTCCGATAAGGCCGCTGGGGGTGTTGAAACTGTCGGAGGGCATCGTGTACTTGGTGGCGCGGCCAAGGAGGAGGCCGCCAACGTTGTGCTTCCCGAAGTTGCCCTGGTAGTTGAGGACTATATCGGCATAGAAGTCTCTCATACCGCCCCAGGAGCCGGAGGAATAGCCGTCTGCGCCCACCGTGCCGCCGAAGAATTCAAGTTCATTGGGGTTGGTGATGCTGCGGCGAACGCGGTACTGGGGGATTGCGAAGGACTGGACCGCAACCTTGCTGTAGTTCTCCTGGTAGCGGACGCTGGCCTGGAGGTCAAGTCCCTTGAGGAGCCAGGAGAAGTCGTGGCGGAGGCGCATGGTCACGTCCACGCGCGTATTTGATGTGGTACCCACGGAACGGCTCAGGAGAGCGGGCAGCCAGCCGCCGGTCATCTCGTTGTCCGTGCGCTTGTGGAGGCCTTCCTGGACTGAGTTCTGGGGGTAGTCGAAGTCCACAATCAGTTTGTCGTCCAGGATCATACTGCGGTTTGTGAAGGGGTTGCCTTCATAGATTATCTGCATTATGCCGCTGTACCTGCTGTAGAGCGAACCCGTGCCGGGACCGGTTGTGGAACCGAACTGGCCGCTGGTGTTCACGCTGAGGGTGGTGTTTTTGAACAGGTCCACGTCAATGTTCGCCCTCACGTTGTACCTCTGGTAGCGGGAGCCTGTCTGGACGCCGAAGTAGTTGGCGTTCTGCATGATGGACTGCTGGTCGAAGTAGTTGAGGGAGACGTAGTATTTCACCCTTTCGGTACCGCCGGAGACGTTTACGTTGGCGCTCCACTGCGGCGCTATGCGGCTGTAGAGTTCGGCGTAGGCGTCGGAGGTGCCGTAGTAAAGGGCGGGGCTGTCCTTGAGACTTTGCTTCTGGGCGTCCGTGAGCCAGGTCATGGCGTCAACCTCCGCGGGGGTGAAGTCCCTGTTGTTCTGGAATTTCCAGAGGTCGTCGTCCGTGAACAGGTAATTCTGCAGCGGGGTGCTGCCGTAGCCTTCTACCTCGTTGCGGATGGCCTCGTTCCTGAACAGGGCGTATTCGTAGGAGGAAAGGCCGCGCTGCACGTTGGTTGCGCCCGTGAGGCCGAAGTTTCCGGAGAAACTCACCTTGGGGCGTCCCTGCTGGCCGCGGCGGGTGGTGACGATGATGACGCCGTTTGCCGCGCGGATACCGTACACCGCCGTTGAGGAGGCATCCTTGAGCACGCTTATACCCAGAATGTCGTTGGGGTTCATTCCGTTGAGGATGCTCATAGCCTGCCTTGTGGGCTGCTCGATGCCGTCAATTACAATGAGGGGAGATGTGCTTCCGGAATAGGAGGAGATACCGCGGATGGCGATATCGGCCGCATCCTGACCGGGTTCACCGGACACCGTCACGGCGCTGAGGCCGGGGGTGATACCCACCAGGGCCGATGAAACATTGGCAACGGGCGCCTGAATAACGTCGTCACCGGTGACGGCGGTGATTGCGCCTGTCACGTTCACCTTTTTCTGGGTGGCGAACGCCGTAACAACGGTTTCCTGAAGAAGGAGTGCCTCTTCCTCCAGCGCAATGCGTATGGGAGCGCCGGCGCGGGCCTGGAAAGTGTAGTCTGCGTATCCTATCCAGGATACAACCAGCGTGGTGCCGGGGGCGGTCTCAATCACAAAATTGCCGTCAAGGTCGGTGATCACGCCGTTGGTGGTTCCAACTTCCAGGATACTGGCGCCTATCGCAGGCTCTCCGGTTTTGTCCGTGACCGTTCCCCTAACCACAATTTTACGCCCTCCGGCGTCATTTCCGCCCTGGGCCAGAAGGGCCTGAGGGAGCAGAAAAGCCGCGCCTAAAAGGACACAAACTAACAGTTTTTTCATACTGGATTGATTATTAGTTGGTTCGGTTAATGCAAATTTGGCGAATCCTTTTATCAAACTGGTGTCAATTATTTCCAAAAAAAGTCTAACTTTGTCCAAACATTTATATACGTAATGAAAAAGTGTCTGTTTTTGTTCATCCTTATACTGCAAAATTGGAGTTTGTTTGCAGACGGCTTCTATTGCAAGCAGATTGGCATTGAAAACGGACTGTCCCAGTCTTCCGTAACAACCGTCGCTTATGACGACAGAGGGGCCCTGTGGATAGGCACCAGGTTCGGGCTCAACGAGTACAGGAACGGGGAACTTCGCACGGTGATCGGCAGGCAGGACAATTACGGGCAGGGAACTTATGTCTATATGCTCCACTGTGACAGCCGCGGAACGCTCTGGACTTCTACGGACAAGGGCCTTTTCAGGTATGATTCGGCGGGGGATCAGTTCATTCAGGAGAGCGAGAGCACTGTTACCTGCGCGGTGGATATGCCGGAGGGCGTCTGGTTCGGGGCGCACTTCGGCCTTAAATACTATTCTTATAATAACGGCGCACTTTCCGGAGATGACGGTGACGTTTACACGGATTACCTCTCGCTTTTCTATCATAACGGAGCCCTCTATTCCCTTGACAGGAGGGAGGGCCTTTCCGTCCATACGCCTCAGGGGACTCGGAAAATAGAAATCCCTCACCTTGCCGGAAACCTTGTGATGGCATCGGCCATAGATGGAGATACGCTGTACCTTTCCGTCCTCAATTACGGGCTTGTGGGGTTCTCCCTTACGGAGATGAAAGAGGTCTATACCCTCCAGAGAGGTGAAGGCGGCCTTTCCTCAGATCCGCTTCTTGCCCTTATGGTGTTTGACGGCGCCCTGTGGATGGGTTTTGACGGAGACAGCGTATGGATTATGGACCTTCAGACTCACAGGATAGTTCCTCTTGACAGGCAACTGGCGCAGTCCGGGGCCAGGATTCCCCTTTCCGTGACAACGCTGTACCCTGACCGCCACGGAAATATCTGGGTGGGCAGCGTCCGTTCCGGTCTGGTTGGCCTGAAACTCTCCCCAATAAAGGTGCTGTCGCTTACGGGTAAGTATCCGGAGGCTGAAAACGTCATCATTTCCCTCCTTGCATCTGAGGACGGCAATGTCTATCTTGGAACGGACGGAAGCGGCATATGGCGTTACAATCAGTCGGAGGGGCTCACCTGCCTTGCCGGAAAAGACGGTCTCAAGGTAACCGCTTTGGCTGATTTCGATTCCCGAAGCCTCTGTCTAGGCACTTACAACAGGGGATATTTCCTGATGGACAGGCAGTCGTTCCGGCTTACTCCTTTTATAATTAAGGACAGGGAAACCAATGCGGAGGAATGCTTCAATAGCAACTCTCCTTCCATCTATACGCTCCCTGACGGCCGTATGCTGTTTCTGGCGGTGAACACTTATCTTTATGACCCAAGGACAAGGCGTTTCCTCAAGTTCAGAGACACTACGGAGGGAGAGGGCCTGGAACTCCTTGTGATAGGAGTTTCCGGAAACGGAACCATTTATGCGTATTCTTCTCCCGGCATTTTCACCATAGACCTTGAGTCAATGGAACTTAACCTGATTCACAGGGTGGACGCCGGAACCGGGAGCATCAACACGGCCGTCTATCACGGGGGGATGGTGTGGTTCGGCACCAATTACGGGCTTTATTCTTTCGACCCCCGAAGTTCTCAGGTACAGAAGGTTAACACCGGCCTTTTCTCCCGCGTGAGCCGCCTTGAGAGCAACGGCGCTGACAACCTCTGGATATCGGCCGACAATACCCTTTTCCTCAGCCGCAACGGCGTTATAGAAGTGACGGGGGAAAACCGCGGCGTCCCGGCCAACGAGATTGTTTCCGGAACCTGCGCGCAGGATGGCTCCATATATCTTGGAGGTAACGCCGGCCTTGTGGAGATAGGGTCGGACTGTTATTTCGGAGACCCTGAAGAGCGGAGGATTGAACTAAAGGACCAGTCCCTTTCTTCAATCAGCCTTCCGTATAACTATCAGTCCCTGTCCCTTTCCGTAAACCTTGACGGAGCAGATCCTTTTGAACGCGTGCTGTACCGGTATCAGTTGAAGGGCTCGTCGGAGGTGAGCGCGGATTCTTTCGACCAGTCCATATCTCTTCCGGCCCTGAAACCGGGGCACTACAGGCTGCAGGTGTCGTATCTTAAGTCGGACGGCACGTGGAGCAGGTCCCAGACTGTTTCAAGGATCCATATCAGAAGGCCGTGGTATCTTTCCGTGCCGATGCTCCTTCTCTATGCGGTGCTGTTTGTCGCGGCCGCCCTGTTCGGGATAGACAGGCTCAGCCGCCGGCGTGTCCGTGCCCTGGAGCGGGAACTGAAGGCCCGGGACAGCGTTTTCACTTCCAAGGTGGAGGAGTTCATAGAGCAGCATATCACGGAGCCCGGACTCAGCGTGTCGGACCTTGCGGGACATATGGCTATGAGCCGCGCCACGCTTTATTATAAGATGAACGCATCTTTCGGAAAGGGTGTTGCGGAGGTAATAGAGGAAAAGAGGATGGCTATGGCGGAGGAACTTCTTTCCTCCACATCTTTCTCAATATTAGACATTTCGGAGAAAGTGGGGTACTCTTCTCCGCGCTACTTTGCCACCCGCTTCAAACTACTCCACGACGGCCAGACGCCTCTGAAATACCGGAAAGCGCACCAATAATCGGCAAAATAGGCTAACTTTGCATTTATGTTACACGTTATAGCGCTGGCGGTGCTGCCCGCCCTTATCCTTATTTATTATACATATCAGCAGGATAAACTCCAGAGGGAGCCTGTCAGGAACATAGTTAAGGCGTTTTTCTACGGCTGGCTTTCCGTTTTTGCGTCGCTTCTCATTTCAATGCCCCTTATGTGGATGGGCGCGTTCCCGCAGGAGATAACGTCGTTCTGGGGTGCTGTACGCACGGCTTTCCTTGGCGCGGCAATCCCGGAGGAAACGGCAAAACTCTTCTGTCTGTGGCTGTTTCTCAGGAAATGCCGTGACTTTGACGAGCGTATGGATGGCATTGTCTACGCCGTGTGCGTGGGTATGGGCTTTGCGGCATTCGAGAATATCGAGTACCTCTTTGCGGCGGGGTCGGACTGGGTCACAACTGGTATTGGCAGGTCCCTTACTGCCATCCCCGGCCACTTCGGTTTTGCCGTGATCATGGGTTACTATTATTCCCTTAACTGGTTTGACAGGTACCGCGCTCCCGGCGCCGGCATAAAGATGTGGCTGTATCCTGTGCTGGCCCACGGCATCTATGACACCATTGCAATGCAGTCGGCCGTAACACCGGAAATGAGCGGAATAATTTCCATTGTAATCCTGCTCTTCTGTTTCTGGGGAATGAAACTTGCCCGCCGCAAGATGTCTACCCACCTTCTGGCCGATTCCTATTCGGCCGCAGGCATCGATGAGCAGTAATTTTTGCAAATTCAGGATTTTGCAATAACTTTGCAGTCCAATCTGGCGGCCCGCTTGGGCCCATCCCTGCCCGGATGGCGGAATTGGTAGACGCGCTGGACTCAAAATCCTGTGGTAGCAATACCGTGCGGGTTCGATTCCCGCTCTGGGCACAAAAAAAGAGACCGACCGGTCTCTTTTTTCGTATAGGCGTCGCAGGTCCGGCGTTTTTTGCAGACCTGCGACGTTATTCGCCCCTCTGGGCACAAAAAGCACTTAGTCTTTGACCGGACGGATGGGAAGTCCGTTCTCACGGTAAAGACCGTAACAGTCGGTATGTCCAAATCGCATGGCTGCACCCTGTTTACGCTCATGCCATTCAATAGCATTTTCGCTACCTGAAGGCGTACCGGCAGCAAGAGCCATAGAAGCTGTCCAGCACCATGGGTAGCCGGTTTCCTGAAGATTCTCCCCTACGTAGTATCCTGTTTTCGGGAAATCTATGGTATTGCCATTGGGGCCGGTGACGGTCACAAGGCCCAGCTTGTTATAACTGAATGTGCATCTTGTGAAAAGTTCCATGGCTTCTTCACGGGTGGGCATACGCCAACCTTTGCCCAGTGTGGCCATAGCAGCATCGTCTTCCGGCTGAAGGACAATCAGTTTGTCGGCAGTGCCTGAACTGGCGTGACTGTCATCCGTTGAGTACTTCTTAACCTTGTAGCCATCCTTGAACTTGTACGAGTCGCCGTTGTAAACCTTTTTGGTCTCAGTCTCACCC
>JAFSPR010000005.1 GCA_017451395.1 Bacteroidales bacterium
ACCCTTTTCACACCCTTAAAAGAAATCAAGCACTTTCGGAATTCCGTAAGTGCTTGATTTTTAATGGTCTGGATGACTGGACTTGAACCAGCGACCTCCTGGTCCCTAACCAGGTGCGCTACCAACTGCGCTACATCCAGAGGATTTGGGATTGCAAAGGTACTACTTTTTTATAAAATAGCAAATATTTTTCTTCATTATTTTAGGGTAATGAGAATAACGCCATTTGCGCCCCTGGAACCGTAGATGGATGCGGAGGAACCCTTGAGGACATGAATGGCCTTTACGTCACGTGGATGGATGTGGGAGATGTCATCCATTTCAATGCCGTCCACCACAAAAAGGGGCTGTGGCGACAGATTGATGGTGCTGATTCCCCTTATGACAATATTGCTTCCGCTTACCTGGACTCCAGCGCATTTCCCTTGAATCATTTCGTAGATTGTGGTATAGGGAACGTTTTCGTCCACCTTGACGGTGGAGATGTCACTTGTGACCTGGTCTGCGGGCATAGTGCCGTATCCGATGTTAACGTCGGCCGGCGTCTGAGAGCCTGTGGTCTGTAAGGCGGGACCGCAGGAGAGGAGAGTGAGAGCGAGTGCTAAGAGGCTGATAATCTTATTCATAACTGCAAAGATATCAAAAAAATACTTTCCTGATGAAAGGACTTTGATATTGATATGCAATTTTTGTAAGATCCCAGCCGGGTTCAGTTAAAATGAGAGCTGCTTTTTTACCAACAGTGATGGAGCCGTATTCACGGCTGAGCCCCATTGCATAGGCACTGTTGAGGGTGACGGCGTTGAAGGCCTCGACGGGCGTGAGGCGCATCTTGATGCAGCCCTGGGCCAGGACGAAGCGCATATCTCCGGAAGGGGAGGAGCCGGGGTTGTAGTCCGACGCCAGCGCAACGCCAAGCCCTGCCTTGATGTAATCCCTGGCCCTGCCGTAGGGAAGTCCCAGGAAGAATGACGAGCCGGGGAGCATCGTGGGCATAGTGGCCGATCCCCGTAGCGCCTCAATCTCCGCGTCCGTGGTGCGCTCAAGATGGTCTACGGAAAGGGCGCCGTGCTTCACGCCAACCTGGACGCCGCCGCTTACGGCAAGTTCGTTGGCGTGGATCTTGGGCGTGAGAAGACCTTTGGCGGCAGAGAGGATGCGGTCAGTGTCTTCCACCGTGAAGAAGCCCTCGTCGCAGAAGACATCAATGAAATCGGCCCATTTTGCAGCCTCAGGAATCATATCGATAACAGCCTGCACATATGCCTTGTGGCTGTATCCACGGCCGATTGTATGCGCCCCCAGGAAGGTGGATTTCACCGCTGCGGGGACAGTTTCCCTTATCCGGCGGATGACGCGCAGCATCTTCATCTCAGCATCCGGGTTGAGGCCGTAGCCGCTCTTTATTTCCATAGCCACGGTGCCCTTTTCCATCATTTCCTTCACGCGGACCATAGACTGGTTGTAAAGGTCATCCTCCAGGGTGCGGTTAAGTAGGTCGGACGAATTGAGGATTCCGCCGCCGCGGGCCGCAATCTCCTCATAGGAGAGGCCGTTTATCTTGTCCAGAAACTCGGCGTCGCGGCTCCCGGCGTACACTATGTGGGTGTGGCTGTCGCAGAAGCCCGGCATAAGCATGCCGCCGTTGGCGTCAAGAGATTCTTCGCTCCGCTCAGAATGACAGGGGGGAATCCCGGCTCCAAAACAGGCAATGCGGCCGTTCTCAATCTGGAGCCAGGCGTTCTCCAGGATACCGGTTTTACCCTGGGCGGCGCCCTCCACGCGGAGGACGCCCTCAGGCTGGATTCCTGCAAGGACGCCTATGTTATAGATAAGACTCATTCCTTAAAAATGCTACTGACTTTTCTATGAGCGGATGCATATAGGTGTCCGTGTCGATGAACGGCACCACCTTGCGGTAATCCCCGATTATCTTCTCAAGGCGCGGTGATGTGCGCAGTGGACGGCGGAACTCGATGGCCTGGACGGCGTTCATCAGTTCAATGCCCAGCACTGTTTCCACGTTGTCCACCACTCTCACAAGTTTTGTGGCGGCGTTGGAACCCATCGACACATGGTCTTCCTGGCCCTGCGAGGAGGGAATAGAGTCGCAGGAAGCCGGCCAGCACAGGCCCTTGTTCTGGGACACTATTGAGGCCGCTGTGTACTGCGGAATCATAAAGCCGCTGTTGAGGCCGGGCGCTGCCACAAGGTATTTGGGAAGGCCGCGGACGCCGTCTATTAGTTGGAAGGTGCGGCGCTCGGAGATGCTGGCAAGTTCGCTCATCGCAATTGCCAGGGAGTCCATAGGGATAGCAATGGGCTCTCCGTGGAAGTTACCGGCCGATATCACCATATCCTCATCCGGGAAGATGTTGGGGTTGTCCGTGGCGGAGTTGATCTCGTTTTCAATCACGGACTTCACATACAGGATATTATCCTTCACGGCGCCGTGCACCTGGGGGATGCAGCGGAAACTGTAAGGGTCCTGGACGTGCACCTTTGGCCTTTTTATGAGTTCGCTGCCTTCAAGTACCTCCATAAATCTTCGGCCCGTAAGGATCTGTCCCGTATGGGGCCTCAGCTGATGCGTGAGCGGGAGGAAAGGCTCTATGCGGCCGTCGTAAGCGTCAAGGGAGATGGCCCCTATTATATCGGCCCATCTTGAGAGCCTCATACTCTTGAGGATGCTCCAGATGGCGTGGGCGCTCATAAACTGGGTGCCGTTAAGAAGCGCCAGCCCTTCCTTGGACTGAAGCGTTATGGGCTCCCAGCCAAGTTCCTTCCAGACATCTGCGGCCTGGCGCACCTGTCCTTTGTAAAGCACTTCTCCAAGGCCGATAAGCGGCAGGCACAGGTGCGCAAGGGGAGCAAGGTCTCCGGAGGCGCCGAGGGACCCCTGCTGGTAAACCACCGGCAGGATGTCATTGTTGAACATATCGATGAGTCGCTGGACGGTGCACAGTTGCACACCGGAATGGCCGTAGGACAGGTTCTGGACCTTCAGGAGCAGCATCAGTTTCACAATCTGAGGGCGTACGGTGTCTCCGGTGCCGCAGGCGTGGGACATCACCAGGTTATGCTGCAGTTGGCTGAGGTCCTCCTTGGGGATGGTTACGTTGTAAAGGGAGCCGAAGCCGGTTGTAACACCGTATACGGGATGGTCTATGTCTTCCATCTTACGGTCCAGGTATTCGCGGCATTTCACTATTGCGGCGGTGGATTCCGGCGAAAGGACCAGTTGTTCCTGATTGTCAATTATCTGTTTTACTCTCTCCAGGGAGAGATGTGCGGAGGATATGATATGCATTACTGTAAAGTTTTTCTGATTAAGTTTTCATCGGCCTCATTGGGGAGGGTGACCTTAAGTTCCGGCGTACGGGCCATTTCACGCTCAATGGCAAAGCGGGCGGGGGCGTTACGGGCCCAACTGCGGCGGGCGATGCCGTTGTTGACGTCCCAGAAGAGCATTTCGCGGATATGGCGGTCAGCATCCTCGCTGCCGTCAATCACCATTCCGAAGCCGCCGTTTATCACTTCACCCCAGCCTACGCCGCCGCCGTTATGGATGGATACCCAGGTGGCGCCGCGGAAGCCGTCCCCGATGACGTTCTGCACGGCCATATCGGCCGTGAAGCGGGAACCGTCGTAGATGTTGGAGGTTTCGCGGAAGGGGGAGTCCGTGCCGGAGACGTCGTGGTGGTCGCGGCCAAGGACTATGGGGGCCGATATTTCACCTTTTCGGATGGCATCGTTGAAGGCCAGGGCTATCTTCGTGCGGCCTTCGCAGTCGGCGTACAGAATACGGGCCTGGGAGCCCACAACAAGGTGGTTGCGGCCGGCTTCCTGAATCCAGTGGATGTTGTCCCTCATCTGGCCGGCAATCTCTTCCGGGGAGTTGGCCGCAATCTCCGAGAGCACCTTCACGGCTAGTTCGTCTGACTTGGCAAGGTCTTCCGGTTTTTCGCTCATACATACCCAGCGGAACGGGCCGAATCCGTAGTCGAAGTACAGCGGACCCATAATGTCCTGCACGTAGGAAGGGTAGCGGAAGGAGCCGTCCGGCTTAAGGACATCGGCCCCGGCGCGGGAACTTTCAAGCAGGAAGGCGTTGCCGTAGTCGAAGAAATACATCCCCTTTGCGGCAAGGCGGTTGATGGCGGCTACGTGGCGGCGGAGTGATGCCTGGACGGCCTCCTTGAAGCGGGCGGGATCCTCCGCCATCATCTTCTTGGACTCTTCAAGGGAGTAGCCTACAGGGTAGTAACCGCCGGCCCAGGGGTTGTGGAGCGATGTTTGGTCCGAGCCAAGGTCCACGTGGACGCCTTCATCGGCTAGTTTTTCCCAAAGGTCCACTACGTTTCCAACATAGGCTAGCGAGACGGGCTTTTGGGCCGCCACGGCATCTTTTATACGGCCGATAAGTTCTTCAAGGTCAGTGTGGAGTTCATCCACCCAGCCCTGGTCAAAACGCTTCTGGGCCGCCTTGGGGTTGATTTCCGCGGTGACGCTCACTACGCCCGCTATGTTTCCGGCCTTTGGCTGGGCGCCGGACATTCCGCCAAGGCCCGCAGTCACGAAGAGTTTGCCGGCGGGACTGCCGCCCTGCTTACGGGCAGCGTTCATAACGGTGATGGTGGTGCCGTGCACTATGCCCTGGGGGCCAATGTACATATAGGATCCGGCGGTCATCTGGCCGTACTGGCTCACGCCCATGGCGTTGAATTTTTCCCAGTGGTCCGGCTTGGAGTAGTTGGGGATGACCATGCCGTTGGTGACAATCACGCGGGGGGCGTCCTTATGGCTGGGGAAAAGGCCAAGGGGATGACCGGAGTACAGCACAAGTGTCTGCTCATCCGTCATTGTGGCAAGGTACTGCATTGTGAGGCGGTACTGGGCCCAGTTCTGGAAGATGGCGCCGTTGCCGCCGTAGATGATTAGTTCGTGCGGGTGCTGGGCAACGCGCTCGTCCAGGTTGTTCTGGATCATTGCCATAATGGCCGCGGCCTGCCTTGATTTGGCGGGGTACTCGTCTATAGGGCGCGCGTATATCTTATAGGAAGGCCGATACCTGTACATATAGATGCGGCCATAATCCTTAAGTTCCTTTGCGAACTCCGGGGCAAGGTCTTTGTGAAGGGCCTCAGGGAAATACCTGAGGGCGTTTTTAAGGGCCAGAACCTTTTCTTCCTGGGTGAGGATGTCCTTTCTCTTTGGCGCGTGGTTGATATCTTTGTCGTAGGGCTTTGCTTCCGGCAGGGTGGCAACCGGTATTCCGGCCAATACCTCCTTGGCAAAATCTGACTGTAAATTATAATTCATTGATTATCAGTTATTTGTTAGAATTACTCCAGGTGCAATTGACGGGAGTGATTATTGTATTTGCTTGATATACAAGAACTTAGGTTAAACGGTGATTTGGGCGTTAACGGCGTTTAATACTTTTTCTTCCAGTTCAAGGGCCTTGGCCTCTATTGCATCGGCACGGTCCAGGAGGGGCCGGGCCTGCGCCTTGTCCTTGAGAGAGGCGGCGTTAATGCGTACGTTGAGGCGGGCGCCACGGATACCTGCAACTGCGGCAAGGGCCGCTACGCCGGCGTCTGATGCGCTGGCGGGGTTGCCGGTTAGGGCCATCTGAAGCGCCAGCGGAAGGGCCTTCAGGGCCGTTTCCATAGTCTCAAGCGGAACCTTTGCGGCAAAGAGGGTGGCTTCTTCAATGGCCTGCGCCCTTGCTGCCTTCTCCTCATCCGTGCCCTTTGGCATAGAGAAGCAGTCCATAATGCGGTTGAAGGCGGCGGTGTCCTCATCAATGAGACTGAGGAGACGGTCAAGGAGGGCCTGGCCTTCCTCCGCAACGTCACTGAACTCCTTCCAGCGGGCGTCCCAGCCGCGTTTGTGGGAGGACAGGTTTGCTACCATTGTGGCAAGGGCTGCCCCGAAGGCGCCCATTGCGGCGCTCACTGAGCCTCCGCCGGGGGCGGGGGATTCAGATGCGGTTTCCCTTGTGAAGCCTTCAACGGTCATCTGGGCAAGTCCTTTCTTCTTATCTTCTATAAGGTATTCAATGACTTTCTCAGAGGGATTGAAGGGCTTAAGGTCATCGAGGGACATTGACTTCACGGCAATCTTCACAATCTCCTGCTCAGATATTCCCAGGGAGCGCTGCTGCTTTTCAAGGTAATATCGGCCCGCCTCAATGAGGACCCTCTTTGGCACAAGGCCAACTATCTCCGCGCCCGTTACGCGAAGGCCGCGGGCGGCGGCTTTGGCGCAGACCTCCTCAAAGGCAACGTGAAGGGGAGTGGCGTCTATGTCCGTGATGTTCATTGACACCTGGGCGATGCCGTATTCATCTATATACCAGCCGATGGCCTTGGTCCCCTTGAGGGTGCCTGGGATCCAGCCTTCGCCGGAAGGGTTCTTCCGGCCCTTTTCACGGACGTCGAAGGCAACTGCCATAGCGCGGCGGGTGCTGGTGGTGTTGAGGTTGAAGTTTACGGCCACAAGGAAGCCCCGGGCGCCCACGTTTGTGGCTCCGGCCCTCTCCGCCACGGCGTCCCAGGGGCCGCCGAAATCCGGCTTGCGGGATTCGTCTGCCATCTTTTCCTTGAGGGCCTCATACTCTCCCTCACGGCAGACGGCAAGGTTCTTGCGCTCCGGCTTGAAAGCGGCTGCTTCATAGCAGTAGCAGGGGATGCCAAGTTCCTCATAGAGCCTCTTTGCAAGGCTGCGGGCAAGGACTGCGCATTCCTCAAGGGTGATTCCGGCTACGGGAATGAGGGGGAGGACGTCCGTGGCGCCGCTTCTAGGGTGGGCGCCGTGGTGCTTTGTCATATCTATCAGTTCCTTGGCCTTGGCGGCGCCGCGGAATGCGGCTTCGCAGACGGGCTCCGGCTCACCCACAAAAGTAACCACGGTGCGGTTGGTGGCTTCGCCTGGATCCACGTCCAGGACCTTGACGCCTTCCACGGCCGAAATTGCCGCTACAATGGCGTCTATGATGTTTTTATCCCTGCCTTCACTGTAATTGGGAACGCATTCGATGAATTTTTTCATTGCATTAGTTTTAGTATCTTCAAAGATAGTCATTTTTTCGGATAAAAGTGCCATCTTTGCAGTATGAAAAAGTATTTTGGAATTATTCTGCTGCTTGTTGCCGTGCTCTCTTGCCGCCAGCCTTCTTCAGTGCTCCGTAACGGAGACCTTGTATTTGTCGGCCTCCCAATGGATTACAGCCTGGAGGCCGATTCCATGGACGCCGCAATATCGGCCTCTACCGGGAAAGGCAGCCTTAACATTATCCACGTTGCCATTGCGGAGGTGAAGGGAGACAGCACCTGGATCATTGACGCTACCATAAAGCGCGGAGTTGACCGCCATCCGCTGGACACCTTCCTTACGGATTTTACGCTTAAGGACGGTTCAATGCCGGAGTTTTTTACCGGCAGGGTGCAGGGAATTGATGCCGATGCCGCTGTGGAGCGCGCCAAAACCTACTGCGGCCGCGGTTATGACAAATGTTTCCTCCCGGACAATGAGGAACTTTACTGCTCGGAACTTGTTCAGCTGAGTTATCTGTCGGCTCAGGGGGAGCAGGTGTTTGACAGCGAGCCTATGAACTTCCTTGCTCCGGACGGCACTATGCCCCTATACTGGGAGCAGTTGTTCTCCATCCTTGGTATGGATGTGCCCCAGGGAGTGCCCGGCACAAACCCCCAGAGGATGTTTTCAAGTGAAAAAGTAAAAAAAGTGAAAAAAATATTTGGAGATTAGAATTTTGTTTGTACCTTTGCGGTGTACTAATAAACTAATACACGCAAACGATATGATTGATATTTCTAATCTCGGATTCAGTTACGGACCTAAGTCGGTACTGAAAAACATCTCCCTGAAGGCCTCGGAGGGCAACATCTACGGCCTTCTTGGAGAGAACGGAGTGGGCAAGACCACTCTTCTCACTCTCCTCTGCGGCCTCAAGAAACCCCTGGAGGGGAGTATCACAGTTGACGGGCGCAATCCTTTCAACCGTGAACCCTCTCTCCTTTCAGACCAGTTCTATCTGGCCGATGAAGTGACTCCCGTCCACGCCAAGGCCATGAGTTTTGCAAAGGAGCACGGCGTGTTCTGGCCAAAGTTTGATCTTGACAAGTTCTTCACCATCCTTTCAGAGTTGGAAGTAGCGGCCGACCAAAGGATGGACGCAATGTCCGCAGGCCAGTTAAAGAAGACCTGGATTGCCTTCGCGCTGGCGTGCAATGCCAAGTATTATTATATGGACGAGCCCACCAACGGCCTTGACATCCCTTCCAAGGCGCAGTTCAGGAAGGCCGTGACAAAGTATACGTCTGAGGACTCCACCCTTATCATCTCCACCCACCAGGTTCGTGACCTTGAGAACATCATTGATCCCATCATCATCCTTGACAACCAGGAGGTGCTGGTGAACGCAACTATGGAGGAGATATCACGGAAACTCTTCTTTGACTATGGTTCTGAACTTAAGGCCGATGCCCTTTACCTTGAGCAGACTCCCGGCGGATGCATCCAGGTGTATCCAAATGTGACCGGCGAGGAGAGCAAGGTAAACGTGGAAGCCTTCTTCAACACCGTTCACGCCCACAAGGACGTCATCAAGGCAATGTTCAACCTCTAATATAATATGGATATGAATCAGACTTTTTCTTTCCAGAGGTTCTGGACCTATTTCAAATATGACCTTACCCAGATGTGGCGCAATCACTCCAAGGCGGCCATCCTCATCGGCGGCGCCAGCGCCATCTTCTATGTGATGTGGCTCCTGTTCTCACTGGTGTTCACCCAGGAGTGGCACACTCCGGTAATCGAAGCCCGCGTGGCGGTGTTCGCCCTGGCATTTATGGCTCTTGAACTGTATCAGGTGCGCACCTATGGCCATCTTACGGAGAAGAAAGCGGGCAGCGCATACCTTATGCTTCCCGCCTCCAGGGCAGAGAAATTCGTGTCCATGCTCCTTATCACAATTGTGGTGATACCCTTCCTCTTTATGGCCGTATACCTTCTTCTGGACGGCTTCCTGAGCCTGGTGGATCCCACTTACGGCAAGGCGCTGGTGACCAGTTTTTCATCGGCCTACGTAAAACTCATCGAAGGCATGGCCCAGATCAATGCGGAGTCTCCTTTCAGAATAACTCCCTCTACGATGACTGTTCCCAGCATCGCCAGTTACATCTTCAGTTTCCTCTATTTCCTCCTTTGCGGAATATGCTTCAAGAGGAACAAACTTGTGGGAGCCCTTGCAATCCTGTT
Organism: Bacteroidales bacterium; assembly: GCA_017451395.1. Classification (GTDB taxonomy): domain Bacteria; phylum Bacteroidota; class Bacteroidia; order Bacteroidales; family UBA932; genus Cryptobacteroides. Next base: position 9,286 of record JAFSPR010000005.1, read on the forward strand.
CGCGATCTCAACCGTACTGTCCCTTGTTATGGGTCTTGTGATGCCTCCCATCTTCGAGAACCTGGACCTTGACCTTATTGACGAAGACACCCTTGTCCGCTGGACCCAGGGCATTATCAATGGCGGCGTCGTATTCTCCTGCCTCTGCTCGGTAGGCCTTGGATGGGGAGTATGGCACAGGATCAAAACCCTTCAACATTAACAGGCTATGAACTTCAATACAGATAAACCAATTTACCTCCAGATTGCGGACGTCATCTCCGACCGCATCCTGTCAGGGGAACTGAAGGGGGGGGACAGGATCCCTTCCGTCAGGGAATACGGGGCCGATATAGGCGTTAATCCCAACACGATGATGCGCTCCTACGAGAAACTTACCGCCGACGGAATCATCTTCAACAAGAGGGGAATAGGCTACTTTGTGGCCGATGACGCCCGGGACACCGTCCTGGCCGCTCAGAGGAAAGAGTTCCTGGAAAAGGACGTTCCCGCCATATTGCAGAGAATGAGGCTTTTGGGACTGGATTCCACCATTTTTGAGGGTGAGTAGGCGGTTTTTGTGGCGGAAAATGCCAAAAAATCGGCATCATAGGCGTTTTTGATGCATTTTTTTGTGAAAAAAGTTTGGAAAATTGTTTGTTTTCAGTAAATTAGCACTCGGAAAACTACAATCCAGCAAACTTTTACAAATTAATACATTATTATTAACCTCTAAACCACAACATCATGGACGCAATCATTGCAAAGATTAAGGAGCAGATCGCTGCTATCGAGAAGGACATCGACAAGAAGGAAAACAAGGCTGCACGCGCACGCGTTCGCAAGGCTACCCTCGCCCTCGAGAAACTCGGTAAGGAATATCGCAAGGCCAGCATCTAATCCTGGATATCATTCCACTAAAAAAGCCAGTCGCATTTGCGGCTGGTTTTTTTGTGGTGGAGTATATATAAAACGCGATAGGTGCCCTGTAGATGCTTATGGGATCAAGTCCAAAACTATGTGTAAACAATCCGCCACAGTTTTGCATCAACATTTGTTTGTAATGCCGATACTGTGGTAGATAACCTTTTGATATTCAGCGGTTTATCGGATTGTTTGGGATTACCGGTAATCCCAAACAATCTCGCAAACAGCTAATAATCAACCGCTTAACCAGCACCAGCTTCCAGCTTGGACATGGTCCAACATCCTCCCTGGTACTGGCCATACACGTTTCAAGGTGTTTTTGTTTACGTTGAGTACCCAGTGGTACTGACCATTCACGTATTACCCTCAAAATGCGCACGTTGAGTACCCGAAAGTACTGGCCGCGCACATCTGATGGCGTTTTTGTTCGCGTTGAGTACCCGGTGGTACTTGGATTGGGCGAGGCTGGTTTAAATGTAACCAACCCCGCCCGCTGAAATGCCATCTCAACATACTGTAAGGCATATGCCTTGGGCGAGGTTGGCTGAACAAAAACCAGCCTCGCCCAAAAGTGGTGCCAGCCTCGCCCGTCGGCAGTGCCAACCTCGCCCATGCCGGAACGGTTTTGCCATCAATCCATTTAGAACGCCAACAATGAGGTTCTTGTGTACTGGCGGCTGGCATTTATGCCCATGTGGGCATTTTCCTCGCCGCCAGTACAGAAAAAGCGCCCCAGGCGGCTTCATCTGCGACGGCAACAGAAGTTACAAGTTCATTTAAGACTAAACTTAATGATTGTATTACACGATATGGCTCTTAACGAATCCAGCGCATTATTTGCATTGTCATCAAGCAACTCCTTGTTTATATACTTGCCGATATCCATAGAATTGCACAAGTAATAATTGGCATTGTCATAAAACACACCCAACGGAAAAAACGGCGTGCTGGAATCAGAGAAAAGCCTTGAAGAATGCTGGTAATCATTGTCCCTCTCCGTTATCAAACAATAAGTACCCCGGTCGGTTTCTATTTTCACATACAGTTTATTGGACGTCTTTTGCACGTTGCTTATGCTAACTTTTAGAGGCTCTTTATGCTTGAACTCCCATTGGTAGCTCAGATAATAGAAATCCTCCATCCTATAGATTTCGCCTGTGTTAGAATAATAGTAGTATGAATCCGTGTCAGAATAGAAAAACCCACTTTTGTCCAACACTCTCTTCATTGCGGAATTACTCCCCTTCATTCCTCCATCGGCAGGGAAATAAAAAACTCGTTCCCTGACAGCATATTCTCCCGAGTAATTTCGACCATCCCGAAAAGCTAAAACAACAACCGAATTGTCATCCTTCCCGCCTACTTTGCAGTAGGTATATGAGGTGTCTGGAAGTGGCAGGCGCCTTTCATATAACAAATCGTTCAAGCCATACATTTCTATCCCACCGGCGGTGAGAACGTACAATCTCTTATTTCGAAACGTTGAAAAATCTTCAATAACATCAAACTTCAATTCTTGTTGAAAACGTCCAGCATTATCATAAACAACAAGGCATGTAGAATCTTTTTGGATGATAAATCCCTTGCCGAACACGCAAAACTTTGACCTCGGAAGCACCCCCGGTGTCTCATCAAGAGGGATGATTTCTATCTTCTCGCAATACTCCTCCAAATTAAAACCTTTCGATGACGGTTTATCCAAATTAATGACAATCGTTCCATTGCGTGTCCTTCCGGTGCAGGCGGTCAAAACGGTAATAATCAATAAGACAGCTATTTTTATTCTCTCCATAGTTTCATAGCCTGGGCGTCCTTATAACCCGTATAACGAGTGAAACCACATAAACAATCATTCCGTAAATGACTGGAATCAAAAGGGCCTTCACGCCAAAGAGCACGCCCGGAGAAATTAAATCGAAAATGCCGGAAACGGTATCCCCCTTAACCGCCGCCACTTCTTGGAGCGTGGACAGAAATTGATAAAGAGGAATAAGAGGTGACAACAGGCCTGTCACAAGGGTAATGATCCCTATTTCCTTCACCCATGCTGGCGCCTTCCATGCGGCCAACAACAGCCCTATGAAGAGAACGGTGATAAGAGACATGATGAACAGACCTCCTTGAACGAAGAGACCGGGAAGAGTGGTTAGCATATTCATGACAATATCTATTTGTTTCTGCTGCAAATTTACGCGGAATTGTTGATATTCCTGCTTGTCAAAACCCCTTCAAGACCTGTCAAATCCCCTTGAAGTCGAAGGATGAAAACTTCTTTCGGCAAAAAAGGCTATCTTTGCTTTGCCGATGCAAAAGACACTGACAATACTTGGACTATGGGTGGCCGCCGTTGTGCTGATTGCGGCCCTGGTTGTCAGTATGGGGTATTCTTTCCCGGAAGCCCTCTTCATCGGCGTTCAGTTTCTCCCCGGCGTTTTAGCCGCACGCTACTTTCTATCCAAGATATCATTCCGGAACAAAAGCGCCGGCATCCGGGATGCCATCTTCGTCATGCTTGCCATCCTCGTTGCCGAGATTGCACTGGTGGTAATGGCCAGTATCATAATCGTCCACATGCGGCACATCGTAATCTGGTGGCAATATGATGACTACCCGGAAACTCTCTTCAATCCTGTCTTTATCGGCATGATACTGGCGCTCCTCATTGTTGGCGACACCGCTCTTGCCCGATTCCTG
>JAFSPR010000076.1 GCA_017451395.1 Bacteroidales bacterium
AACGTCAATTGAGTCGTTCTGGATATTGACTTCCACGGGCGTGACGTTGAAGAAGAGGAAGCCGTTGTCCTTGTACATCTTGGAGACGTCGTATTCATTCTCCTTGCCGCCGCCGTGGAGGCGCTTTTCCATTGTGACAACGTCATAGACATCACCCTTCTTGATCTGGAGGATGTTGTTGAGGACTTCCGAAGGGTACACGGAGTTACCCGTCCAGGTGATGTTGCGGAAGTAATACTTCTTGCCCTGGTCGAAGTCCATGTCTATGTTGAGGTGTTTGTCGTCAATCAGATAGACGGAATCCCTCACAAGGCGGGCGTCACGGTAACCTGCCTCGTTGAAGGCGTCAAGGACGGTTTTACGGTCTGTCTGATATTCCTTCTCCTTGAACTTTTTGGACTTGAAGAAATTGTACCACGTTGCGGCGTGGGTCTCCTTCATGTTCTTTGCAAGTTTGCGCTCCTTGACATCCGTGTTTCCGGTGAAATTGATCTTCTTGATATGGATCTTCTTGCCGCGGTCCACAACAAAATTCACGCGGATGGCGCTGCGGATGACGGAGTCCTTGGAGACCTCCGTGTCCACCTTCACGTTGTTGAAGCCCTTCTCCTTATAGTAGCGCTTTATGATGTCCGTGGAGGTGTTTTTCACGTAATCTGAGAACTCACGGCCGGGGCGGAGGTTGAGCCTTTCCTGGAGGTCCTTCTTCTCACCGGACTTCACGCCTGTGTAGGTCCAGCGGGACACGCGGGGGCGTTCACGGATGACAACCTTAACCCAGGCGGAATCGGCCTTGACTGAATCTATGCGAACGGCAACGTCCTCAAAATACTTCTGGGCCACAAGACGGCGGACGATTCCCGTTACGTCGTCTCCGGGGACGGTTATTTCCATACCCTTTTTGAGGCCCGTGAGTTGGAGGATCTGATTCTCCGAGAAGTACTGGTTACCCTCTACGCCCACGCCGCCAACTGTCAGTTTGCGGGGGTGGGAATAATCTATCTCTACGCTGCTCTGGGCCCTCAGGGTTATCCCAAGGAGCGCCAGAACCACTATCAAAACCAGTTTTCTCACAGTCATCAAATGTTCAATCCTACAAAGTTAACATTTTTATTTAACTTTTCCATATCTGCGGTCCCTGCGGGCGTATTCATCAAGGGCCTCCTGGAACTGCGGCTTACGGAAATCGGGCCACAGGACGTCCGTGAAATAGAATTCGGTGTAGGCGCACTGCCACAGCAGATAATTGGATATGCGGATTTCTCCGGAGGTGCGGATAAGAAGGTCCGGGTCCGGAATATCTGCCGTAACAAGATATTTGTCAAAGTTCTGGATCTCAAGGTCTTGAATCTCTTTGGCCGATAAAGACGCAGCCGCCTTTTTCATAGCCTGGAGGATGTCCCACGTGCCGCTGTAACTTAAGAAAACGACGCAGGTGGTGCCGGTGTTCCCGGCGGTTTCCGCCATCATGGAGTCTATTCCGGCGTTGAGGGAATCCGAGAGACGGGCCCTGTTTCCAAGCACAACAAAACGGTTGTTGTACTTCATGAACCTGCCTATCTCGTTTTTCATGGACTTCATCATGAGTTCCATAAGGGTCATGACCTCATCCTTTGGCCTGTTCCAGTTTTCCTCTGAAAAAGCGTAGAGGGAAAGGTATTTGATGCCCTTTTCAACTGCATACTCAAGGCAGGCGCGGACGCTTTCAACGCCCTCCATATGCCCGAAGACACGCTCACGGCCGCGGGCTTTTGCCCACCTGCCGTTGCCGTCCATAATGATAGATACGTGCTGCGGTATCCTTTCTTCCATAAGAAATTACTCGTTGTTACGCATATCCTCTCCCCAGAAAAGGCGTGAGGTGAGAGCCTTCACAAATCCGGATTCAGGGAGCCGGACACGTTTAAGCGAAAACTGTGCCATCTCCACGTGGATTGTCCAGTCTGTCTGGATTTCTTCCACGCGGTTGTCCATGGACATGGTGGCCTTGCCGTCACGGGACTCGAAGGAGATGTCTATCTTGGCGGTTTCAGGTATGACGATAGGACGCACGTTGAGGTTGTGCGGGGAGATAGGGGCCAGCACCAGGACCTTTGTGTCGGGCATACAGATGGGGCCTCCCACGGAAAGGGAGTAAGCGGTTGAGCCTGAGGAGGTTGCAACCAGGAGGCCATCGGCCCAATAGGTGGGAAGGGGCTCTCCGTCAATACTCACGTGGATGCCAAGGACGGAAGACCCGCTGCGGTGAAGCGCCACCTCGTTGACGGAATAGGGGAGCATGCCGATAGTGCGGCGCGCCTCCGGACCCTTGAGGGTGGCGTTGAGGACGGTGCGGTACTCTATGCTGAAATCTCCCTCCACGAGGGCCTTGCGCACGGCCTCCGGCCTGTTTTCGCAGAGGAAGCCTATGCGGCCGAAGTTCACTCCCAGGATGGGAAGGCCGATATCGGCCACCGTATGCGCCGCGCTGAGGAAAGTGCCGTCCCCGCCCATAGAGAGCACGAGGTCCGTGTCCGGGCGGACATCGGCCTTCTTCTTTATCTCATATACCTCGAAGGTTGCCTCCTCAAGGTCCTTCAGGAGGGCCTTCATACGGGCGTCTTCCCTTAACTCATCCTTCAGGATGAAATATCCTATTTTCATATCTTGATCATAAATCAACCTGCAAAAGTAACATATTTTGCACAAAAATCCTTACTTTTGCACCATATTAATATAGAATATGACAAGACTCAGCGTAAATATCAACAAAATCGCCACCATCCGTAACGCCCGCGGAGGAAACGTCCCGGACGTCACCCTGGCGGCCCAAAAATGTGAGGAATTCGGCGCAGAGGGCATCACGGTGCACCCAAGGCCGGACGAGCGCCACATAAGGTATGCCGATGTAAGGGAGATCCGCCCGCTCATAAAGACGGAATTCAACATTGAGGGAAACCCCACGGTCCAGAGTTTTGTGGACCTTGTGATGGAGGTGGTGCCGGATCAGGTAACCCTGGTTCCTGACGGCCACAACGCCATCACCTCAAACGCCGGCTGGGACACTATCGCTAATAAAGAGCTTCTCACGAGCCTTGTGAAAACCTTCCACAGCAAGGGAATACGCGTTTCTATCTTCATAGATCCCGTCCCTGAGATGGCCTTCGGCGCCGCTGAATGCGGGGCCGACAGAGTTGAACTCTACACCGCCGCCTACGCGGAGAACTACCCCAGGGACCCTGAAAAAGCCATTGACCCCTATCTTGAGACCGCCGTTGCGGCGCGTGATGCGGGCCTCGGCCTTAACGCCGGCCACGACCTATCCCTTGAGAACCTGGCCTTTTTCATCCGCACAATTCCCTGGACCGACGAAGTGTCCATCGGCCACGCGCTTATCTCAGATGCCCTGTATATGGGCCTTGAGAAAACAATTGGGGCGTATCTTACGGAAATCCGCAAAAAATAACTATCTTTGCAAGTTCAGACAAATACTAAAAACGTTATATGAAAAAGATCAGCATCATCGCAGGAGTAGTTGCCCTTATGGCATTTGCAGTGTCCTGCAACCAGAACCAGGCCGCCGCTCCCGAAGCAGCCGCCGCTTCCGAGGACAGCACCGCCGTAGCAGGCAGCATCGTTTATTTCAATATGGACAAGGTCATGGAAGGCTACGATATGGCCAATGACCTCAATTCCGTATTCGAGACCAAAACCTCCGGCATCCAGTCAGAGATTGACCGCCGCGGCAAGAAACTGGAAAAGGATATGACGGATTTCCAGAACAAGGTGGACAAAGGCCTCCTCACCACTTCAGTGGCCCAGGCCCAGTACCAGAAGATCCAGCAGCAGCAGCAGGACTACCAGCAGTACGTTGTGCGCAAGCAGCAGGAAATGGCCGAGGAACAGCAGGTAATGATGAACCAGATTGCAAACGCAATCTCTGAGTTTGTCCAGGAGTACAACGCAGAGCACCAGTACGCCCTCATCCTTGCAACAGCAGGCGCAATCCTCTCAACTCCCGTTGTGACCGGAGACCCCAAACTGGACATCACGGATGACCTCCTTGCCGGCCTTAACGCCGCCTACATCAAGACCAAGGAGGCTTCCAAGAAGTAAGTTCTGCCGTGAGGATCGCGGTACTTTCAAGTTTTTACCCGCTTCGCGGAGGCATTTCCCAGTTCAACGCTGCACTGCTGGCGGAACTGGGAAAATGTCATAAAGTAAAGGCGTGGAATTACCGCCGCCAGTACCCGTCTTTCCTCTTTCCCGGAAAGACGCAGTACGTAACCCCTGAGGATGAAGCGGCGCCGGTGGAGGCCGAAGCAATCCTGGATACGCTGAATCCCTTCACCTGGATAAGGACGGCAAAGGAGATAAGGGCCTGGGGGCCGGATCTTCTTATCCTTCCGTACTGGATGAGCTGGTTTGCCCTGCCGCTTGGCTTTGTGGCCCGTAAAAGCGGGGTAAAGTGCCTTGGGCTCCTTCACAATGTGATTCCCCATGAGCCCCACTTTTTTGACGCACCGCTCACAAAATATTACCTAAAGGCCTGCAGCGGCTTTGTGTGTATGGCTGGAAGCGTTGAAAAGGACCTTCTGAGGCTTAAGCCCGGCGCCCCCCACATTGTAATGCAGCACCCGCTGTACACGCATTTTGGGGAAAGGCTCCCGAGGAAAAGCAAAGGCACCAAGAACCTTCTTTTCTTTGGCCTTATAAGGGAATACAAGGGCCTTGACATACTCCTGGAGGCGTTTAGGCGCCTTCCTGAAGATTACACTCTCACAATAGCCGGAGAATGCTACGGGCCGTTTGAAAAGTACCGGGAGATAATTGACTCCCTGCCCGGAAAAGACCGCATTGAGGTGCATGAGGGCTATGTGAGGGACTCCGAGGTAAAGAATTACTTCAGTGAGGCCGATTTAGTGGTTTTACCGTACCGGAGCGCCACCCAGAGCGGAATAAGCGCAATAGCCTGCCACTTTGGAGTGCCAATGCTTGTGACGGATGTTGGCGGCCTCAAGGAAGAAGTGGGGGAGACTGGCACGGGGATTGTTGCTCTTTCCCCGGCCCCGGAGGAAATCCGGAAGGAAATCCTCCGCTTTTTTGCCGATGACTCCATCCGCAGCGGCTGTGAGGCGGCAATGGCCCGTGAGAGGGAAAGGCTCAGTTGGAGCGCCTTCTCCGCGGCCTTAACAGAATTTGCAAAAACGTTGTAACTATGAAACGTTTTCTTACAATACTTCTATCGGCACTGATGTGCACTGCCGTAATGGCGCAGGAATACGTTCCTACGCCCGTTACCGTTTCAAAGGAGAAGGTAAAACTGAACGGCAAGGTGTATCTTTCCCACGTTGTCCTGGAGCGCCAGACTCTCTACGGCATCTCCAAGGCCTACGGCGTGACGGAGGAGGACCTCTATGAGGCAAACCCGTCCCTTCGTGAGACCGGCCTCCAGAAAAACGCCATCCTGCTGGTCCCTTTCCGTGAGCAGGCGGCTTCCGTCCAGGACGCCCCCCAGGAGGAAAAAGGCTACACGGAGCACACCGTGAAGTGGTATGAGGACATAGAGGACATTGCCCGTAAGTACAACATTTCCGTGAAGGAACTGATGGACTACAACGGCCTCAAGAGCCGTAAACTCTCCTCCCGCCAGGTCCTGAAGATTCCCGTGAAGCACGTGGCGTTTACGGAGGAACCTGCCCCGGCACCTCAGCCTGAGGCAGAACCTGTGCCTGAAGTTCAGGAGCCTCAGCCGGAGCCTGTAGAAGTTGTTCCTGATGAGAACCTCTCCTTCACCCCAAAGCAGGACGTGGAGTTCTCCCTGGTGCTGCCCCTCAAGGCATCCGGCAACGTCAGCGAACTCAATATGGACTTCTACTCCGGCGTCCTTATGGCCGTGAAAGACCTTGAGGCGGAGGGCCTTAAGATAAAGATGAACGTCTTTGACCTTATGGCCGGAATGCCCAATATGGATATCCTCACGCGCGGTGACTTTGTGCTTGGTCCCGTGGCTTCAAGGGATATGGAGGCTGTTCTCCAGAGGGTGGACGGCAAGGTTACGGTGGTTTCCCCGCTGGACCAGAAAACCGCAGCCCTCTCCCAGAACTACTCCAATTTCATCCTTGCTCCAACACGCATAGAAAACCAGTGGGAAGACCTCGCAGAGTGGGTTGGAGAAGACCTTGACGATGACGACAGGATTATCTTCGTGACTGAAAAGGGAGCAACCAATGTATCGGCCTCGGTGGCCCTGAGGAGCGCCCTGGCGTGGAATGAAATCCCTTACCAGATCCTCAGTTACGCCATTGTCGAGGGCACTTCCATCCCCGGCACGCTTGAGGGAATGCTCACAAAGGGCGGAGAGAACCGCATCCTGGTGGCCTCTGAAAGCGAGGCATTCGTGGGAGATGTGGTGAGGAATATCGGCATAATGATGAGTAAGGGCTACGACGTAGTGATGTACGCCCCCTCAAAGGTCCGTACCTTTGAAACAATAGAGGGCAGCGACTACCACGCCGCAAGGCTCCACATAAGCAGTTCCTACTTTGTAGACTACTCAAACCCCAAGGTAGACGCCTTTGTAAAGGCCTACAGGGCCCTTTTCAAGACTGAGCCTTCACAGTTTGCCTTCCAGGGGTACGACACAGCCCGCTACTTTATAGAGCGCTCAACAAGGGGCGTTCGCCAGGCTCACGGCCTCCACACGGACTTCTCCCTGGAGTTTGACTCTAACGGCAACGCCGCCAACAAGGCAGTGCGCCGCATAGTTTACCACAAAGATTTCACAACATCAATTGAAAGATAGTATGGAAAAAGTTAAGTGCCTCATCCTTGGCGGCGGCCCTGCCGGCTTCACGGCGGCAATCTACGCTTCACGCGCAAACCTTGAGCCCGTCCTGTATGAGGGCATCCAGCCGGGAGGGCAACTCACAACCACCACCCTTGTGGAGAATTTCCCGGGCTTTCCGGGCGGTGTGGACGCCATTACGCTGACGGACGGAATGAGGGAGCAGGCCAGGAATTTTGGGGCCGATATCAGGCAGGGATCGGCAACAAAGGCCGATTTATCACAGCGTCCTTTCCGCATCACAATTGACGACGAAAAGGAGATTGAGGCCGAAACCCTTATCATCGCCACCGGCGCCCAGGCAAAGTATCTGGGGCTTGAGAGCGAGAAGAAGTATATGGGTATGGGAGTATCGGCCTGCGCCACCTGCGACGGCTTTTTCTACCGTAAGCGCACCGTGGCGGTTGTTGGCGGCGGAGACACCGCCTGCGAGGAAGCACTGTACCTTGCCGGCCTGGCAAAGAAGGTGTATATGATAGTGCGTAGGGACGTTTTCCGCGCTTCAAAGATTATGGGAGACCGAGTCCTTAACACCCCCAACATTGAGGTCCTCTGGAACTGCAACACAAAGGAAGTGCTTGGAGACGGCACCGCCGTAACGGGTGCAAGGCTCCTCAGAAAGGACGGCACCACCTTCGATATAGAGATAGACGGATTCTTCCTTGGAATAGGCCACGCGCCGGGTTCCGCCCTCTTTGAAGGGCAGTTGGAACTGGACGCCAACGGCTTTATAGTGACAAAGGGGAAGACCTCCTGCACCAGCGTAGACGGCGTTTTTGCCGCCGGAGACGTCCAGGATCCCACCTACAAGCAGGCCGTGACGGCCGCGGCATCAGGGTGCATAGCCGCCCGTGACGCAGAAAAATTCCTCCATCAGCAATGAAAAAGAAGTTTCTGATAATCACTGTGGCTGTTTTATCGGCCATAATTTCTTGCAAAAGCCAGTACGAAGTACTTCTGGCCTCAAACGACGTAGACGCCAAGTACAAGGCCGCCATGGATTTCTTTGCTGCTAAGAAATACCAGAAATCGGCCCAACTGTTTGAATCCATGGCGGTTCTGACAAGCGGCACCTCCCGCGACGACACCGTGCAGTACTACTGGGGCCTTTCAAATTACCGCGCCAAGGACTATTATACGGCCGAATCCAACTTCTCCAAGTTCATAGAGAACTTCCCGCAGAGCCCCTTCACCCCGGACGCCCAGTTCTACAGGCTGGACTGCCTCTACAGGGCCACGTACCGCTGGGAACTGGACCAGAATCCCACGCGCGCCTGCATGAGCGCAATAAATGAATATATGAGGGAGCATCAGGCCGATGATATCCATCGGCCCGCCTGCGAGGAAATGCTGAAGGACCTTCAGACCCGCCTTGACCGCAAGGACTACGAAGCCGGAAAGCAGTACTACCATATGGAAGACTACCTCAGCGCCCGCGTGAAACTGAAAAACGTCCTTAAAACCAACTCAGACAACGTTTACCGTGAGGACGTCCTCTACTACACCGCTATGGCCTCCTACCACTACGCCCGCCTCAGCGTACGTGAAAAGCAGAAAGAACGCTACCTCGTTTTCACCGACGACTACCTCAATTTCATAAGCGAATACCCCGAGTCCCACTACCGTCCGGAACTGGACCGCCTTTACCGCCAGGTGAATGAAAAATAATTGAAACTCTTTTGAAAATACTGCGGTAATCTATATAGATAATGAAGATTATGGAAAAGAAGAAAGTACCTCAGAACACCGTGACCCGCGACATCAAGAACCTTGCGGCTCCCACAGGAAACATCTATGAATCAGTAGTTATCCTCTATAAGAGGGCAAACCAGATAGCATCGGCGGAAAAGAAGGAACTGATGAAAAAACTTGAAGAGTTCCGCAACGACCGCGACACTATGGAGGAAGTCTTTGAGAACAAGGAGCAGATTGAAATCTCCAAGTACTACGAGCGCCAGCCCAAACCGGACCTGGTGGCTATCTCCGAATTTGAAAACGGAGACCTCTACTATCGTGAGGCCGGTGAGGAGGAAACCCACGACATCAAGCCCGTAGAGGAGGAGGAATAAAGGCAGAATAATGCTCAGGTCTCTAAGCGTTTCCAACTACATTCTGATAGGCTCTCTGGATCTTGTATTTCCGGAGGGTCTTGTCATTATAAGCGGAGAGACCGGCGCCGGAAAAAGCATCCTCCTGGGTGCTTTGAGCCTTGTTTTAGGCGCCAAGGCCGATGCTGGGATGGTTGGCTCCCACGGAGAAAACTGCGTGGTTGAGGCGGAGTTCAGCGTGGATCCTTCGCTAAGGCGCGTCCTTGAAGAAAAGGACATCCCCGTGGAGGGAGATTCGCTTATCTTAAGGCGAGTAGTCTCCAGAAGCGGCCGGTCCCGCAGTTTTGCAGGGGACGAGCCCGTTTCGGTAGGGGATCTGCAGGAGATATCGGCCCAACTTATTGACATCCATTCCCAGCACCAGACGCTGCGGCTTCAGGACCCTCGGTTCCGTACTGAGGTCCTGGACCTTTATGGTGGCACCGTGGACCTTAGGGAACGCACGGCGGCGGCGCTTCAGGCGCTGAATGCCGCTACTCGTTCTCTTGAAGAACTTCGTGAGAAAAAGGCCCTGGCCCTTAGGGACGAGGAGTACAATCACTCCCGCTGGCAAAGGCTGGAGGAAGCCCGTCTAGTCCCCGGAGAACTGGAGGATCTGGAGGCGGAGCAGAAGGCCCTCGCGCACGCGGAAGAAATTAAGGAAAAACTCTCCGAGGCTTATGAGTTAGTTTCAAATTTGAAACTTAAAGATGCCTCCAGGATACTTGAGAAGGCATCGGCATTCATACCGCATCTTGAGGAACTTGCCGGC
>JAFSPR010000077.1 GCA_017451395.1 Bacteroidales bacterium
ATAGGGCCAAGGTGCCCACGCACTACTACAAGGCGCTCCTCCGTAAGCGGGGCTCAGACTATTCTGCCGTTGGATATTATATGCCACACACGTCAAGCATTGCCGGAGAAGATTTCCAGGACTACGTCTACTCCATCTCAGAGCTTGAGTCCCTCACCGGCATAGACTTCTTTGTAAACCTTCCGGCCCTTCTTGGCGCAGACAAGGCAAGGGCCATTGAAGAGGCATCCCCTTCAGAAACACTGAAAAACTGGTAACCTATGAAAAGAACCATCGTAATAATCGCAGCCCTTGTGCTGCTGGCCATTCCCCGTAACGCAGATGCCCAGAAGCATCGCAGCTATGTGATTGGCTTCTACAATCTTGAAAACCTCTTTGACACCTACCACGACGAAGGCAAGAACGACTACGAGTACCTGCCGGACGGCGCCAACGAGTGGACAGAGGAAAAGTACGCCAAGAAACTCAGGAACATGGCGCGCGTGATTGCCGATATGAAAAAGGACAACGGCGCCTGGCATGCCGTCCTTGGCGTTTCCGAGGTTGAGAACCGCCACGTCCTTGAGGACCTTGTGTCAGAGCCCGCAATAGCGGAGGCCAACTACCAGATTGTCCACTACGACGGCCCGGACCGCCGCGGCGTGGACTGCGCGCTGTTCTATCGGCCCGAAGTTTTCAAGTACATCACCAGCGAATCCATCCCCTTCACCTTTGAGCCCTCCCGCATAGACTGGAGCGCCTGGACCGATGAAGAGAAGGACGCCTTCCGCACCCGTGACATCCTGATGGTGCGCGGAACCATTGACGGAGAGATGTTTGCCTTCTTCGTGTGCCACCTTCCCTCCCGTCTTGGCGGAAAGGGCGCAGACCTTCGTCCCCGCGGTGCCGAAATCGCCTACATGAGGGCCATGGAGCTCCAGGAGGAGTTCCCCGGAATCAAGATTGTGGTGATGGGCGACATGAACGACAACCCCACCGATGTTTCAATGACTGATTACCTCCGCGGCAAGGAATTCATCTCCGACGTAACGGACCAGGACTTCTTCAATCCGTTCCTCAGCATGCTGAAGGCCGGTTACAGCTCCCTCTATTACAGGGGCGCCGGCAACATCTTCGACATAGTGATGGTGAACAAGGCCCTTGCCGATGCCGAAGACGACACCTTTGAGATTCAGCCCATCCTCAAGAAGAAGTTCTATGGCCGAATCTTCTCCAAGCCCTACATGACCAACCAGAGCGGTCAGTACAAGGGAACCCCGTTCCGCACCTTCTCCAACGGCGCATTCGTGAACGGCTACTCAGACCACTATCCCACATACATTGTGATCAAGAAATAACTAACCGATATGACTAAGAAACTATTACTGACCTTCGCTGCAGCCCTGTCGGCCGTGAGCCTTCTGGCCCAGGCTCCGCAGTTTGTGGATCCCGGCACCAGGGACGGCTATGCCGGCGGCGTGAAGGGTAAGGTCGTGGACCGTAACGGCCGTGCGCCCATCGAGAACGCCCAGGTTGTCCTCATGCAGGGCGCAGAGCAGATAGAGACCGTACAATCGGCCCAGGACGGCTCCTTCCTTATTTCCTCCCTGCCGGATGGCACGTATGTCCTCAGAATTACCGCTCCGGAGTTCCTGGAGTCACAGGTTCAGGTGACGGTGACCGACGGTTACGTGAAGAACATGTTCAACCTTTCCCTCACCGGAATCCAGCATGTGACGGACGTAGACGACGACTCCTTTGCCAACTTTGACATGGACGACTCCGGCTTCAACGACAACCCCACCATCCTGTTCGGCTCAAATGACGTTTTCAACAACATTGCCGGCTTCAATTTCTCCGCAGTGCGTTTCCGCGCCCGCGGTTACAGCTCCGAGAGCCAGGAGGTTTACCTTGCCGGCGTAAAGATGAACGACGCAATCACCGGCTACGGCCCGTTCTCCCTGTGGAGCGGCCTCAACGAGGCTATGCGTTCCAAGGAAACCGTGAACGGCGTAGAGGTAAGTGACGTTGCACTTGGCAGCTACAACGGCGTTACAAATATCTTCGGCACGGCCTCCGAGGTCCGCAAGGGCCTCCGCGGAAGCGTCCTCACCAACAGCGCCCTGTACCGCCTGCGCCTCATGGCCTCCTATGCTACCGGCCTTATGGACAACGGCTGGGCATTCGCGGCCAACGTGAGCGCCCGTCTTGGCGGCAACGACTGGATTGACGGTGTGTATTATCGCTCTTTCGCATATTATCTTGCGGCCGATAAGATTTTCAACGACACCCATAAACTGAGTTTTGCCATCTTCGGCACCCCCGGTGAAAGGGGAGCGCAGAACTCATCCACCCAAGAGGTCTATGATCTTATGGGAGACAACATGTATAACTCCAACTGGGGTTACCTGAACGGAAAGGTCCGCAACACCCGCGTGCGTAAGACCCATGAGCCCATCGCTTTCCTGAAGTGGGACTTCACCCCTTCGGATAAGTTTGAGAGCCATACCACCCTCCTTTTCCGCTTTGGCTCCAACGGCTATACCGCCATGGACTGGTACAATGCCCAGGACCCCCGTCCGGACTACTACCGTAACCTCCCTTCATACCTCTATAACCCGGATCCGGATTACAAGCGCAACAATCTGGACAAGGCAACGGAAGCCTTCCAGGCATGGAAAGCCCATGATCCTTCAACCGTCCATTTCAACTGGGACCGCATCTATCAGGTGAACCAGATGAGCGAAGGCGGCCGCAGCAAGTATGTCCAGGAAGAGCGCCGCGTAGACCAGAGGGACCTTAACCTTGCCTTCAACTTCAAGTATCGGCCCCTCCAGAACCTCACCGTCACGGGCGGCCTCAACGGCAAACTCAACAAGACCGAATACTACAAGGTCCTGGCCGACCTCCTTGGCGGACAGTACTTTGTGGACATTGACAACTTCGCGGACCGCGACTTTGCCGCAGAGCCCTACATGGCCCAGAACGACCTTGACTACTATCTCTCCCATAACGGCCAGGCCCGTATCCTCCACAAAGGCGACAAGTACGGCTACGACTACAACGTCCATGTGCGCAACCTTGGCGGCTGGGTCAACGGAGAATACACCATCGGCAACCTTGACATAGACCTTGGCGGCCGCCTTGGCTACACCAGTTTCTGGCGTGAAGGCCTTGTGAGAAAGGGCCTCTTCCCCGGAACCGAATATGTGGATCCCGTTACCGGAAACACGGTTTACCCCTCCACACAGGACGGCCTCTACTCCACCTCCAAGGGTAATTCGGAGAAAGCACGTTTTCTTACCTATGCCGGCAAACTCGGTCTCAACTATGTGATCGGCGGAAATATGAGGGTATACGCAAACGTGGGTTATTTCCAGGATGCCCCTACTTTCCAGCAGGTGTTCGTGAGCCCCCGTACGCGTAACGACATGGTTCAGAACCTGAGCCCCATCAAGACCTTCTCCTCCGATATAAACTGGCAGTTCTCCGGCAGCGGAATCAACGCCCGTGTCACCGCCTACTACACCACCATCAAAGGCCAGAGCAAGGTGATGAGCGCCTACGACGACGTCCAGAACGCCTTCTCCAACTTCGCCCTGAGCGGAATCGACCAGCGCAACATGGGTATCGAGCTCGGCTTCAAGGTTCCTACCTACATTGTTCCCAACCTCTCCGTACAGGGTGTCCTTTCCCTTGGAGAAGCCATCTACACCTCCAACCCCAAGATGATGCAGACGCTTGACAACAGCGCCACTCCCGTGCTCTTTGACGGACAGTACGTGATTGATGTTCCTTACTGGAAGGAGAGCCCCGTTTACAAGAAGGACGCTTGGGGCAACTACACAAACGTAATTGACCACAAGCAGAAGCACTATGTGCCTTCAACGCCCCAGACCGCTGTG
>JAFSPR010000078.1 GCA_017451395.1 Bacteroidales bacterium
ATCGCATTCTACAAAAAGCATAATTACAACAACCAATTATCCCCTTGACGAGCCCTTCGTAGTGAAGGCCGTCCATTATCCCGAAGATAAAACCACGGAAGGCAGCGTATTTATGGACAGGCAGGTAGTCAACTATGACTTCGAATATGCCCTGTGGAGGCCTGTAAGCGACCATTTCTGGCCGCAGGACGGCACCATAACCTTCTACGCCGGTTCGCCCGACATCCCCGAGGTTCAGGTAACCGAGGAAAACGGTGTCGTAGCAAACTGGAGCATCCCTTCCGAAGAATACACCCAGACAGATCTCTGTTACGGTGAAGTGACGGAAAACTGCAAAACGCACTCCGCACTTATTCCTGTAGTGTTCTCACACGCCCTAAGCCAGATTTGTTTCAAGGCCAGGTCACTGAGAAACCACTCATACTCCCGTCAGGAGGACAACCTGATCCAGGCAAACGTAATTACGGTTATGCTGGATTCCGTAAAGATTGGAGGAATTGTCTCTGAAGGACGGTTCACCCAGAAGCCCAAGATGTGGGACCTCAATCACGAGGTTACATCCGAATACCTTGTGTACAAGAACGAGGAAGGACTGGAACTGAGGTGCGACCGCTATGACAACCCCATTTTCACGGTTCTCAGCAGTATGCTTCTTCTGCCCCAGCCGATGACTATGGCTGCGTACATTGAGGAGTGGCATCACATCATCGTCCGTTCCAGCATTACGGACGTCAATACCGGAAACATTGTCTCCGACGTAACGAACATCTTCCATAAATCGGCCCGTCTGCCTCTTATGCGCAAATGCGAGGCCTGGGAGACCGACTTCAAATATACTTTCCGCGTTGCGGTGGGCCTTGAAGACACTGAACTTGCAATGGCCGTCACCGACTGGACGGAAACCAAAGAAATCATCATAGGCGACGAATGAGTAAAAGACTTTTGACATACATTATCCTTGCTGCGGCGGCCGTGACGGCTTCCTGCACAAAGAATACTGTAGACCTCCCTTACGGCGGGGCCATATCCTTCGCGCCTGTAGCAGAAAAATCCACAAAGGCAATCATTGAGGGTACAACCTATCCTACAACTGAATCCTTTGCAGTGAGCGCTTACCACGGAGGTTCAGACGCATATTTTGAGGACCTTGTGGCAAGTTACAATTCTTCAATCACCCTGTGGGAAACTTCAACCGCAGAGTACTGGCCGCTTGCCGGCTCACTTACATTCAACGCTTACAGCCCTTCATCGGCCAGCGGCGTTACAATCACTTCAGCAGGCGTTACCGCCACTGATTACACCATACAGACACCGGCCCAGATGACCACGGACCTCTGCTACGGCAGTTACACCGTTGCAGACTGCGCATCCCACCCCGAATCCGTACCACTTCAATTCTCACATGCACTTGCACAGGTGGTATTCAGGGTCAAGGCGGCATCTTACTATGAAAACACCTCTCTCTCAATGACTTCCCTTTCAATGGACGGAATTTGTTCCGTCGGAGACTTTACCGGAAGCGCATGGGAGAATCAAAATACTGAGTTCAATTATGCCCTTCACGGCATAAGCACAGCCCTCACATACGACGGTACCACTCCGGTAACAACTGACGTATGCTCCTATCTTTTCGTACCCCAGACACTGGGTCCCAACGCCTCCATCAATGTTGGTTACAGCGTTGATTTCGGCGGAGGGAGGACTCTTAACAACTCTCCGGTAAAAGTTGCCCTTGGCGGCACTATCACGGAATGGGTACCCGGAAAGAAGTATATTTATACCCTGAACATCGGCCTTGACAACGTCATCACCATTTCGGCCTCTACGGTTGGCTGGAGTGACCAGGGCTACAACATCATTGTGGAGGAAAGCTGATATGAAAAATAACGTACTCACATACCTCCTCCTGAGTGCCGTCCTCATGGCATTCTCCTGCGCCAAACAGCCGCAGGATAACTCCTCAAATGAAACC
>JAFSPR010000079.1 GCA_017451395.1 Bacteroidales bacterium
AAGGTCGATCTTGCCTACCACCTTGAACGGGGCGCCGTCCTTGGAAGGAGTTTCCGCTGGGGTCGGGGCGGGGGATTCCTCCACGGGTTCGGGCTCTTCAACGGGTTCAGGCTCTGCCGCGGGCTCCGGTTCCGGCTCCGCTACGGGTTCCGGTTCAGGCTCTGCCACGGGCTCCGGTTCGGGTTCGGGTTCGGGCTCGGGAACGGAGACGGGTTCCGGTTCTGCCACGGGCTCCGGTTCCGGCTCCGCTACGGGTTCCGGTTCAGGTTCCACCACGGGAACGGGCTCCGGTTCCGGTTTGCGGGACAGGTTGTTGCTCTTGATGACGGTAACTCTCTCGGGCTCGTAGTCGTCCTCTTCCTGAGGGCCTTTCTTGGAGGCCTTGTCAAGGATTTCAGTGAGTTTCACGTCCACTTTTTCCGCAGCCTCCTTGAGTTCCAGGTCCTTGCCGAACTTCTTGTGAAGTTCAGGGAGGAACTCGTCCGATACCTTCATATTAGGGTTTGCATCCTCTATGCCGGCTCCCTTTGAATTGAGGAAGTCAACCAGGGTGTCAAGCCCGATATTAAATTGCTTGATAAGTTTCGATAGTCTTATTTCTGCCATATATAACCCCTTTTTGTTTCTGAATTAGTCTTCGAATTCGGCGCGGAGAATCTTCAGCACCTCTTCCACTGTCTCGTCCTCAAGGTCTGCCCTGGTAGCGATATCTTCCGGAGCAAGGGCCATGACGCTGCGTGCAGTGTCGCAGCCAATTGACTGCAGGCGCTCGATGTTCCAGGGCTCGATGACATCCGCGAACTCGCTGAGAAGGACGTCGTCCTCCTCTTCCTCGTTCTTCTGGAGTTCCCTCCAGACCTCTATTTCGCGGCCCACCAGCATACCTGCCAGTTTGATGTTCACGCCGCCCTTGCCGATACCCTTCTTCACTTCATCGGCCTGCATAAAGACCTTGATCTTGTCCTCGGGGGACTGGCCCAGGTCTATGCGGGAGATGCGTGCGGGATTGAGGGCCCTCTGGATCATCAGCTGAGGGTTGGAACTCCACTGGATTACGTCTATGTTCTCGTTGCGGAGTTCACGGACGATTCCCATGATGCGGGATCCCTTCACGCCGATGCAGGCGCCGATGGGATCGATCCTGTCGTCGTAGGACTCTACGGCTACCTTTGCCCTCTCTCCGGGGATGCGGACAACCTTCTTCACGGTGATGAGGCCGTCGTAGATCTCGGGAACCTCCATCTCGAAGAGTTTCTCAAGGAAACTGTCCGTGGTGCGGGAAAGGACGATGTAGGGAGTGGTGTTGTTCTTCATCTCCACGCTCTTGATGATGGCGCGGACGGAATCCGACTTCTTGAAGTGCTCTCCGGGAATCTGCTCGGACTTGGGCATACGGAGTTCGTTGCCGTCCTCGTCCAGGATGAGGACCTCATTCTTCCAGGTCTGGTAAACCTCACCGGTGAAAATCTCACCCACGCGCTCGGAGTACTTCTTGAACACGTTGGCTTTCTCGATGTCCATGATGCGGCCCTGGAGGTTCTGGCGGATGTTGAGGATACCGCGGCGGCCGAAGGAGGCGAGGGAGAGTTTACGGGCGAAGGTGTCGCCGATCTCATAGTCGTCGTCGCCGGTCTCTGCGGCAATCTCCTCCACGGTGATCTGGGTCACGGGGTCTTCAACCTCTTCCACTACCTCGAAGTTCTGGTAGATCTCGCAGTCTCCCTTGTCCACGTTGATGATGACGTCGAAGTTGTCTGCGCTGCCGTAGGTCTTTGCAAGCTGGGTGAGGAAAACATCCTTCAGGACACCAAGCATCACCGGACGGTCAATGCTCTTCTCTTCCTTGAAATCCTTGAAAGCATCGATCAAGGTGATTTCTTTCTCTTTTTCTTTTGCCATTTTATATATTTTATATTGTCATTTCTATAAAAAAAGATAGGGGACCGGCGTCCTCTATCTCGTTCACGGGTGCAAAGGTAGCAAATTTTCCTTAAAAAACAAAATGCAGCCTATTCAAATTCTATGTAAGGTGTGACGGAATTGATTTCAGAAAGGCCGAAGCTGTCCTCATGCTCCACCTTAACCTTCTTCTTTTTGCCTTCCACGGCCTCCATGGCAGAGTAGAGGAGCGTTACGGAATCTTCCGTTGCGGCCGAAAGGGTTGCGGTGAGGCGTTTCCCGCCCTTGAACTTGACATCCACCTTTGTGCCCAGGGCCTTGACATACTGCTTGTAAACCTTGAACGGCCTGTCCAGCCCGGCCGAAGAAACCGTAAGTGCGTAATCCTCAACGTCTTGGTCGAAGGCTTCGTGCATCACTTTGTCTATGGCTGCGCAGTCTTCCCAGTCTACATCCCCCTGCTCTTTCTCAATCACAATCTCAATGTCGTTGTCCGGGCTCACGGTCACTTCCACAAGGAAGCAGCCCCTTTCCTCTATTGTGGCCGATATGGCCTGAATAATTGCTTCTTTAGTCATAGCTTTCAATTAACTTTACAAATATAGGGAAAAATGATTAAATTTGCAGGTTAGAAAACTAAAATAGCTATTATATGAAACAGGTACGTATCGTTATCGCAGCCCTTGCTGCAATTGCACTCTCGGTTACCGCCGCCCAGGCCCAGACCAACAAGGAGGCCATCGAGGCCGCAGAGCAGAACCTCCAGCAGAAGGAGAAGGAACTCTCTGAGACCCAGCGTGCCGCCGACAAACAGATATCGGCCAGCCAGACCCATATCGGCAAACTGGAGCAGCAGTACGACAAAGCCAAGGACCAGTACAATCAGGGCAAGAAGTCCCTTTCCGTCCTGAAGCAGTCCCTCAAGGCGAAGGGTGATGTGATCAAGGCCAAGAAGGCCGCCCTCAAACTTGAGAAGAAGGCCCGCAAGGTGGATGACGGCAAGTTCGATTCTGCCGATAAACAGGCCGTGAAGGAACTTGAGAACGAACTCAAGGAACTCACTTCGGACCTCAATGTGGCCAAGAAGGAATACAAGGAGTCCGAGTCCAAGGTAAACCAGAACAAGAAGACTATGGACTCCCTGAAGAAGGAGATCAGCGCCGCAAAGAAGGACATCGCCGCCGCGAAGAAAGATGTGAAGGCTGCAAAGAAAGAGGTCAGCCAGGGTAAGAAAGACCTCAAGGAGCAGCAGAATATAGCAAATAAGCAGGAAGACCTCATCAAGGCCCAGAAGGCCGCCGAGGAGGCTGCCGTCAAGGCCGAGGCCGCAGAGCAGAAGGCCGAGCAGGCCCAGGAGGTAATCGAGTCCCACCAGGAAATCGAGGTCCCCGAGGCACCGAGGCCCGTTGTACCCGCAGAACCTACTCCCGTTCCCGCACCTGCACCTGTTGTAGAATAATTAACCTGAAAATGAACAGAAAAGTACTTCTTATGATCCTGGACGGCTGGGGTGAAGGCCGTCACGACTACTCAAACGCAATCTGGACCCAGGGCACGCCCAACATTGACGCCCTCCGTGAAAAATATCCTTTCGGCCATCTTCAGGCCTGCGGCGAATACGTGGGTCTCCCTGACGGCCAGATGGGTAACAGTGAGGTTGGTCACATGAACCTTGGCGCCGGCCGCGTAGTTTATCAGGATCTTGTTAAAATCAACATTGCCTGCCGTGAACACAGACTCCTTGAGAACAAGGAGATCAGGGCGGCATACGATTACGTTAAAAAGAGCGGAAAGAAACTCCACCTGATGGGCCTTACCTCCCACGGCGGCGTTCACAGTTCCCTTGACCACGTGTACGAATTCCTCCGCGTAGCCAAGGAGGAAGGCCTTGAGAAAGTGTACGTCCACGCCTTTATGGACGGCCGTGACACAGACCCCCGCAGCGGTCTTGGCTTTGTGGCGGAACTTGAGGAGAAGATGAAGGAGACCACCGGTAAGGTTGCTTCCGTCTGCGGCCGTTTCTATGCCATGGACCGTGACAAGCGCTGGGCCCGTGTGAAGGAAGCCTACGACCTCCTTGTGGAGGGTAAGGGCGCAGCCTTTGAAAGCGCTCAGGCCGGCATCCAGGCCAGTTATGACGCAGATGTGACCGATGAATTCATAAAGCCCATCGTGGTCACTGTAAACGGAAAGCCCGTTGCAACCATAGAGGAAGGAGATGCCGTCATCTTCTACAACTTCCGTAATGACCGCGCCCGTGAACTCACTTCCGTCCTCACCCAGCAGGATATGCCCCAGGAAGGGATGCACACCATCCCCCTCTACTACTGCTGCCTCACTCCCTATGACGCCTCATTCACCGGCGTGCACATCCTCTTTGACAAGGAACTTGTGCAGGATACCCTTGGTGAAACCGTCTCCAAGGCCGGAAAGCATCAGTTGAGGATAGCGGAGACAGAGAAATACGCCCACGTGACGTTCTTCTTCAACGGCGGCCGTGAAACCGTCTTCGAGAACGAGGACCGCATCCTTGTGAACAGCCCCAAGGTTCCCACCTATGACCTCCTTCCACAGATGAGCGCCCCTGAGGTTGCAGAGAAACTCATCGCCCAGATCCGCTCCGGGAAGCAGGATATGATAATCCTCAACTTCGCAAACGGAGATATGGTGGGCCATACCGGCATCTACAATTCCATCACCCGCGCGGTCACCTGCATCGACAAACTGGTGGGAGAGGTAGTGAAGGAAGCAATCGCCAAGGACTATGTGGTGCTTCTTACCGCAGACCACGGCAACGCGGATTTTGCCGTGAACGCAGACGGCACCCCCAACACCGCCCACTCTCTCAACACCGTACAGTTTGTGGTAATCAATGCCGGGCCGGAGGTTAAGAAAGTGAAGGACGGCGCCCTTTGCAACGTGGCTCCCACCATCCTCAAACTGATGGGCATCCCCAAGCCCGCCGCAATGACCGCAGAGCCCCTTATTTAGTATGGAATTAACTGCAAAATTCCTGGCGCAACTGCTCAAGGGTACCGTGGAAGGCGACGAAGCCGCCAAGGCCACAAAGTTTGCCAAGATCGAGCACGGAAAGCCCGGTACCCTGAGTTTTTTCGCCAACCCAAAATACGAGCCCTTCGTGTACAGCAGCAAGGCATCCATCCTCATCGTGGGAAAGGACTTCCAGCCAAAGGAGGCCGTCACGCCCACAATGGTGAGGGTGGAGGACGCCTACCGCGCAATTGCCGAACTCCTGAAGTATGTGGCCGATAAAAAGAAGAAGGCAAAGCGCCACCGCAGCCTCAGGGCCCGCTGGTTCCTCTCCACCAAATTCGGCAAGAAGGTTTACCTTGGAGATTACTCCTATGTGGGCCGCCACACGGTTGTAGGGGACAATACCGTCATCCACGAACACGTGTATATAGGTGAAAACTGCACCATAGGCAGCGGCTGTATCTTCTATCCCGGCGTGCGCATCTATCCCGGAATGGTTATCGGCAACAACGTCATCCTCCACAGCGGAGTAGTGATAGGGGCCGATGGCTTCGGCAACGCCCCGCAGCCTGACGGCAGTTGGGAAAAGATAGAGCACCTTGGGAACGTTGTTATCGGCAACGACGTAGAGATTGGCGCCAATACCACCGTAGACCGTGCCCAGATGGAATCCACCATCATAGGGAACGGCGTCAAGATAGACAATCTCTGCCAGATTGCCCACAACGTTATAATAGGGGACCACACCGCTATGGCCGCCCAGTGCGGAATAGCAGGCTCAACCCAGATAGGCAAATACTGCATCCTGGCGGGCCAGGTTGGCGTTGCCGGCCATCTCAAGATTGCCGACCACACCACCATCTGCGCCCAGGGAGGCGTTATCGGCAACATCCGTAAGGAGGGAGAAGTCCTTGTGGGGTCGCCAGTTATCCCCGTGAAGCAGTATATGAAGGCCTACGCTATTTTCAAGCGCCAGGCGGAGGAATAGCCCCTTTTTGGATTTTACGCATCAATTTCTTATCTTTGCACACTTTTGTCAAGGATAAGGAATTGATGCAAAATAGTCAGCATACACTAAAGAAATCTTACTATTTTGAAGGTAAGGGCCTTCATACGGGAACTTATGCCCATATGAAACTTATGCCCGCGCCTCCGGAAACCGGCATAAAGTTCCGAAGGACTGATCTGAGGTACAGGCCCGTCATCATCGCAGTCGCGGAAAATGTCTCAAATACTGCGCGCAGCACCACAATCTCCTACAAGGAAACGGTGGCCGTTACAATAGAGCACATAATGTCCTGCCTCACCGGCCTTGGCGTAGATAATGCCATAGTTGAACTGGACAATATAGAGGTCCCCATTATGGACGGCAGCGCGCGCTATTTCGTAGAGGCAATCCAGGCCGATGGCCTCCAGAACCAGGGCGTTCCCAGAAAGTATCTGGAACTCAGTGACGTGGTTGAAATTGAGGATGAGAATTCCGGTTCCTGGATAAGGGTAGAGCCGTCATCGGCCCCCTCCATTGACGTGACGGTGGACTTCGGGTCCCGCATAATCGGCGTCCAGAACGTCCACTGGGACATTGGCGTTGACTACGCTACGGAAATCGGCCCAAGCCGCACCTTCTGTTTCTTCCACGAGATTGAGTACCTGTATCGCAACAACCTCATAAAGGGCGGAGACCTTGACAATGCAATAGTTATTGTGGAGCAGGAGGCTACTGAGGAGCAACTCCAGTGGGTTTCCAGGCTTTTCAGCCTTCCGGATCTTCACGTCACGGATGACGGTTATCTGAATAACCTCAAACTCAATTTCCCCGACGAATGCGGCCGCCACAAGCTCCTGGACCTCATCGGAGACCTCAGGCTTGTGGGCGGGTACCTCAATGCCCGAGTCACGGCCTTCAAGCCCGGGCACGCGCTCAATACCAGAATGGCAAAACTTCTCCGTTCTAAGATTAAGTAAACTACTATGATAAAGATTCATCCTATGGCCTGCGTTCACCCTGACGCCGTACTTGGAGACGGCGTTGAGGTAGGACCTTTCGCTTTCATTGACGCAAATGTCACTATCGGCGCCGGAACCAAGGTGCTCAACAATGCCACCATTTACAACCACGTTCGCATTGGAGAGAACTGCACTGTTTTCCCCGGAGCGGTGGTGGGCGCCATTCCCCAGGACCTCAAGTTCGAGGGAGAAGAATCCTGGGTGGAGATAGGTGACCGCGTGAATATCCGTGAGTGCGCCACCATAAACCGCGGCACCAGGGCCAGCGGCAAGGGCACAACTAAAATCGGCAATGATACCCTAATTATGTCATACGCGCACATCGCGCACGACTGCACCGTGGGCAATCACTGCATCATAGTCAGTTACGTGGGCCTTGCCGGAGAAACGGACGTTGAGGACTGGGGCATTATGGGCGGCAAGTCCGGCTCCCATCAGTTCTGCCGCGTAGGCACGCACGCCTTCGTGGGCGCTTTCTCAAAACTCTCCAAGGACGTTCCTCCGTATGTGCTGGCAGGCCGTGACCCCATCAGTTTTGAAGGCGTCAACCGCGTGGGACTTCTCCGCCGCGGCTTCACTGAGGAGAAGGTGAACGAGATAAAGGACATCTACGACACAATCTATTTCAAAGGAATGAACGTGAGCCAGGCCCTGGAGTACATTGAGGCTAATTTTCCCCAGACTCCGGAGCGTGACACCATCCTTAAGTTCGTGAGGGAGTCTTCCCGCGGCATCATCCCCAAGCCCCGCCGCTAGCGCCTGTGCTCCTTTCCACGGCATACTTTCCGCCGGTCCAGTGGTTCGCCCTGGCGGCACGTGATATGCAGGCCTCGCTGGAGGCCTGCGAGCGTTATCAGAAGCAGAGTTACCGCAACCGCTGCTACATCCTTGCCGGAGACGGAGTCCAGATGCTGCAGGTTCCCGTTGTCCATAAGGCCGATATGTCAATCCGTGAGGTCCTGGTGGATTACTCCACCCCGTGGGTTGTCCGCACTGAGCGTGCCCTTGATACGGCGTACGAGAATGCCGCTTTCTATGAGTATTACCGCGACGGCCTTTTTGAGATACTTGATTCACGCCCGGAGCGCCTGTGGGATCTGAACCTCGGGCTCATTCGGTGGTGCCTTGACAGGCTGCACCTGCCCTGCGCCCTTGAACCCACCGCCGCTTTTACGCCGCCTGATACCGTGGCCGGTGACTATCGATTCTCCATTCACCCCAAGCGCCCGGATACGGTTATGCTGGACCTTGGGATTCAAAGGCCCTACTACCAGGTTTTCCGTGACCGTATGGGCGGTTTCACCCCCGGCCTTTCAATCCTGGATCTACTCTTTAACGAGGGTCCGGACGCGGTCGATTTTCTTTGTCCGTGAAGTGACTTTCACGCTGTTGTCAATGCAGTAGGGGATTACTGCAAGCACGTGGTGGGGGTCTTTGGCCGATTTCAGAAGCGGCACAAACGGCTTTTCATCGGCAGGAATGTGGTGATCCGTGAACCAGTCCTGCATCTTTTTCCGCCCCGGTGCCCCCAGGGGTTTGATCCAGTCTCCCTGCTCCCAAGTTCCTTCAATATATTCTCCCGCCTTCTCCGCATCCATAATGAGCATCCCCTCCGGCTGCTTCACCCCCTTCGTCTCATCCCAGGACTCTTCGGTTATGGTAAACTCTGTTTGCAGAAGAGGGCGTATGTCCGAAAACCCATGGCCACCCTCGGCCGTGTAAGAGGGAGGGGCCCAAAGCCTGCTTTGGGAGGGGTCGGCGCAGCCGACGGTTGGCGGACATACGCCCTCTTCTGCAAACCTTTCCATATCCCGGTTCAGGACCTCCACAAAGCGGGGGTTGATTTCACGGAAGACGGGGAAGACAAGGTTACGGATCTTGTTGCGTTTGTAGTCGTTGAGAGCATTTGTGGCATCCTCACGCCACTGGAGGCCGTTTTCTGCGGCAAAGGCCTCAATCTCCTCCCGGGTCATGCCAAGAAGAGGTCTAAGGAGGGGAATATCGGGAAAATCCGGATCTGGGATAAAGCCGCTGGCCTTCATCCCAAGGATGCCTCGTACGCCGGTTCCGCGTAATAGATTGAGGATAAGGGTCTCCGCGTTGTCATTGGCGTTATGCGCCACGGCAACGCCCGTGTAGCCTTTTTCCCGGCAGAGTTCACCGAACCAGTGGTAGCGGAGGCGCCGTGCTGCCATCTCAATTGAAATGCCTTCCTGGGTGGCATAGGCCGATGTTTCAAAGCGCTTTACGTGGCAGGTAATGCCATAACGGGCGGCCCAGGTACGTACGAATGCTTCGTCGGCGTCGGAATCGGCCCCCCTGAGAGAAAAGTTGCAGTGCGCAATGGCAAAAGGTTCGCCGCTTTGGCGAACCTTTTCTGCAAGGCACATCGAATCAATGCCTCCGCTTACTGCAACAAGGAGCATATGGCTAGTGCTTGTGCGCGATTGTGTAGGTGAAGCCGAATTCCAGGAATTCCTTGAACTGGACGCCCTTGCCCTCGTTCTTGGTGCCTGCGTTAAGGAGATTGCCGTCCTTGTCGGTGAGTTTCACCAGGGGATCGTAGATGAGGTTGGTGGAAAGGGTGAGCGCAAAGAACTTGGCTAGTTTCCAGAACACCTTGTTGTCCCAGGTGATACGGGGCTCCACGGTGGGCTTGAGGT
>JAFSPR010000006.1 GCA_017451395.1 Bacteroidales bacterium
CGTCATGGCCATCTTCCTGGCCAACTCAGGCGGCGCCTGGGACAACGCCAAGAAATACGTTGAGGAAGGCCACTTCGGCGGCAAGAACTCCTCCAGCCACCACGCCACCGTGGTAGGCGACACCGTTGGAGACCCCTTCAAGGACACCTCCGGCCCTTCCCTCAACATCCTTATCAAGCTCATGAGCATGGTCTCCATCGTCATGGCCGGACTCACCGTGATGCTGCACTAAGTTACACCATCGCGCGGGCCCTCGCTTCGTAACTTAGCCCACGTTACCCCCACCCAAACCCTCCCCTCGGGGGAGGGCTTAGTCGGCCTTTGGCCTCCGATGTGCGTGCAGCTATTGCCCCACGTTACCCCCACCCTAAATCCCTCCCCTCGTGGCTAAATCCCTCCCCTCGTTGGAGGGACTTTGCTACACTATCGCGCGGGCCCTCGCTTCGTAATTTATCCCACGTTACCCCCACCCCTTTGGCCCCATATTGTAATGCCGATGCGGTGGGGGCTAACTTTCTGTGTATAAATTACTTATTGAATCCTTTGGGAAAACCGGTAACCCCAAACTATTCGGTAAATTGTTGTATATCAATCACTTAACCTCCACCAATTGCCGCTTTCGGTGCTCAGGCCGCTGCGGAAGGTATTGGTGGCAAAACCCTTCGTTCGCTTCGCTCACTTCGTCCCTCCCACTGTCTGCCGTGCCGCCGGACAAACTAGTTTGTCCTTCGCCACGTCCGCCAGCGGGCCCCTCCCGGCAAGCCGGGTGTTTGCCTCATCCCCCTATGGTCCCCCAGGGGACATATGCCCTTACGGGGTTCAGCCGCGGGCGGCTACAGGTTTTGCCACCAACACCTCCCCTCCGCGTATAGGGTAACGAAATGCACAAAAACAGCCCAAAATGTGTGATTCATTGCCCAACCGGGCAACGAAATGCGCAAAAACGGCTGAAAACGTGTGAATCATTGCCCAACGGGGCAACGAAATGCGCAAAAACGGCTGAAAACGTGTGAATCATTGCCCAGCGGGGCAACGAAATGCACAAAAACAGCCCAAAACGTGTGAATCATTGCCCCAAGACATCATGGATGTGCCATTGTCGCAGGTCCGTGGCCAAACTGTCGCAGATTTGTCCGTGAAGTGTCGCAGGTCCGTGGCCAAACCGTCGCAGGTCTGCGTTTTTGGCGTCACCTGCGACGCAAATCGACCACTGGAGTAAAAAAGTGTCGCAGGTCCGACCATTTTTTCAGACCTGCGACGTTCTATCCTGTCACCTGCGACGCTATGTTCTGCCACCTGCGACGGAGCTCCTGCAATTCCATGGCGGAAATCGGCAAAAAATAGTTATCTTTGTAAGTTATAAGAAAGATAAGCAATGAAAGAAGCCATTGAAAGAATATTCAAAGAACTGGAGGAACTGAAAGCCACCAGCCAGAAAGAGGCAGAAGAAGCCCGTATACGTTTCCTTGGAAAGAAAGGCGAGATAACGGCCCTTATGGACGAGTTCCGTAACATCGCCCCGGAACTCAAGAAGGAGTACGGCAAGAAGCTCAATGAACTCAAGCAGTACACAATTGCAAAGATAGATGAACTGAAGGCCGCAGCAGAGACCGCAGCCGTGGCAGATGCCCCCAAGGAGGACCTTTCAATGCCAGGAGATGCTTTCCCGCTGGGAGCCAGGCATCCCGTTTCTATTGTCCGTCAGCAGATTGTGGATATCTTCCGCAAGTTTGGATATGATGTGGCAGAGGGCCCTGAAATTGAGGACGACTACCACGTGTTCGAGGCCCTGAACTTCCCTCCCAATCACCCCGCCCGTGAGATGCAGGATACATTCTTCGTGAGTACCGGCCACCTCAATCCGCTCCTTCTCCGCACTCACACGTCTTCAGTGCAGGTGCGCACCATGGAAACCCATCCGCTGCCCATCCGCGTGGTGTGCCCCGGCCGCGTTTTCCGCAATGAGGCAATATCGGCCCGCGCACACTGCATCTTCCATCAGGTGGAGGGCCTGTACATTGACAAGGACGTCACGTTCGCAGACCTAAAGCAGGCCATCCTGCTGTTTGCCCGTGAG
The DNA here is from genome assembly GCA_017451395.1 of Bacteroidales bacterium. Lineage (GTDB taxonomy): Bacteria > Bacteroidota > Bacteroidia > Bacteroidales > UBA932 > Cryptobacteroides. The sequence goes on from JAFSPR010000006.1 coordinate 2,078, forward strand.
ATGTTCGGCGCCGATACGGAGATCCGCATGAGGCCTTCATATTTCCCGTTCACGGAGCCTTCCGCAGAGGTTGACGTTTCCTGCAATATCTGCAAGGGCAAGGGCTGCAACATCTGCAAAGGCACCGGCTGGCTGGAAATCATGGGCTGCGGCATGGTGGATCCCAACGTCCTAAAGGCCAGCGGAATTGATCCTTCCCAGTACTCCGGATTCGCATTTGGCATGGGTGTGGAGCGTATCGCAATGCTCAAGTGGCAGGTCAACGACCTCCGTCACTACTTCGAGAACGATATGCGCTTCCTCTCGGAATTCGCCACCGCCACGGAAGTGTAGTCCGTGAAAGCCCGTCAGGTACTCATATTCCTTCTCAGCGTTTTCGCCGCCCTGGGCGTGCTGTGGCTGGTTATGCCGGCCGATGGCATCGCCGCCGGGCCGCTCACCCTGCGTTTCTCCAATATGCAGGCAACCCTGAGGGATGCAAATGAGACCAAGGTGGACGTAGACTCCGTCCTGAATGCCGTTGAGGCCCGTTTCAAGATGAAGCAGGACACCCTGGAGTACTACAGGCAGTTTTTCACGGAAAACCCGGACCGCATCTATCTTCCCGGGGATGACATAGACTTTTTCCGCCCCGTTTTCAAAGACTTTGAAGCCCCTGGCCTCAGCCGCGTAGTTCACTACGGAGACTCCCAGATAGAACTTGACCGCATTTCCCAGGACCTCCGCCAGGACCTCCAGGCAAGGTTCGGAGGGAGCGGCACCGGCCTTTTCCCGGCCCTCAGCAACGTCCCGTCGGCCAGCATCTCCAAGACGGCCAGCGGCGGCTTTGTCCAATACACAATGTACGGAGACTCCACCACGGTCCGCGCCGGCCACAGCCGATACGGCATTCTGGCCCAGGTGGTTACGCTCACAGGCGGCGGCACGGTCACCCTCCGTTCTACAAGCAACAAGAACGCCCGTGAAGGCGTGCACAGTTTTGAAGCCGTCACCGTCCTCTACGGCCGTCCCGGCGGCGGATTCTCCGTAAGAGCCGTCTCCGACACCCTCAGGCCCGTTCCCGTGGAGGACGTGGGCGAGAGCGGCCTCCACAAGGTCACCTGGCACTTCGGCCGGCCAGTCCAGAAAGCCGTGCTCCGCTTCAGCGGCAACGCGGAAATCTACGGAATATCGGCCGATCCAGATTCCGGCGTCCAGGTGGACAACATCCCCCTCAGGGGCTGCTCAGGCACCATTTTCACCCGCATAAACAAGGCCCTTATGGCCGATTGTATGGCAATGATGGACGCCCGTCTCATCATCCTCCAGTTTGGCGGAAACTATATGCCCGTAGCCCGTAACACCAAGGTCATCGAGCAGTACCAGGAGCAGATAGAAGCCCAGCTTCAGTACTTCAAGGAGGTGGCCCCGGAGGCCCGCATCCTCTTTATCGGCCCGTCCGATATGGGAAAGAGCGTGGGCGGCCGCATTGTCACCTGGCCCCGCCTCCCTGAACTTGTGGATTCCCTCAAGTCAACGTCCCTGAGAAACGGCGCCGCTTACTGGGACCTCTTCCGTATGATGGGAGGGGAGAACTCTATGGGCCAGTGGGTTAAGCACAATCCCCCCTACGCCGGTCCGGACTACATCCACTTTACCCCTGCCGGCGCCCAGAAGGTTGGAGACGCCCTCTCCAATTCCCTCCTTACATATTACGATTATTACCGCCTGGTCAAGTGAAGCGTCTCATCCTTATAGTCCTTCTTGCCCTGGCAGTGCCGTGCGCAGCCCAGCGCCCTCCCGTGCTCTTTCCGCGCGGTCTTGAGGGAGAATCGGCCTCATTTACCGCCTTCAGGCAAAAACTTGACTCTCTGGTGCATTGGGGCACCGGAGACGTAAGGATCCTTCACGTAGGTGGCTCCCACGTTCAGGGCGGCACCTGGAGTGACCGCCTCCGCACCCGCTTCCTCTCCCTCAGATACGGCCTGGACGGCGGCAGGGGCCTGGTTTTCCCCTTCGCGGCGGCCCTCACCAACACCCCCGTCAGTTACACAACCTCCTACTCCGGCCTCTGGGAATCCCATAATTGCATAAAGGCCGATGGCTCCGACCTCGGCCTCACCGGCATTGCCGCCGAGGTTAAGGACACCGCCTCCCGCGTAGCCGTGGACCTTGCCCGTAACGGCGGTCCCGTGCTCCGCCAGAGTTACGCCTTCAACCGCGTGGACGTCCTTGGGGAAGGGGAGATGGAGCCAGTCCTGCTGCTTCAGGGCAGGGACACCGTCTACGGCGTCACATCCCACCAGTACACGCACTTCGACCTTCCTTATTACACGGACTGGCTGCAACTCTTCTTTAAAGGAGAGGGCCGATACACCCTCCGCGGCCTCTACCTTGACCGCTCCGGCGGCGGCTTCACCTACAGCGAGGCCGGAATCAACGGCGCCTCCACCTCCTCCTGGGCAAAGTGCTCCCACTGGGCCGAGGACCTTTCCCGCGTGATGCCGGACCTTGTGATATTCTCAATCGGCATCAACGACATCCAGGGCCACGATTTCGATCCTCGCCGATTCAAGGAAAACTACCGCTTCCTCCTCCGTCAGGTGCGGGACGTCAATCCCCGCTGCGCCGTGCTCTTTTCCGGCATCAACGACAGTTATTACAAGGGAAAATACGTGAACCCGCATACCCCTGACGTAGAAAAGGCCTTCCGTGAACTTGCTAGGGAATTTGACGGCGTGTTCTGGGATTTGTATGAGGTTATGGGCGGCTACGGCTCCTCCGACGCCTGGAAAGAGGCCGGCCTTATGCAGGGAGACCGTGTGCATTTCTCCCCCGCCGGCTACCGCCTCATCGGGGACCTTCTCTTTGATGCAATAATGGAGTACAGATGACGCTATTGGACATCATACGGGACTTTGCCGTGAGCCTGTTCTCCTTTGACCAGGCGCACCCGCTGCTCTTCACCCAGTTCTACTTCTGGGCGTTCTTCGCGCTGGTTTTTGCGGCGTTCTCCCTGTTCCACAGCAAGGTGCTCCTCCGCAACGGCTTCCTCTTTGCGGTGTCGCTTTTCTTCTATTACAAGACAAGCGGCGTTTTCCTGGCGCTCCTTGTATTTGTGATAGTGTACAACTACTTTGCGGCAAAGGGGCTGTATCGGTTTAAGAAAGAAGGCTGGAGACGGGCCCTTACGGCGGTAAGCGTCGTGATAGACCTTGGCGTTCTGGCTTATTTCAAGTACGCGTACTTCATAACGGACTTTGTGAACAACCTCTTCGGGCTTTCCATTGAGGTTCACGACGTTCTTGGAGAGTTCCTGAACGCCCTCACGGGCACATCCCTTTTCCGCGTAGACGCCATCATTCTCCCTGTTGGAATCTCCTTCTTCACCTTCCAGGCGGTAAGTTACATAGTGGACGTCAAACGCCGGAAAATTGGGCCGGTAGAGAACTTCCTGGACTTTGGCTTCTACCTCAGTTTCTTCCCGCAACTGGTGGCCGGCCCCATCGTCCGCGCCGTGGAGTTTGTGGAGCAGCTTCATAAGCCATATAACCTCTCCCGCAGGTGGTTCGGGATAGCCATCTTCTGGATAATGAACGGCCTCCTGAAAAAACTCATACTGGCCGATTATATGGCGGTGAATTTTGCCGACCGAGTCTTCGAGAACCCGCTCCTTTACAGCGGCTTTGAGAATTTATCGGCCCTTTTCTGCTATTCCCTGCAGGTTTATGCCGATTTTTCCGGCTACACGGACATAGCAACGGGCGTGGCTATGCTCATGGGCTTCTACCTTCCCAAGAACTTCAATTCACCGTACAAGGCCCCCAATACGCAGGACTTCTGGCGCCGCTGGCATATGACCCTGAGCCGCTGGCTGCGGGATTACCTCTACATTCCGCTTGGTGGCAACCGTACCGCCAGCGCCGGCACTTATATAATTATAGTCACGGTAGCCGTAGTGGGGTCTTTCCTCAGCGGAAGCTGGTGGGTTGCAGTGGCGGTTGCTGTCATTGCGGGGGCAATCGGCCTTTGGGCGTGGAAGAGCCCCGGAGACCGCAAGCTCATCACCACCAACATCAACTCCATGAATACCATGCTCCTTGGCGGCTTGTGGCACGGAGCCAGTTGGAATTTCATGATCTGGGGTGGTCTCAACGGCCTTGGGCAGGTTATCTATAAAGTGTGGACCAGACGCTCAATGTTGGCAAAAACCGCCATTGCGGGCTTTTTCACCCTGCTTGTCTGGGCCCTTTCCGTCTGGACTCCCGCTCCGGTTTGGAACCTCTTCCTGGTGTGGCTCATCATCATTCTGGCAGGTACTTTTATCAAGACACTTTACCGCTGGGCGGCCTTCGGCTGGAAAACAGTTTCTTCGGCTCCGGAACTTACGTCTAAAGGTATTGTGGTGCCCCTTAAACTGTCTCCTGCAGCTAAGTGGATTTCCAGCGCCTGGGACATTTTCCAGACATTTGTGTTCATCACCTTCACCCGCCTTTTCTTCCGAAGCGGCTCCAACCTTGACCCCGCACTTGCCAACGAGCAGGCCTGGAATACCGCCAAGAACATGGTGAACCAGATTGGCTCCCACTGGGACATCGGCCTTGTTCCGGCTATGATCCACCAGCACCGCGCGGTGCTCATCCTCTTTGTGCTGGGAATGCTCATCCACTGGCTCCCGGAGCGCTTCAAGAGGCGTTACCGCCTCACTTTCAGCGCCCTCCCGCTGCCCGTTATGGCCCTTGTGGTGGTTCTGATAGTGATCTTCTTCTACCAGTTCATCACGGCGGACCTCCAGTCCTTCATCTACTTCCAGTTCTAGCACCACCCTCCACTGTAATGCCGATGCGGTGCTACTTAATGTGTTGGTTTACAATCGATTACGGGTTTCTTTGGGATTACCGGTAATCCCAAATGATTGTGTAACTTACTGTGTTTTAGTTACTTAACGTCCACCGGGTTATATGTGTGGCAGGGTCGGGCAATGAATTACACGTTTTTGGCGTTTTTTGTGCGCTTCGTTGACCAAATGGGCAATGACCAACACAAATACGGCTGTTTTTGTGCTTTTCATTGCCCATGCAGGTGACCACTGATAAGTATTTGACCTATTTTTAGTATCTTTGTGACATGGAAGTTAGAGCAAAAAAGGCCCTTGGGCAGCATTTCCTCACAGACCAGAAAGTGGCCCGCGCCATTGTTGATGCGCTAGAGACAGGGGTAGGCGTATGTCCTACAACCGCCTCCGCTTCGCTACGGCCCCTCCCACAGCCTTCGGCTGCGGGCCCCTCCCGTTTCGGGAGGGAAGGTTCATCCCCCCTATCATCCCCCAAGGGGGATATTTGCCCTGACGGGGCCGGCCGAGGGTGGCCAGAGGTTGTAGGACATACGCCTACCCCTGTCCTGGAAGTTGGCCCGGGAATGGGCGTACTCACGCAGTACCTGCTTGAGAGGGAAGACATTGATCTGAAACTCGTGGAGATAGACTCTGAGAGCGTAGAGTACCTCCTCACGCACTTCCAGGGCATGCAGGGCCGTCTTATGGAGGCCGATTTCCTCACCCTCCCCCTGGAGCGGATATTTCCCGGAGACTTCTGCGTCATTGGCAATTTCCCCTACAACATCTCCTCCCAGATATTCTTCAAGGTCCTGGACCACAAGGACCACATCCCGCAGGTTGTGGGAATGGTTCAGAAGGAGGTTGCAGAGCGCATCGCAGAAAAGCCCGGAAGCAAAACCTACGGCATCCTTTCAGTCTTGCTTCAGGCCTGGTATGACATAGAGTACCTTTTCACTGTGGGCTCCGGCTGCTTTGCACCCCCGCCAAAAGTGGAGAGCGCCGTGATAAGGCTGCGCCGCAACGCCCGCACAGACCTTGGCTGCGATGAAAAACTCTTCAAGACCGTTGTGAAAACGGCATTTGGCCAGCGCCGCAAGATGATGCGAAATCCCCTTAAGCCATTGGCCGCTGCTAAAGCTACTCGCGAGGGGTGGCCGCCCGATGAATTATCGTCCTTCCTCTCCCAGCCCGTCTTCTCCCAGCGTCCGGAACAACTCTCCGTAGAGGACTTTGTGGCGCTTACTAATCTATTGGACTAACAACGGCTTTCTTGCGGCGGGCAAGAAGCGCCCACACCGCCCATACGGCCGTGATGACAAGGCACATGGGCACGCCTACGGTTAGGATCTCACGCCACATCTGGGCGGCGCCGCCGGTCTCCGAAAGCGCCGTGAAGAAGGGGAACTGCCAGGTGAGTTCTCCGTTGATTGCGTGGTCTACGATGAGCATAATGGAACCGCCCCAGAGCATTTTCTCAAGAGTGTTCACGGAAGCCGGCACGGGCTTCCTGCTTATTTTACGGTATGCGGTGGTGGCGATAGCCTGAACAAGGGGTGCTACAAAACAAGCCATAGGTTAAAAGTTTTCCCAAAGATATGCTTTTTTTTGCTAACTTTGTGAACTCTGAAATAACTAAACTCAAAATATGTACAGAACACACACGTGCGGGCAGCTCCGCATTGAGAACAAAGGGCAGCAGGTTACCCTGGCCGGTTGGGTCCAGAAAGCCCGCAAACTTGGCGGAATGACATTCATTGACCTCCGTGACCGCTACGGCATCACGCAGCTTGTAGTTGAGGCCGATGCCCCCGCAGAGCTTGTGGAAACCGCCACCTCCCTCGGCCGTGAATTCGTGATCCAGGCCACCGGTGAGGTTGTTGAGCGCCAGGCCAAAAACGCCAAGATGCCCACAGGTGACATCGAGATTAAATTATCGGCCATAAATATCCTCAACAGGAGCGTCACCCCGCCCTTCACCATTGAAGAAGAATCCGACGGCGGTGAAGACCTCCGTATGAAATACCGTTACCTGGACCTCCGCCGCGGTCCGCTCCAAAGGGCCCTGGCCCTCAGGCACAAGGTTGCCCACGAGTGCCGCAACTACCTGGATTCCAAGGGCTTCATGGAGATCGAGACTCCTTATCTCATCAAATCCACCCCGGAAGGCGCACGTGACTTTGTGGTTCCTTCACGTATGAACCCCGGTCAGTTCTACGCCCTTCCCCAGAGTCCCCAGACCTTCAAGCAGCTCCTCATGGTGGCCGGCTACGACCGCTACTTCCAGATTGTGCGCTGCTTCCGTGACGAGGACCTCCGCGCAGACCGTCAGCCGGAATTCACCCAGATAGACTGCGAGATGTCCTTCGTTGAGCAGGAGGATGTCCTGAACATGTTCGAGGGCATGATGCGTACGCTTTTCAAGAACGTACTCGGCGTAGACATCCCCAACCCTCTTCCCCGTATGAGTTGGTATGATGCCATGGATAACTACGGCTCGGATAAGCCCGATGTCCGCTTCGGCATGAAGATCCACGAGATTACTGCCGCCGCAAAGGGCAAGGGTTTCAGCGTTCTTGACGACGCCCAGTATATCGGCGCAATTGCCGTTCCCGGCGCTGCAGAGTACACACGCAAGCAGATTGACGAACTTACGGAGTGGGTAAAACGCCCTCAGGTCGGCGCCAAGGGCCTCATCTACATAAGGGTCAATGCCGACGGTTCCTTCAAGAGTTCAATCGATAAATTCTACGGGGCCGATGACCTTGCCGCCATCGCCGCCGCCGCAGAGGCAAAGCCAGGAGACCTCATCCTTGTGATGAGCGGCGCAAAGCGCAAGACCCAGACAATGCTGGGCGTCCTGCGTCTTGAGATGGGCGGCCGCCTTGGCCTCCGTAACCCCAAGGAGTTCGCTCCGCTTTGGATCGTGGACTTCCCGCTTCTTGAGTGGGACGACGAAACACAGCGTTTCTACGCTATGCACCATCCCTTCACCGCCCCCAAGCCGGAGCACGAAAAATGGTTCTACAGCAACGCCAAGGAAGACCTTGAGCGCGTATGCGCCAACGCCTATGACTTCGTCCTCAATGGAAACGAACTTGGCGGCGGCTCCATCCGTATCCATAATGCCGATATGCAGAAGCGTATGTTCGAAGTCCTTGGAATCGGCCCCGAGGAGGCCGAATACAAGTTCGGCTTCATTATCAACGCCTTCAAGTTCGGCGCCCCGCCTCACGGAGGTCTGGCCTTCGGCTTTGACCGCGTGTGCGCTCTTATGGGCGGTCAGGACACCATCAGGGACTACATCGCCTTCCCCAAGAACAATCAGGGCCGTGATGTGATGATAGATTCCCCGTCCCAGATAGACCAGGAGCAACTGGACGAACTGCAGATTTCCCTGCGTTCTTCTCAAAACGCTCAGTAACAATTACTTACAACTTTTCCTCCCGGCTGTTTTGCTGGGAGGAAAATGTATAAACGCCTTATTATCAGCGGTTTAATGAAAACGGTCTCCCATTACCCCATCCCCAACACCTTCCGGATGAAGGTGAAATGCGCGCTGTACGTTGAGATAGAGTCGGAAGAAGAGTTGGCGCCCCTGGACTTTGCCTCCCTGCCTCAGCCCGTAATGGTTATGGGCGGCGGCTCCAACCTCCTTTTCACCAAGGACTTCCCCGGAACCGTTTTGCATTACGGGGTTTCTTCTGTCATTTCGAGCGAATCCGAGAAATCTCATTTACTAGTAACTTGCGCTGCCGGAACAGTCTTCGACGACTTCTGTGCCTGGGCGGCGGCGGAAGGCCTCTGGGGTCCGGAGAATCTGTCCCTTATCCCCGGGGAATGCGGAGCCAGCGCCGTTCAGAACATCGGCGCCTATGGCGTTGAGGCCAAGGATATTATTGCCGATATCCGTGCCTGGGACCGCGTAGAAGGCAAATTCGTGCACATTGACCCCGCCACCTGCGCCTACGGCTACCGCACCTCCAAGTTCAAGACAGAATGGAAAGGCCGTTTTATTATAACGGCCGTCACATACCGCCTCAGCCGTGATCCCCAGCCTCGCCTGGACTACGGCGGCCTGAGGAAGGCTCTGGAGGCAAACGGTGTGAGAGTCACCCCTCCGGGGGCTTGTCCACCCCCGGACAAGTGTAGGGGGAGTGGCCCGCTGGCGGAGCCAGTGGGAGGGGCCGGAGCGGAGCGAAGCGAAGCGGAGTCCCCCGGAGGGGTGACTCTCACACCGCTTGCCTCCGGAGC